>CASEIX010000021.1 GCA_949288095.1 uncultured Eubacteriales bacterium
AATTCATAAAATACCTTCTTTCTCAAGAAGCACCTATACTTACTATTATACAACTTTCTTTTAATCTTACAATAATTATTAAAATACAATTAAATTCTATTTACTTTTATTTGAATAGAATTTACTTTTTCAATTCACTTTTTAAGAAAAAATTAATAAATTTGGTAAAAATACTGTATTTTTTTAAAATATATGATAGAATATTTCTGATAAGAAATTAGTAAGGAGAGTGGAAAAATTGTCAGAGGCAAAATATAAAAGAGTACTATTGAAATTAAGTGGAGAAGCATTAGCAGGAGAACAAAAGACAGGAATAGATGCAAAAACAGTAGGAAACATATGTGATAAGATAAAAGAAGTAGTAGATATGGGAGTACAAGTAGCCATTGTTGTTGGAGGAGGAAACTTCTGGAGAGGAAGAAATGGACATCAAATGGAACAAACAACAGCAGATTATATGGGAATGTTAGCAACAGCTATGAATGGATTAGCTTTGCAAGATGCTTTAGAAGCAAGAGGACTTCATTCAAGAGTACAAACTGCTATTGAAATGAGAGAAATTGCAGAACCATTTATACAAAGAAAAGCAGAAAAACATTTAGAAAAAGGAAGAATTGTTATATTTGCTTGTGGTACAGGACATCCATATTTCACAACAGATACAGCAGCCGTTCTAAGAGCAACAGAAATTAAAGCAGATATTATCCTTTTAGGAAAAGCAATTGATGCGGTATATTCTGCAGATCCAAAAGTACAACCAGATGCCATCAAATTTGAAGAGATTTCATATTTAGATGTTTTAAATAAAGATTTAAAAGTAATGGATTCAACGGCAACTGCTATGTGTAGAGATAATAATATACCTTTATTAGTATTTGGTATAGCAGACCCAGAAAATATTGTAAAAGCAGTAAAAGGCGAAAAAATAGGAACCATCGTTTCATAAGATAAATTTTGAAAATTTAAGGGGAAAAATGAAAGAAAATAGGAATATATATGAAAAAAGTTATTTCATAGATATGGAAAGTGGAGTAAAAGACTATAAAAAACAAGAAAAAAAAGAACAAAAGAAAAAGAGCAACAGAGCAAGTCTAATAATGAATATATTGATAATCATTATTATAGTATTCGTGGTTTTAATATTTTTAGTATTTTTCTATAAACCAAATATAATTGATTATTTAGAAGAAATAAAACTCACATTTATTTATGGAATGATGATTATATTAGCAATTATTACTATTTTGATTACATTATTTAATATATTACTAAAAGATAAAAAGATGTTAAATCAGCTATTAAAAATATTGTTATTTTTTAATATTATTTGTTTAATCATATTTTTCTATATAGAAGCAATTTTGGATAGAACATACAACAATGAAGAGAACTTTGGAAATGTTTATGATTCGAAAATAGAAAATAAAACAGATGCAGAGTATATAGATTTATGGAAAACATTCTTAGAACAAGAAGTAAAAACAAAAACAGAAAAAGAAATTTTTATAGAAGAGAATATGACGCAATTTCAATATTTTAAAATAAAAGTGTATCTAATATTTATTCTATATGTTATTACAATGATGGCAAATACTTATAAGATTTCCAAAATTGATAGAGGTATCAAAGACAGAGAGATATTGGAAAAAAACGATAAAATTTTATTTAAAGATGAGAAAAAATGCATTAATAAAGAATGATGTATAAAAGTGAAAAGGAGAGATCATTATGAATTATGAAGATTTAAAAGAAAGAATGGGAAAAACCATTAACAATTTTGCTGAAAAATTAGCAGAAGTGAGAGCAGGAAGAGCAAACCCTGCCATATTAAATAAAGTAAAAATAGATTATTATGGAACACCAACACCAATTAATCAAGTAGCAGGAATATCTGTTCCAGAAGCTAGATTAATTGTTATCCAACCATGGGATTTAAGTGTTTTAAAAGAAATTGAAAAAGCAATCTTAGCTTCAGATATTGGAATCAATCCAAATAATGATGGAAAAGTCATAAGACTAGCTTTCCCTGAATTAAATGAAGAGAGAAGAAAAGAATTAGTAAAAGATGTAAAGAAAATGGCAGAAGAAGCAAAAGTAGCTATAAGAGCCATTAGAAGAGATGGAATTGAAGAAGCAAAAGCAGAACAAAAAGAAGGAAATATGACAGAAGATGAACTAAAAAATGCAGAAAATGAAATACAAAAATTGACAGATAAACATGTAGAAGAAATTGATGAAATATTAGCAAAAAAAGAAAAAGAAATCATGAGTGTGTAAGTTAGAAAGGTCAGACAAGATATGGACTTTAAAGAAGAGTTAAAACAATATCAAGATTTGATTAATAATGAATTAAAAAAATATGTAGAAACAAAGAAATGTCCAGAAGAGATGTTAAATCGTTCAATGGAATATAGTCTAATAAGTGGTGGAAAAAGATTAAGACCAATCTTGGTGATGGCAACATACAAAATATTCAAAGAAGATATTCAAGAATGTATACCATTTGCAGTAGCAATTGAAATGGTACACAATTTTTCCTTGATTCATGATGATTTACCAGGAATTGATAATGACGATTTTAGACATGGAAAACCAACCAATCATAAACAATTTAATGAAGCAACAGCTATTCTAGCAGGAGATGGATTACTAAACAATGCATATAGAGTGATTAGTAAAACTTTGGAAAATTCTAAAAAAGAAAACTTACCTAAAACGATAAAAATATTTCAAGAATTTTCAGATGCAGTTAGCAAAATGATTGTAGGAGAATTTGTAGATACAGAAGTAGAAGGACAACAATTTTCAGAAGAAACCTTAGAATACATTCATAAACATAAAACAGGTGCTTTACTAACTTTATGTGTGAGAATGGGAGCGATACTGGCAGATGTTTCAAAAGAAGATATAGATAGATTAACAGCTTATGCAGAAAAAATAGGATTGGCATTTCAAATAAAAGATGATATCTTATCAGAAGAGGGAGATGAAAAGGTTTTAGGAAAGCCAGTCGGAAATGATAAGATATTAGGAAAATGTACATATGTTTCTGAATATGGATTACAAGGTGCAAAGGAAAAATTAGAAAAATTAACAAAAGAAGCAATAGAAGAATTAGATATATATCATGAAAAAGCAGAATTCTTAATAGAATTAGCAAAATACATAAAAGAACGTAATAAATAAGAGGGAGAATAAACATGTTTGATAAACAATACATGCCTAGACATATTGCCATTATTATGGACGGGAATAGAAGATGGGCAAAAGCTCAAGGAAAACCTGCTAGCTTTGGACATAAAGCAGGAGCAAAAACATTAGAAAAAATTGTTAGATATGCCAATAAAATAGGATTAGAATACATTACTGTATATGCATTTTCAACAGAAAATTGGAAGAGAACAGAAGAGGAAGTAAAAGCATTAATGATGCTTTTGCAAAATTATTTAGATGATTATTCTAAAAGAGCTGATACAGAAAATATTCGTGTAAAAATATTAGGAGATATATCTGCATTAGCACCAGGAATGCAAAAAAGTATATATAATTGTATGGAAAGAACAAAAGACAATACAGGAGTTACCTTTAATATTGCTTTAAATTATGGTGGAAGAGATGAACTAGTAAAAGCAATCAAACAAATAGCACAAGAAGTCAAAGAGGGAAAAATTGATATACAGGATATATCAGAAGAAATGGTTTCCAATAACTTATATACAAAAGGTGAACCAGATCCAGATTTATTAATTAGAACAAGTGGAGAACTACGATTAAGTAATTTCCTACCATGGCAATTGGTATATAGTGAATTTTTATTTATTGATAAAAATTGGCCAGACTTTACAGAAGAAGATTTAGATAATGCAATTGTAGAGTATGAAAAAAGAACTAGAAAATTTGGAGCAAACTAAAAAAGATACACAAACAGTGAGATATCATGATAATAAATATATTTTTACATATAATAAGAAAGAAAAAAGAAGAGGAGTCATTATGGATATAAAAAGAATTACATCAGGTTTATTAGGATTTCCATTAGTACTAATTGTATTAATTATTGGAAATGTTTATATAGTAGATGTTGCTTTAGCAATTATTGCCATATTAGCAATGGATGAATATTTTAATGCAATTTCAAAGATTGCAAAACCAGTAAGATGGATAGGATACCTAAGTTGTTTCAGTATTGCCTTAATTCATGTTATACCAGAACCTTATTTAATGAATACAGCTATTTTAGCAATTCCTACATTATTATTAATACTATTTATTCAAGTGATTATAACAGAAATGAAAACCAATTTTAAAGATGTAGCCTATACATTATTTGGAATTTTATATGTTGTTATGCTATTGATGTTTTTTGCTAAAATCAACGGAATGGAAAATGGAAATATTTTAATTTGGTATGCAATATTTGCAGCATGGGGAACAGACATATTTGCTTATTTTATTGGGAAATACTTTGGAAAACATAAATTTAGTAAAATTAGTCCTAATAAATCCATAGAAGGCTGTATAGCAGGAACAGTAGGGGCTATACTAATTATGCTAATATATACATATGTAGCCAATACTTTCTGGGGAATGCAATATTCATATATTGCAATAGGAATTGCAGGATTTATACTAAGTATCATTGGCCAAGTAGGAGACTTTGCAGCATCTAGTATCAAACGATATGTGGATATAAAAGATTATAGCAACTTAATTCCAGGGCATGGAGGAATGTTAGATAGAATTGACAGTTTAATCTTTTTAGCACCTTTTGCATATGTGTTATTTGGGACAATTGGGGACGTTTCTTTTTGGACATTTTTTTAATTTGATTTTATAAGGAGGAGCAGTTTGATAACATTTATTATATCAGCTATAAAAATAATCATATTATTAGGGTTTCTCATTTTAATACATGAACTTGGCCACTTTTTAGTGGCCAAACTTTGTAAAGTAAAAGTAAACGAATTTTCTATTGGCTTTGGACCGGGAATTTGGAATAAACAAGGAAAAGAAACTAAATATTCATTAAGGGCAATTCCTTTGCGGAGGATATGTTAGTATGGAAGGAGAAGATGAAGCATCAGAAGATGATAGATCATTTTCTAAAGCAAGTATTCCTAAGAGAATTGCCATATGTGCAGCAGGAGCAATTGTGAATATCATATTTGCAGTGCTAGTTTATTTTATTGTTATGGCAACATCAGGGGTATATATTTCAAATGTAGTTGATTCTACAATTCCTGAATATGCAGCAGAGAAAGCAGGAATACAAAGTAGAGATGTGATTGTAGAATTAAATGGAAAAAAAGTAGATAATAAATATGAATTAGATGATATTATGAAAAATGCTACTGGAGAAGACATTCTTGTGAAAGTAGAAAGAAATGAAGAAACTTTAGAAATTCAAGTAAAACCTACTGAAGTAAAATCAAAAGTTACAGGAATATATTTAGATGATAAATGTCAGGTAATTATGGTAGACAAAGGTAGTAGTAGTGAAAAGCAAGGAATACAGGCAAATGATGTCATTACCAAAATTAATAATATAGAAACCAATGGGAATACCAATAAAATAATAGAAGTATTACAACAAGAAGAAACAGAATCGATTACTTTGACAATTCAAAGAGGTAAAGCAGAAATCAATATAGAATTTACACCAGACTATGTTTCTAATTATTATTTAGGTGTTAACATGAAAATGGCACCAGATACATTTTTAAATAGATGCTATTATGGATTAGTTGAAACAAAAACATTTGTATTTTCAATTGTAGATAATGTAAAACAATTATTTACAGGAAATGTTGGAATAGACCAAATGACAGGACCAATTGGAATAGGAGAAATGGTTTCACAAACAAATGGATTTAAAGAATTTATTTACTTGATGGCTTTAATCTCTATTTCTTTAGGTGTAACAAATTTATTACCAATTCCAGCATTAGATGGAGGAAAAATATTAATCTTAATCATAGAAGCTATTAGAAGAAAACCAATGAAACCAGAAAATGAAATTAATATACAATTATTAGGATTTTCTATATTAATTGCTTTATCTATTTATGTTTCATATAATGATATATTACGATTATTTTAATGTTGCATAGAGTTTATTTGTCTATGTGACATTTTTGTTGTTACTGTTCAGACAAAAGTGATCTTCCACTGGTGATATGTTATATTTTTAAGGTTCTCGGCTACCCGCCAGTTCCCGTTTAACAAATTCTAAGAATAAAGACATAACAATACCCGGAAACAGGACCCTTTGTGCCTTTATCCTAAGAATTTGTAGAACTATTCTGGTCGCATTCGAACACTTAAAAATATAACATATCACCAGTGGAAGATTACTTATTTCCGAACAGTAACACGTATTTTGATTGTCATAATAGAAAAAAAAGAAAAATTATTGACTAAAAAAAATGCGAATGGTATAATAACAATGTCAAAAATTATACAAAATTGTAAAAAGATAACAAATATAAATAAACGAAAGATTCTTAAGGAGAGAGACTATGAAAAAAGTAAAAATAATAAAATTTCTTTCAATTGTATTAATTTTAACAATACTCGCATATAGTTTATTAGTATTGTTTAGTAATCATAAAACATATGCAGTTTCACAGTGGATTAGTTCAGATATAGACGGAATTGATGAATCATTATACCCAGGTTTTAAAGAAAAAATAAAAAGCTTACAAGCTCAATATCCTAATTGGACATTTAAAGTATTATATACCGATTTAAATTGGTCTGATGTTATTGCAAATGAATATGTGGGACATAATTCTGGGCCCAGAAATATGATACAAGCAACAACCAATTATCAGGGACAATGGATTTGTCCAATTTGTTCATATACAAACAGTTCATGGAGATGTGCATCACAAGCGGCTATTGAATATATGATGGATCCAAGAAATTCTTTAAATTCATCAGATATTTTCCAATTTGAAGAATTGACAATTAATGGTTGTGATATCAATGCAATCAATTCCATGATAAATGGTACATTTTTACAAGGACATGCTAGTGAAATTGCAAACTCAGCAAATGCTACACAAATAAACCCATATTATATAATTGCAAGATTAATCCAAGAACAAGGAAGAAATGGTTCTGCAACATCTTCAGGAGCAAGTGGATATTATAATCCATTTAATATAGGCGCAACAGGAAATTCAGATGCAGAAGAAATTGAAAATGCTATCAATTATGCAAGAAATCATGGATGGGATACATTAGAAAAAGCAATTACTGGTGGAATTAATTTTTTAGCAAATGGTTATATCAAACAAGGACAAAACACATTATATTTACAAAAATTTGATGTTGAAAATAGTTATAATGGATTATATTGGCATCAATATATGCAAAATTTAATGGCAGCGCAAAATGAAGGAACAACATTGAGAAATACATATTCAAGCATAAATTCAATTAGTTCATCACATACTTTTATTATTCCTTTATATAAAAATATGCCAAGCACAGCATGTAGTAGACCTGATGGAAGTGCTAATGCTACTGTATCAGGAGATATTGTAAAAATCAACGCAAATGGTGGATTAAATATGAGAAATGCACCAAATGGATCTGTAATCGGAGCAGTATCTAGTGGTGAAATTGTTACAAGAATTGAAAAGGCAACATCAAAAGTAGCAGGAACTTACTGGGATAAAATAAGAAGATCTAATGGTGAGGAAGGATATGTTGCAAGAGAAACTTATGATTATGAAGCTGAATATAAATTATACTTGTTACCATTAGGAGATGATGGAAGCAATACAGGAGATATAGGAAATGCAGATGGTGGAAATTCAGACAATACGGACAACGGGAATTCTGGAAGTACAGATAATACAGGAGAAAATGGCAATACTACCACTTATAGATTAGGAGATGTCAATAATGATGGAAATATAACTGCAAGTGACTATGTATTGATTAAAAATCATATAATGGGAACAATGACATTAGACAATATTGCTAGAAGTGCAGCAGATGTAAACAAAGATGGAAATATTAGTGCAAGCGACTATGTTTTAGTAAAAAATTATATTATGGGAGTGATTACTTCATTCTAAATAAAGAAGCTTAGCAATAAAAAAATGGGAGGAACGTATGAAAATTAATTATAAAAAAAGTATAATATGTGTTATATTAATTTTAGCAGTAATTATGCTATTCTTACCAAAATCGCAGGCAGCAGGATTAGTTATTAATTTTTCAAAATCAACAGCAAATGTTGGAGATACTGTGACAGTAACAGTTACAGGTCAAGGCGTATCAGGGAAGGTTAATTTGAGTGTATCAGGAAATGCTACATTATCTGAAAATAGTGTATTTGTGGATAATGGAGCAGCTAGTGTAAATCTTACTGTGAATGGAACTGGCTCAATAAGAGTTACAGCGACAGCGGCTGATATGGCAGATTCTTCAACAGCAACAGTTTATACAGGCTCAACTGGTGGAACAATTACAGTAGCTAGTACATCTTCAAGTGGCTCTTCATCTGATAGTTCTTCATCTAGTGGAAGTACATCAGGAAATTCTACTAGTTCAACAAGAAAATCAAGCAATGCTAATTTAAGTAATTTAGGAATTAGACCAAATGATTTTTCTGGATTTACTCCAGGAACAACCACATATAATGTTACAGTACCAGAAGATGTAGAAAGTGTAGAAGTATATGCAACAGCACAAGATTCAAAAGCAACCATATCAGGAACAGGAAATAAAACTCTTGAATATGGAGAAAATGCTTTAAGTGTTGTTGTTACAGCAGAAGATGGAACAACAAAAACATATACAGTTAATGTAACAAGAGAAGGCGAAGAATCAACAGAAGAACCAACAGAAATTGTTAATGGTTTATCTAACATAACAATAGGTGATTTAGAATTAACCCCTTCTTTTAAAACAGATGTATATGAGTATACAGTTAAATATATTGGAGAAGACACATCATTAGATATTCAAACAGTTGCAACAGATCCTAGCTATACAGTAGAAATATTAGGAAATGAAGAATTAAAAGAAGGGGAAAATACTATTACAATTTTGGTTTCAGATAGTGAAGGAAACAATGTAGCAACATATCAATTAACAGTCAATAAATCACTTGTAGATGAAGAAGCTTTAGCGAAAGAGGAAGCAGAAAAAGAAAAACAAGAACAAAGAAAAATGTTTATAATAACAGGAGGAATTATTGCACTTATACTAATTATAGTAATCATTATTGTAGTAAAACGTAGAAGAAATAGAGCATATGCGGAAGAGTTTTCTGGAGTTCCATTTGCAGGCATAAATGATGAGGATGACTATTATGAAGATTATAATAATAATTATGATAATCAATATGATAGCTATCATACGGAATATGATGATGAAGATGGAGCATTTTTACAAGAAGATAATGATAATGAAGATTTATCAATTGACGAAAATAATCAAGAAGATAATCAAGAAATAAATAAAAAATTAGATGATAGTGAAGAACAAAGGAAAAAAGAAAAAGCAAAAAGAGATTTCTTGGAAGGATATAATTCTAATTATACAGATGATTATGAAGAAGATAGACCATCAAGAGGAAGAAAAAAGGGAAAAAGATTTAAATAAAAAGAAATTAGAAAATACCTATTTACAATGAAGTAAAAGGTATTTTCTGTTTTTTAAACAAAGAATAGACTTTTAAAATTCATACAAAAGTCATATAAATACATTGAAAAAAATAAATGGAATATGGTATAATGAAAAACATGAATAGAAGAAATATAAAAGAAATAGTTAATAATTTAATAATAAATTTTAGGAAAATGTTAGAACATATTCCTAAGAAAGTGAAAATGATAAGTATAATGGTATTGCTAATTATTCTTATTGTTTGCTTAATATCTGTATGGATTAGAGAAAGTCAAAAACAAAAATATGTAGAATATGATGGAGAAAATTTGAAAGAAAGCAAATATCCAGGATATAAAGAATTAATCAATAAATTGAAGGAAGAACATCCAGATTGGACATTTACATTATTCTATACAAAACTAGATTGGGAAGAAGTCATTGCGAATGAAGGACATAAAGATAATACAGAATACCCAACAAATTTAATACCTGATTCTTCAGAGTATCCAGATGATTGGAAATGTGAAATAGATAAAGATAGGACTTTTGATAATGGAACATGGTTATGTGCTTCTGATAAAGCAATCAAATACCAAATGGATCCTAGAAATATATTAAATGATGAAAACATATTCCAATTTGCTGAATTGAAATATGTAGAAGGTGCACAAACAAAAGAAGGCATTTATGAAATAACAGAAGGTTCTTTTTTAGAGGGCGATAGTATTTCAGAGGCCTTAATACAAGCAGGAAAAAATGCAAATCTAGATCCATATTTTATAGCATCTAGGTTAATTCAAGAACAGGGAAGGAATGGAACTGTATTATCAAGAGGGTGCGAATATAGTGATACGGTTGTATATAATCCATTTAATATTCATGCAAAAGGAAATTCATCGGAAGAAATTATTCAAAATGCAGCACAATATGCATATGAACAAGGATGGGATAGCTTAGAAAAAGCATTAATTGGGGGCGTGGAATTTTTAAAAGAAGATTATATTAATATAGGACAAAATACCTTATATTTACAAAAATTTGATGTTGTTGACCAAGATGAAAGTTTATATACGCATCAATATATGCAAAATTTATTAGCACCACAATCAGAAGCGAGCAATATGAAGGACATTTATAAAGCTTCTAATACCGTAGATACAGCATTAAATTTTATTGTTCCCTTATATGAAAATATGCCAGAAGAAATATCTGAAAAATAAATTATTGTACAGGAAGAATTGACATTATAGAAAATATGCGATAAAATTTATCCTGTACGTTATGCCATTATAGCTCAGTTGGTAGAGCAACGGATTCGTAATAAATAAGTCTAAAACTATAAAAGTACCTAAATTTAAGGTACTTTTTAATGCTTAAATAAAATTTGACAACTAATTTGACAACTTTTTTATATAATTATTGATTAAATCTTCTGCATTTTCTCGTTTTTCATCTAAATGTGTATATATATTATAAACCATATCTGCAGATGCATGCCCCATTAATTCTTGTGCTTTTTTTATTTTAACGTCTGCATAATATAACATAGTACAATAGGAATGTCTTAATTGATGACAAGTGAATTTTATTTTTGATTCGTTTTCATTTTTATTTTTATTTAAATCATTCAAAAGACTTTCTAAATGTCTTCTAATAGCAACGTCAGTAAGCATTTTTTTATCAGTTTCTTTAACAAATAAAAGAGTTCTATTTTCTTTAATTGTAGTTTCTATTAAATTTTTTACTAAATCATAAATTATATCAAGAAGAGGAACTATTCTGCTTCTATTATTTTTTGTATCTTTTAAAACAGGTTTATTATGAATGAAAGTAACGGCCTTGTTAATTGATATAGTTTTATTTTTTAAATCAATATCATTTATTGTGATAGGTACAATTTCTTCTTTTCTCATACCTGTATATCGCATAAAAAGAAAAAACGGAGCATATTTATTGCCTGACGATAAAAGCATATTATCTTCTTCTAAAGTTAAAGGAAGACGCTCATTTTTTGTTATTTTAGGACCCTTTACATTTTGGGCAACATTTTTTATGGTAATGTCATTATCTACTGCATCATTTAGTATTCTTTTTATAATTTGTAAAGTTTTTTTGGCAGTAGTAGGTATATTTTCCATTTTTTTCATTAATTCTTTTATATCGTATAATTTTATATCTTTAATTTTTTTATATCCTAAAACTGGTAGGATGTAATTATTTATTAAAAACTTATATTCTTGAATTGTACGATATTCCTTATTACTAGAATTGAACTCTATCCATTTTTCAGCAAAATCTTTTAATTTTATATTGTCGTTTAAAAGTTGTGTTCCAGAATATGATAAGTGTTTTGTTTCTATGTATTGCTTTTCTAAATCTTTAGGATCATCTGAATATAAATATTTAGGCTTACCATTTATAGTAACTTTTTTCATTAGTCTGCCATCTTTTCTAGTTGTATAAGTAAACATTAAAACACCTCTCCATATTTATTTTTATAAAAATGTATGCAATTTCGCATATATTCTTCCGTAACTTCAAAATAATCTGCCAGACTATAAAGAGTATTAATTCCGATTTAAAATAGCTGATTTTAGATTTTCAAAAGGAATTAGACATATGTAAGACCATTTCTTAGCACGATATTCTTGTTTGTCTATTAATGTTTTATCGGTTGTAGAAGCAGGGTAAGTTGCATCCATATAATAATGTCCTAATTCTTCAGCTAAAGTACATTTTTCATCTATATAAGTACCTAATCTATCATAATTTAAAGCAATAGCATTTATATTATGATAATTTAAGTACATTCCATCAACATCCTCTATTTGCCAATCATATATTTTTATATTTTCTTTCTCAGCAATATCATATAGAGAATTTAATTCCATTTATTTTTCCTCCGTTAATTATTTTTTATTTTATTTCCTAAATCTCTAAATAAGATTCCAGTGACTAAAGCATCTTCTGTTGCTCTATGAGCTTCTGTACGATACAAATTACAATGTTCACATATTGTATCTAATTTATAATCATAAACATCATTTTTAGAAAAGAATTTTCGACATAATTCAAGAACATCATAAAATTGTCTTTTCTCATTAAAAAATTCCATACCATTAACATGTAAGAATTTTAAATCAAATTCTAAATTATATCCAACAATATTAAATCCTTTTATAAATTCGGAAAATTCATTTATTACATATTCTATCTTTGGGCTGTTTTGTACCATTTCATTTGTTATATGATTTATATTAACAATTTCTTTAGGAATTTCCTTCTTAGGATGTAATAGAGTAGTTAAACATTCAACAGGGTTAGCATCTATAAATTTTATAGCAGATATTTCAAGAATTTCATCAGAAGAGGGTTTAAGTCCTGTTGTTTCAGTATCTATTACTACAAAATTTTCTAACTTGTATTGTGGGATGTTTTTTCTAACAGAACTATAATTAAATATAGGAATATCTTTTAGATATTTTCTTTTTGTTTTTTCAGTTGAAATATTGGGAGATATCATTTTAATGTCTTTTAAAGTATCTAAATATTCTTTTTTTCTCTTTCTAATATAAGCTTCTCTTTTTCTCTTTTGTTCTTCCAATTCTTCTTCAAATTTTATACTATGTACACTTTTATCTAATTGCATAGATTTTTTTAAATCAGAAATTGAATAACAATAAATACTATCTCTGCGGGGATAATTTATTTTGTCACATAATTTAGAACAATAATTACATATATAAGAATTATCTTTTTTATTCATAAGAAAAGTAAAATGCATATTTCCACATAATATACATTTATCTTTGTATTTCTCAAACATACAAACACCTTATTTCTTTTTTTCTTCATTTTGATTTTTTACAAATATAGCAAAATCTCTAATTTGCTTTTTTTGAGTTTCATTTAGAGCTTCGTATTCTTCTTTTGACATTCCTATCATAGCTTCATTTAAAACATCATCTATTTGCTTACCAGGATTTCTTACATCTGTTTTACCGGCAATATATTCAATAGAACAATTGAATAGTTTAGAAAGCATTAAATAACCTTCTAAATCAAGTTCATATGTACCATTTTCGTACAAAGATATCATTTGTTGTGTTTTATTTAATTTTTTTGCTAACTCATTTTGAGAAATTTTTAATTCTTCTCGAAGTTGTTTTATTCTATTCATATCAACACCTCTAACAATATTATACAAATGAAATTTGTAAAAGTAAATAAAAAACAAAGAAAATTTGTTAAAAAGTATTGACAACAAATTTCCTTTGTGATAATATTCGAATATAAACAAAGAAACTTTGTAAAAAGGAGGCGAAAAAATGAATAAAAATAAATGTAGAGAATTAAGAGGAAACCGTTCGCAGAGCGATATAGCAAATTTTTTAGGAATAACACAACAACAATATTCAAATATTGAAAATTCACAGAAACCTCCTAAAATAGAAATGTGTATTAAATTGTCAAAGGTTTTTAATAAACCTATAAATTACATTTTTCCTGATATTTTTTTAGAATAAATTACAAAGAAACTTTGTAAGGAAGGAGGAGACATAAATGCCAATGACACGATTACAAGAGAAGGCGAGAGCTAAATATATAACGGTTAAAGAATTTAAAGAACAATATAGTTTGAGCAGGTCACAAGCTTATAAAATATTAGCAATGCCCGAAATGCAAGAGGCTGTTGTAAAAATGGGACAAAGAAGTAAGAAAGTAAATTTAGATAAAGCATTTGAAATAATGCAAAAGATATTTTAGAAAGGAGTGATACAAATGAAAAGAAAACTAGATGCAAATAAAATATATGCATTTATTGGACGAGTAGTAGTATATAGCAGTTTATATGTTGGAACAGTAGTTTTTTGGATGTGGGCATTTTTAGAATGTACAACAGTTTATAGATAGAAGGGAGGAAAAGAAATGTTTAGAAAAACAGTAAAAAGGCAAGGAGAAAAAATCATAGAATTAGACAACAAATTAAAAAGCAACAAATCAGAAACAATTAACTTTTTAAATAATACTGTAAGAGAATTGCTAAATTTGCAAGATGTTAACAATTTAGGATTAGAAGAGAAAGAAAAGAATAAACACAGAAATATTATAATAAATGCTTTAGTAGAAAATTGTTTAGAAAAAATAAATGAGTTATCCAACACCGACCAAAGCTTTAGATAACTCAAACATATACATAAATATACGATTTCTACTTAATTGTACCAAAAATTTTAGTAGAAATCAAGAGAGGAAGATGAAAATGCTAGAAAACAAAATGGTATTAGATGAATTAGATTACATAGAAAATGACGAATATGAAAATTACTTAGAACATTTAGCAGAAGAAGATGACAGAAGATACGAAGATGAGATTTTTGAAAGGATGAGTGATTAAGATGTTAAAAGATTATAAAGATTTAATAAAAGTTGATGTTAGCAAATATGTAGAAAAAAGAGATGGAGCAGAATATTTGAATTGGGCAAAAGTAGTAGATTTATTACATGAAAACGGAGCAGAAAAAGTGTATTTTGAACCAGTTCCAAACCCAGAAACAGGAAGTAGTTTATATATGACAGATCAAGTATTTACAGACAGCAAAGGAAACACAAATAGAGTGTATGAAACAGCAGTAAAAATAGTAATAGATGACTTAGAGTTTATACAAAGAGGACCTGTTACAAATGGAAGTAATCCAGTAAAAGATAATAGCATGAGTCAACAAAGATTGTGGAATTGTCAAACAAGATTGTTTGTAAAAGGTGTAGCAATAAGAACAGGATTAGGATTTAACTTATGGCTAAAAGAAGAGGAAAAGAATGAAAAAGACAATTGGGAAGATGATTTATCAAGACACGATATATTTAAAATCAAAGAAAGATGTCAACAAATTTATACTCAAAAAATGAAAGAAGGATTGACAGTAAAAGAAATTGCAGAAAGATTGCATAAAACAGAAGATGAAGTAAAAGCATTGTTTAGTTATTTTGATACTTTAAGCAACTTTGAAAGAGATTTAAGTAATATTGATACAAAGTCAAGATAGAAGTAATTATATTGGAGCATCAGATACAAGTATGGTTGTAGGAAATTGGAACACAAAAACATTTGAAAAATGGTGGTTAGAGAAAATAGGAATTAACAAAAATAATTTATCAACAGAAGCTATGAAAGCAGGAAATAATTATGAACACAAAATATTGGAATCACTAGAAATAGAAAACTTAGAAATGGACAAGCAGATAATAATAGACAGACTTAGAGTTAACTTGGATGGAAACACTGACACTTGTATCTACGAGGTAAAAACACACAATATAGATAAAGAATTTAAAGTATCAAAACAATATTGGAGACAAGCACAAGTAGAAATGTATGCAAGCAATGTACATAATTTATATATAGTTGCTTATGCTTTGCAAGAGAATGATTATAAGAACTTTTTTAATGAAATAGACAAGGAAAGAATACAAAAAATAAAAGTAGAGTATGATGAAGGTTTTATTCAAAATGAATATTTACCAAAATTAGAAATATTAACGAATTGTTTAAAAGAGGGGGGGTTCCCTTGTTTACAGCAGCAAAAATAAAAGTTGGTCAAGATTTTACAGAAGGATTATACACAGTGACATTTTATACCAAACAAAAACCAATAGAGTTAGAAAAATTACAAAAAGAAGATAACATTGATGTAGAAGCAAAGAAACACAGAGAAAAAAGAAGTTTAAATGCAAACGCTTATTGCTGGGTTTTGTGTGACAAGATAGCAAAAGAAATATCCAAAGATGGAACTGTAACAACAAAAGAAAACATATACAAAGATGCAATATTGCAAATAGGTACATTTGAGCCAATGATAATAGAAGAAAAAGCATATGAAAATTTTAAAAGAATATGGGAGAAACAAGGATTGGGTTTCTTAATACAGGAAGTTACTAGAAAGGATAAATGTATAAAAGTACATTGTTATTATGGATCAAGTACATACAACACAAAAGAAATGAGTTTATTAATAGATTTATTAGTAGGTTTAGCAACAAGTTTAGATATAGAGACAAAACCACAATCAGAAATAGATTCTTTGTTAAAGGAATGGGATAAGAAATGAAATCAATATTACAAGATAAAAAAGAGTGTTACATAACAGGAAGTACTTACGATTTGCATAAACACCATGTATTTGAAGGCACAGCAAATAGAAAACTAAGCGAACAAGATGGTTTATGGCTATGGTTAAGAGGAGACTGGCACAATTTAAGCGATTATGGTGTGCATTTTAATAAAGAATTAGATTTAAAACTAAAAAGAATGGCACAAAGGAGATGGCAAGAATACTACAACAAAACAAAAGAAGATTTTATAGCCAGATATGGCAAGAATTATTTATAAATGGAGGTAAAGAAAATGAAAAGTGAGACTGGAGCTATTGAGATAGTATTTTCAATAATTGTCGGAATTATAATTTTAGGAATAATAGGAGTTGCAATATACTTTGGAACAGTAGAATATCAAAATGAAGAAACGATAGAAATAACAGTAAAAGACAAATACATAAAAAGAAATGGAGATACAGACTTATATTTAGTGGCTAGCGAGGAAGGAGAAACATATAAAATTCAAGATTTACTTTTTAAAGGTAAATTCAATAGTACAGATTTATACAATGAACTAGAAGTGGGGAAAAAATACAAAATAACTACCACAGGAATACGATTACAGTATTTTAGCATGTATAAAAATATAAACAAAATAGAAGAAATAGAAGAATAGCAACAGGGCAGGACATAAGTAACTGCCCTTAAATTTTATGAAAGGAGAAAGCAAAATGAAACGCAAAGATGAAACATTAGAAAAAAGTTTAAAAGACTGTAGTTGGTATTTAGATGAATTTTTAAATTTACCTAAAAGAGTGCAGGAATTATTGTTAATAAACAATATAAGAGAAGATATAATTCCATGTACAATCCGAGAAAGCATAGAAAGTCCAATAGAGCAAATATTTAAAACAGCATTTGATTTATATATGCAATTACTAAATAAAGAATACATTTTCCTATTTTCTCAAGTAACAATAAAAGTAGAAAAAAAGAAATATATAGTGGATTTTTATTTTGAACAAGATCAATATGTGAATAGATTTGATACAGATAAAAAAATAATAATTGAATGTGATGGACATGAATTTCATCAAAAAACAAAAGAACAAGTAAAACATGACAATGAAAGAGAATATGACTTAAAAATGGCAGGATATGAAATTATAAGATTTAGTGGGAGTCAAATATATAACGAACCCTTTAAGTGTGCAGAAGATGCATATAACTATATTATGAAATCAATTAAGGAGGGGTAATATGGCAAGAAAGAGAATGATAGACCCCAATATTTGGCAAAGCGAAGATTTTAGTAAATTATCTACTTTAGGAAAATTGGTTTTTATCGGTTTATTCTCTCTTGCTGATGATGAAGGCAGAGGAAGAAGTAATCCAGTATATTTAAAGTCTACATTATTCCCTTACGAGGAAGGTATAAGAAGTGCCGACATAGATAAAACCTTATCAGAGATAAGCTCTAATATGTCCGTAATCTTTTACTCTTGTGACGGAAGTAGTTATTATAGCCTTTATAACTGGAATGCCTGGCAGAAAATAGATAGACCAACAGAAAGCAAGATACCAGAATACGACGAAAAAACAATGCAACGATTATTCGACGAACATTCGACGAGTCCTCGACGAGTAATCGCTCCTAATATAAAAGAAGATAATATAAAAGAAAATAAAAAGAATAAAAGAGAAAAGAAATTCATTCCACCTTCTTTGGAAGAAGTAAAAAATTATGTAGCAGAGAAGAAACTATCTGTTAATGCAGAACAATTTTATAACTATTTTACTGAAGGAAATTGGATAGATTCTAAAGGAAATCAAGTAAAAAGTTGGAAACAAAAACTACTTACATGGAATGGATATTCTAACAATCAAAAAGAAACCAAGAAAACTAATTTTGAAGGTCGAGAATATTCAAGTGGAGAATTAGATTTTCTATACGCAAATGGAGAAATAAAACAATGATAATAGTAAGTCAGGACAAAAATATGACAACAGAATGTTTAGAACTAGAAATAATAGATAGAGATATAGGATTTGCTATATACAGCTATGGCTTATGTGAAGATATTGGAATCTATAAAACGGAAGAAAGAGCAAAAGAAGTGTTGGAAGAAATAATTAAATGTTACGCAAATACAGAACAATATAAATGTTTAAGCGGTATGCCCAATTGTGCGTCTGAAGAAAAAGTAAATGTCTTAAATAAATTGGCAGAGAATGCAGTTATATACGAAATGCCACAAGAATAGAGGAGTGATAACAAATGAAAATACCACAAAAACAAAGAATAATAAATTACATTAGAGAATTTGGAAGCATAACAAGCTGGGAAGCGTACCAAGACTTAGGAGTTATGCAACTAGGAGCGAGAATAGATCAGTTACAGAAAGATGGATATGTTTTTGAAACAAAATGGGAACACAAAAAGAATAGATATGGAGAAGACGTAAGTTTTAAAAGATATTATTTAGCAGATATGATTGCAGAAAATATGCAACATATACCAAGAATATAGGAGGAATGAAAGATGTTTAAGAAAAAAGATTTAAGAGATAGAGATATAGTTATATATAAAAATGGCTGGAAAAGAACTTTTATAGGAGGAAAATTAATAAGCGAAGAAGGAGTAGTAAGTAAAACAATAGATGAATACAATGAAAATTTAGAAAATTTAAGTTTTGGAGGACCTTCTAAAGAAAATGACCTTAATATAGTCAAAGTAGAAAGACCAGTAAAATATGAAACAGTTTATGAAAATAAAGAAATCTTAGATGAAGTAGAAAAAAGATATTTAAGAGAAGTTATTAGACCTTTTAGAGATAAAGTAAAAACAATTGAAAAATACATATATTCTGGTGGAAACGCATCGATAGATATATGTACGGAATTTAGCAATAGCAGTTGGGTTATACAATTAAAACCTTTTCCAAAGTACGAAATGTACAATGGTATGGAAGATAATAAGAAATACACTTTAGAAGAATTAGGATTATAGGAGAAAAGTTATGCAAGATTTATGGGGAGCATGTAAAAAGAATATAGAAAACGGATTGTGTCTTGGATGTTCCAAACTAGAAATGGAGCGGATTCAATCGGACAAGCAGAATGTGATTTAGCAGTAGATCCAAGACATAGAATAAAAGAAATATTAGGAATACAGGAGAAGATTATATGACAACGGAAGAAGAGTTTTTAATTGAAATGAAAAATTTTTTTGAAAACATAGATAAGTTAAAAACAGATTTAGAACAAGAAATTAAAAGAGTAGAATTAGAAAGAAATGATTTACTACATGAATTAGAATTAGGAAATCTAAATGCAGTAGAGTTAACAAAAGTAGTTGTAGTATTAAGAGATGTACTAAAAGAAAGAAGGCAATATAAAGATGAACTAGCAAAGGTAATGACATTGAAAGGCTTTACAGATAAATATAACAATAAACTAATTGTAGGAGACATTATACAAGTATTAAAGAATTTAAGAACATTAGAAAAAAATAATAAGGAAAGAACATACAATCCAAGAGTAATAAAAAAATTAAAATGTGCGGAGGCAAAAGATGAACAAGATAGAAATACCGTTTAGATTACCTAGCTTGAATCAATACATAAATGAATGCAGAAAGAATAGATACGCAGGAGCAAATATGAAGAAGAATGTAGAAAAAGATATTGGCTGGTATATAAACTTATTACCTAAATATCAAAATCCAATTAAAATCCATTTTCATTGGGTTGAGGAGAACAAAAAACGAGATTTGGACAATGTATGTTTTGCTAAGAAATTCATATTAGATAGCATGGTAAAAGCAGGTAAGTTAAAAGATGATAATAGAAACTATGTAAAAGGATTTACGGATACTTTTGAATATGGAAAAAGTAGCAAAGTAATTTTAGAAGTTGAGGAGGAATTATGATTTTTAAAATTTTAGAAGAGAATATAGAAGATTTTATAGAAGACTCTAAAAAGAAAGAATATGTAGTTTATTACAGTGTAAATATGACAAATGAAAGATATAATAAACATTTATTTACTAAAAAGCAATTGTTGAAATTCATAAAAGAACACGAATTATACAAGATAGAAGTTTTTAAAATAAAAGACGAAATCAAAATAAACAAAAATATTGAGATTGAGGAGGTTGTCAATGAAAAAGACTAAATATTATGACAAAAACGTTTACAAAACAGAAAAGAAAATAAAAACAGCATTTATAATACTAGTTATGTTTCTAGCAGGAATATATATAGGATTAGCAATAAATTATTTAGAATTACAGAATAAAGAGCGAGAGATAAGAGAATATCAAGTAGAGATAGATAGTTTGAAAGAAACAATTTATATAATAGAAACGGAGGAAAAATAGATATGTTTGAATTTTTTGAAGGATTAATAGAAAAGTTAGGAGTTAGATTAGTTAGTGATTTTAGTGAAAAATTAATAGATTTTATAAGAGATGTAAAACAAAATAGCAATAATGAAAATAATGACAACGGTAGATACAGGGCACAAATAGGTTCAAGTGGAGACAATGCACAAATAGGTTCAAGTGGAGACAGGGCACAAATAGGTTCAAGTGGATACAGTGCACAAATAGGTTCAAGTGGAGACTGGGCACAAATAGGTTCAAGTGGAGATTGGGCACAAATAGGTTCAAGTGGAAACAGTGCACAAATAGGTTCAAGTGGAGACAGGGCACAAATAGGTTCAAGTGGAGATTGGGCACAAATAGGTTCAAGTGGATACAGGGCACAAATAGGTTCAAGTGGAGACAGGGCACAAATAGGTTCAAGTGGATACAGTGCACAAATAGGTTCAAGTGGAGACTGGGCACAAATAGATATCAATGGAAACAGTTCTGTAGGATTTGCTTGTGGTTATAGATCTATAATAAAAGCTAAAAAAGGAACATGGATTTCATTATGTGAATATGAGAAAGACGAGAATAATAATTACATACCAAGTTTTGCTATATCGGCTCAAATAGGAAACAAAGATTACAAGGATTTCAGAGGAAGAATATTGAAAGAAACAGAATATTACACATTACACAACAAACAACTTTATCCAGTTGATATTTCAGATGACATTAAAACTATAAAAATATCAGAAAAGAAGAGAGAAGAAATAACAATAATAAAAGCATTAGATTTATATAATACAAATGAAGAAGTTTATATAGTAAAAGAGAAAGACTTATCAGCACACGGAGAGACATTAAAAGAAGCGATGGATGATTTGATATACAAGAAAACACAAAATGAAGAAATAGAAAATATAGTAGCAGAAATTAAGAAAACGGGAAAAGTAAATAGAGCACAATATAGAGCAATAACAGGAGCATGTCAATATGGAACAAATAAATTTTGTGAAGAACATAATATACAAGACTTAGAAGAAATTAGCTTAAAAGAATTAAGAAAAATATTAATAAATGATTATGGGGCAGAAAAGTTTTGGAATTTAGTAGATAAAGAGGTGTAAAGAATGAGCAATATAGAAGAAGATATAGAGAAAACAAAACAACTAAATAATTTATTAAAATTTTTTAGGACACACGGATGGATTCCAGATATGTCTAAAGAAATAAATACAAATGGAACAATAGAAGCAATAGAACATATCTTATCAGAACGAGAACAAGACAAAAAGAGAATAAAAGAATTAGAAGAAGAAAGACAACTAGTAGGGATGCCAGTAAAAAATAAAAGAGATGGAAGAATAGGAGTAGTATTACATCAATGGGAAAGTGGAAGTGTGGCAGTATTAGAAAATATAAATCCACGAATAATAAATACTCACGACAATTGGAGTACATTAGAAATATTAACAGATGAAGTAAAACAAACTCAAACAAAATGTGACAGCATACCAGTTCAAAAAGTAAAAGATAAGATAGAAGAATATTTTGAAGATGAAGAATGGTTAATTGAACACGATTTAAAGGCATTATGTGATGATGAAAAAGAATGTAGAGAATATTATATAAATAAAAAAATTGCATTAAAAGATATAAAAAAGAATATTTTAGATAAACTTAATAAATTATTGTCCAATGTGTCGGACGAAAACTAGCCGAAGATGGACGAAAAGGAAGTGATTAAATGACAAAAGAACAAGAAGAAGCAATAGATTATGTGCAAAAGCAAATAGATTATTTCAAAAAACAAATTAAATTTATAGAAGCAGTAGACAGAACTTATTATGAAGCAGAATACAAATTATATAAAAACAGAGTAAAACAATTCGAAACAGTATTATCTATGCTAAAAGAAAAAGATAAAGAGATAGAATTTCAAAAAGATATAAGAAACACAGAAAAAAATAGACACAAAAAGACAGAAAAGAGCTTAAAAGGAATGATAAATAAACAAAACACAGAGCTTGCAGAGAAGAATGCAGAGATAGAAAAGAAAGATAAAAAACTAGAAATACTGGAACAGCAATATGAAAATATAAAAAATGATTTTGATAGCCATAAAAATAATAAAGATATTAATTATTTAGATGGAATACATCATAAAAAACTAGTAGAAAAATCAATAGGACAAATAATAAAAAAACCAGAGGAATGTTATTTTGACATTTTCGAAGTTAAAGTTATTAGAAACAACATTTTATATGGTGTTGCAATTAATGAAGATTTTGTATCATTAAAGCAAATTTCTGATGAAAGTCCAGAAGAATGTATAACAGTTATAGCAGAAAGTCCATTATCAGGTGCTATATACAGATATAATAATTATGGAAATAAGGAATGGCAACTTATAGGTACAATGCTAGGATATGCATAAAACAATATTTTGAAAGAAAAGCGACAAATAACGCTTAAGAGCGACAAAATTGTCGCAGAAAGGAAGGAAAAATGTTAAGAATACCAGAGCATAACAAAATAACAGGAGAAAAAGTAGATTTAAATATATTTATAGAACAGTACGGATTCAAACCAGAATATGACAAAGAGACAGGAGAATTAATAGAATTATATAGAATTAATGGTTTTTATTTAGGAGAAAGAACGAGAAGAAGAAAGAGTACAATTATCAGCAAACAACAAAACAATGATAATTGCTGGAAATATAACGGAGACATGAAAAATTATTGGTTTATAGAACCTATTTCAAGATTATTTAAATGTAAAAAGCATTATGGAAATTGTCATATTTTATCTTTAGATGAAGATGATTACGAAATATTATACAACCTAATTCAAGCAGGATTAGTCGAGAAAGTAGAGGGATAAAGATGAGCATAGAAAGATATGGAAATAAATATGAATTACAATGTGATTTTTGTAGCAATAGTATAGATGACTTCATGGATTTTCAAGAAGCAGTAGATTATAAAAAGGCAAATGGTTGGAGAAGCAAAAACATAAATGGAGAATGGCTTGATAAATGTCCAGATTGTTTAGAGGAAGGAGAATAAAGATAAATGATAAAGTATGGAATATATACAGAAATAGAATTTGATGGAGATGTAGGTGTAGGTCTAAGAGCAGATGGAGCGATAGGATTTCAAAATATAGAGAAAGCTGAAATAGGAACAGTACCAGAAGAAAGTAATAATATTTATCCAATAATTTTTGAATTTAAGAATCCAAAGAGTATAGATATTTTAATAAAGCAATTAAACAGAGCAAAAGAAATAATAGAAGAGCGAGGAAAGGAAAATAAAAATGAGTAGATATGCAAATGAGTATAAAGATTATTGGTATGATGAGATAAATAAGGCAATAGAAGAAATTGGATTATCAGGTGTAATGGAAGTAATAGCAGATATCTTAAAAGATAAGGAGGACTAGTTAATGGATACAGAAGTAAAAGAGATATTAAACAAATGTAATAATTGCAAATTAAAAGAATGTATACGGTTGTGAATTTACATATACAGACATACAAAAAATAAAGAAGTATGTAGAAGAGTTAGAATCTATATTAGATAAAGTAACAGACAAACTAAAAGAATTAAGAGAAGAACTAGATGACGATGGATTCGGTTATTATGCACAAGAAATTACGAATGTTTTAAATATTATAGAAGGAGAAAAGAAATAATGGGATTATTATTACATAAAAAGAAAAATAAAGAACTATACAATGTTTATTCTACAGTTATAGATGATTACTTATACAGATGGAGCGATAAGAAAGTAATTGCAACACATGTATATAGTATATATCAAAAAGAAGCAAGAGAAAAAGCTAAAAGATTCATGCAAGAGGTAGATGAAGAAATTTAAGAAAGAAGGTAGAAAAATGAAAATAATAGAATTATTAAATAAAATAAATAATGGAGAAGAAGTACCAGAAAAAATAAAATTTGATAATACTGTATTTGAGCTTGAAGAAAACAAGAAAGAATATATTTTCCAACATGAAAACGGAGATTGTGAAACTTTGTTATATAGAGTAATGACTACACATTTTATTAATGTTTTGTTAGAAGCAGAAGTAGAAGTAATAGAAGAAAACAAAGAAATAGAAAAATTAGAAATATCAGATAGTGATAGAAAAGTAATGGCAACTTTTACATTAAATAATAGAGAAAAAATCAACGAATTAGTACGAGCAGTAAACAAACTAAATAAAGAAAGAGAGGAAAAGTAATATGGAAGACATAGTAAAAGAGATTGATTACAAAAAAGAATATGAAAGACTTAAAGAAGTAGAAAAAGAAAACAAAGAATTAAAAGAAACAATAATAAATATGTCAAAGTTTATGTTTTTAAGAGATAATGCGTTAACTGAAATAATTGTAAAGATAGAAAAAGAATTAAGGACAATATCAAGAAGAAAGTAAGTGATGAAATATGACACTAGAAGAAACACAAGACAAAGAAGACATATTAATATTAATGCTTATACAAGAAAGAGATAAGCAGATAGAGTTATTAGAATCAGAAAATGCAGATTTAAAGAAATTACTTATAGAAGTTTCGCAAGAGAAAAAGCATTTAGAAAAGGTTATAAAAGAATTGAAGAGTAAAAGGAACGGAGGTACAAATGAATAGAGAAGACCTTAAAAATTACAAATACAGTCAAAAGTGGATAAAAAGACAATTAGAGAAATACGAAGAACAAAGAAGTATGGTTTTGAACATTTCTAAAACAATAGATGGTATGCCACACGCAAAAAATAAACCCAATTATAGTTTAGAAAATTTAATAGATAAATATGATGAAATATTAGAAATATTAAAAAAAGACCAAGAAAAGCAAAATGAAATTTTAATGCAAATAAGAAAAATAGAAGAACCATACAGAACGATTCTAACTGATAAATACATATTAAACATGACACTAGAAGAAACTGCAGTTGATATAGGCTATGCATATGAGAATACTTGCAGAATGCATGGAACAGCATTAAATAAATTTGATAATTTAGAAAACTCGTCAGTTGAAATCAAGACAAATCAGTAAAAAATGTTGTATTATGTAATTAGGTGCAAAGCACCTAAGACAAAGTCTAAAATCCAAGGGGGAATTTTGTGTGAAAGTAAAATGTTGGAATTGTGAAGAAATAATTGAAGTTAAAGAAAAGCAGACGGATAGATATTTTTGTGAAAAATGTTTAGAAAATCACAAATTAGAACACAAAGAATTAATTGAAAAATATACAAGTTTAAAAGATGAGGTTATGTATGAAAACGCATTAAGAATCATAGAAAAATCAAAATCAGACATTAATAAATACATCAAACCAGCAAAAAGTATTAAAAGGGCGATGAATCAACACATTGGAACTTTTAGAAGTGCTGACGAAATTGTTACGGCAATATTTTTAAGTGCAAATAAATTACCTTTTGAGCCTAATAAAAGAATAGGTAAATATATCACAGATTTTTATATTCCTGATTTAAAAGTGTGCTTAGAGGTAGATGGACATACTCATAATTATACAACTAAAAGAGACTGTGAAAGAGATATTACAATAAGAAATATATTAGGCAAAGAATGGGAAGTTGTAAGAGTGAAAACGAAATACATAGAAAAAAGTCCTGAAGATATAGTAGACTCAATAATAAATGAAAAAATAGTTTTACAAAATTTAAGATTACAAAATGCAGGAATAATTCCTGAGAGTTATGCAAAAAGATATAAAGATTATTATGAGAGTATAGGAGAATATACAACCAAAAAATATTACATATAGTTATAAAGTCGCAGATAGAAATATCTCATAAGTCCAAGCGACAAAAAGTTAAAAAGGATATCCCCTTTTATAAGTATTTTTTATTTTTCAAGAAGAGTAGATGTTAATATTAATGTCTGCTCTTTTTAGTTTAATTAGGAGGAGTAAAAATGGAAGAAACAAAAAAAGAAGAAATAACAATGGAAATGACTATTGATTTAATGAATAGTGAAGATTATAGGGATAGATTTAAAGGAGAATATGCTCAAACACTAATAAGAGTTCGTAAATTAAATAATACACTAAATAAATATGATGAAGGCACATTAGGTTTTGAATTAGATTCTCCAGTTTATTTATTAAGAAATCAGTCAGCATATATGCAAGCGTATTTAAAAACTATGGAAGAAAGAGCTGTATACGAAAACATAGATTTGAGTTTTATGGATTAGTTTTTAACAATTACTAACTATGTTCTATATAGTTAAAGAATTGTGAAATAAATTACCTATCTACCAAGATAGTAGAAAAGGATTCTGGAAATGTACTATAAATGCAAGTGAACGTTGTCGTGATTGCTTGTAAATACTAGTTTATTATAGTGCAATTCCTGTATATTTGAGAGTAGTGAAATGGTATCACACAACACTTTGACTGTTGTATTTTTAGTTCGAATCTAAACTCTCAAGCCAAAGGAGAGATGAATTATGAAAAGAAAATGGACTAAAGAAAGTGCAGAAAGATATATAAAAACAGCAAAACAAAAAGGGTTAACATATTGGAGTGCAAAAGATTTTTTAAGAAATCATAGAACAATGCATTCTATTATTTAAGGAGTAGCTTATGAAAAACACATATGAAAGATTTTTAGAAGAGATATGTAGTAATTGTAAGGATAGAGAAAAGAAAAACTGTGAAATAAGAAAAAGAACAGATGGAACTTTGTATTGTGAGCCTTATGAAAGAGCAAGCAGACCTAAGAAAAAGAAGAAACAATATATTGAAATTACGGCAGAGCAGAGCAAGCCATTGATGAGGAGATTAGTGTAAATTTGAACATAGAAAAGAGGAAATGAAATTGAAAAGCATAATCTTATACCACAACAATTTATTAAAATTTGGTGGTGTAGATACATTTGTCTATAATTTCGTGAAAAAGATGTCAAAATTTTATGACATTCTTTTTTTATATACAATAGCAGACAAAGAAAATTTAGAAAGAGTTAAAAGATATGTAAAAGTAGAACAATATGATAGTGATAAAAAATATATATGTGATATTTGTATATGTGCATCTGCTTGGGGGATATATCCAGACACAGTAATAGCAAAGAGTGGAAGATATATACAAATGGTCCATGCTGATTACATAAGAACTAAAGAAGTAGGTTTTACATATAGTAAGTGGCACAAGACAACAGAACACGTTGGAGTTAGTGGTTATGTATGCAAAGTATTTGAAAAATTATATCCCAAAGAAAAAATAACAAGAATTTATAATATATTAGACAATAAAAAAGAAACAAAACCAATTTTAAAATTAATAAGTGCGACAAGAGTCAGTAAAGAAAAACGGATATGAACGAATGCTTAAGTTAGCACAAGAATTAAAAAAAGCAAATATAAAATTTAGGTGGACGATATTTACAGATTTAAATTTATATGGAAAGAAGCCATTTGATTTAGAAGAAATAGTATACATGAAACCAAGTCATGATTTTATGGATTATATAACTGAAGCAGATTATGGAGTACAATTAAGCGATACAGAAGGTTATAGTTATTTTATAAATGAATGCTTACAATATGGGACACCTGTAATTAGCACAGATTTTCCAAGCGTTTATGAAAGTGTAGAAGATGAAGTAAACGGATATATTTTAGATATGGGTTTAAAGAATCTAGATATAGATAAGATAGTTAATAATATTCCAAAAGATTTCACATATAAAGAAAAATGTACAGAAAAAGATTGGATTAAGTTATTAAATAAAAAAGCAGAAAGGAAGAATAAAAAAATGTATAAAGTAATTGCTAAACAAAATTACAAAGATAAAAGACCAGAGCTAATAGAAGAATACCAAAACAAGGACAAAGAAATAGAATACAATTCAGATGGAAGTCTAGCAATAAAAGAAGGAGATATTTACATTGTCAATAATGCAAACAGAGCTGAAGAAATAAAAGAATCTGGATTAGCTACTGTAATAGAAATAAAGCAAGAAAAAGAAGAGAAAAACAATAAGAACACAAAAACAATAACAAGAAAAACGAGAAAGAAAAAGGAGGAATAGAACATGTCAGAACCAACAACTATTGACGTAAAAGTAAATAGAGAAGAAGTAGATGACACAATACAAGAATTAAAAGAAGCTTGTTACGATAAACCTAATATAACAATAAGAAATAATAATAATGTTTATGTAACAATAAATTATTTTAATGAAACAGAAAAAGAATATCATAAAGAAGAGGAATAAATATGTTATTAAAGTTATGTGCTAGATGTCAAAAGGTTATACAAGCTCCTAATAGATATTGTCCTAATTGTCAAAATATTGTAGAAAAAGAAATAGAGAAGAACAAACAAAGAAGCATGAGTAGATATAACAAGAACAGAGATAAGAAGTATAAGGCTTTTTACAATAGCAAAGAATGGAAACTATTAAGAGATACATACAAAGAAAAGCATTATTTGTGTGAAATGTGTCAAGAAGAGGCAAAGAAAGATAATAAGTGCAGTATACAATTAACAGAAGAAGTGCATCATAAAGAACCAATACAAACACCAACTGGTTGGTTAAGAAGATTAGAGTGGAGCAACTTAATAGCATTATGCCATAAGCATCATGACTTAATGCATAATAGATTTAAGAAGAGGGAAAAGAAGTAATGGATAAACAACAAAAAATAAAAATAAAATTAGATATTTTAAAAACTATATTAGAAGTTACAAAACCAAACTTTGAGAACAATATAATAGAAATAGATATAAATAAACTTTATAATATTATTGAGAAGTTAGAAGCTCAATTAGAAATATTGCAAGAAAATTAAAAGCTTAGAAGAGGTAGGGGTACATAAAAAAGTATCAAAGGCACGAAGGTAGAACGGTGCGTCCCTCCTCTTTGTACAAAAAAGTCCCTCAAAATCGATTTAGAGGGTAAAATATGGGAAAGGTGATGTAAATGCCTAGAGGAAATCAGAAACAACCTATAAACCTAATTATAGCTAAAGGAAAGAAACATTTAACAAGGGCTGAAATAGAAGAAAGACAAAAAACAGAAATACATACAGATCATGTTAATGTAAAGCCGCCAGACTATTTAAACGAAGAAGAAGTAAAAGAATTTTATAGAATATCGCAAATATTGTTAGATATAGGAATTATAACTGAGCTAGACGAAGATTGTTTAGCTCATTATTTAATTTCAAATTCAAGTTATATTAAATATACTAAGAAAATTAGGGCATTAGAAGATGAACTATTAGAAGCAAAAAGAACAGACAGAAAAGCAAAATTGAAATCTGAAATAGATACATATTTGACATATCAAGATAAAGCTTTAAAACAATGTAGAGCATGTGCAAACGACCTAGGACTTTCTATATCTTCAAGAGCAAAATTAGTAATGCCACAACCAAAAGACCCACCAAAAGAAAATAAGTTTAATAAATTTAAGGTGGTGGGCTAAATAATAGATAGAGTAACAGAATATGCGAAGAAAATCATAGATGAAAACAAAATGGGAGAATTGCATATTCTAGCATGCAAAAGACATCTTGAAGATTTAAAAAGACAAGGAACTAAAGATTTTCCATATATCTGGAATCCAGAAAAAGCAGAAAGAATTTTACAATATGCTGAAACACTAACAATAGGGGAAGGTTTTGAAAAGAAACAAGTAAAATTAGTTGGTGGACAGATATTTGATTTTGGTTGTCCGTTTGGATGGATAAAACTAAATGGAAAAAGAAGATTTAGACGTTCTTATAAGTCTATGGCTAGACAAAATGGAAAATCATTTGAAAATGGTATAAAAGGTACATACATAGGTGGATTTAGTGGTTACAATTATGGAAAATTGTTCACAGTAGCAACAAAGAAAAGACAAGCTCGAATTGCTTGGGAGGAAATGAAAAAATTTATCGAAGCAGACGAAGATTTACAAGAATTATTTGATATAAAAGATTACAAATCATTGATAATTGCAAAAGATACACAATGTACAATAGAAGCTTTATCTAGAGAAAGTGGATTGGATGATGGATTCAGAGCAATATTTGCGAGTATTGATGAATATCATCAACATCCAGATGCTAAAACCTATAAGGCTATCTATAATGGTACAAAAGCACTAGAAGAAACATTAATAAGCATTATAACAACAAGAGGAGATAAACTAAACAGTGCTTGCTTTGAAATGGACCAATATTGTATCAATATTTTGAAAGGAATAGTTACAGCAGATGATTTCTTTGTTGATATATATGCCTTAGATGAAAAAGACGATATATTTAATCCAGAAAATTTAATAAAAGCAAACCCATACCTAGCCTCTACAAAACAAGGATTAGAAAACTTAATAACAGACATGCAAACTGCTAGAGACATAGGAGGAAATGAACTAAGAGACTTTATGACGAAGTCTCTAAATTTATGGGTACAAAATACAGAAGATAGATTTACAAGTCCACAAAAGTGGAAAAAGTGTGAATCAGAATTAGAATTGAAAGATTTAGAAGGAAAAAAATGTTATGTAGGATTGGACTTATCAAGTGGTGGAGACTTAACAACAATAGCCATTGAAATACCACTACAAGATGAGGAATTTTTTATATCAACACATTCTTTTATGCCACGAGCAAGAATGGAAGAACATATAGCAACAGATATTGCTCCTTATGATTTGTGGGAAAGAGAAGGATTAATAACAGTAACAGGTGGACAAGCAACATATAAGAATGACTATAAGTTTATCATTAAATTTTTAAAGGACATTATAGAAGAATATGACTTAAATATACAAGCAATAGGATATGATCCACACAATGCAGATGGATTTTTAGCAGATTTGGAAGAATTTGGTGTACCACTTTTAGAAATAAAACAGTCAGCAAGATTTTTGCACGATGGAACAGAAGACATGCAACTGAATATTGAATCTAGAAAGATAAAATACAACAAAAAAGAAGAATTACTAAGTTATAGTGTTTCAAATGCAAAAATAGTGAGAAATAGTTTTGGAGAAAAGAAAATAGATAAAGAAAAGGACTCAAAAAATAAAAGAATAGACCCAGTTGATGCTGTAATCGATGCACATATTACTCAAATGAAATTTAAAGAAGAAGAAACGGTAGATTATAACAAAGAAATGGAAGATTATTTAGAAACAATGGGTTGGAAATAGGAGGAAAAAGTGAAACTTAAAGAACGAATAAAGACAGCATATAGAGTATTAACAAATAAAACTAGTAAAGATACAGCAATGCAACAATTAATTGACTTTTTGGGATTACATGATACAAAAGAAAGTGAATTATCTGAAGCTACTTATTTTGCTTGCCTAAAAGTTTTAAGTGAATCGGTAGGAAAATTACCACTTAAATTATTACAACATAATGAAGATGGTGGTGTTGTTACTGCAAGAGGACATCCGTTATATTTTGTATTGCATGATAGACCAAACCCTTATATGACTTCAACAACATTTTGGTCAACAATGGAGCAAAACAGAAATCATTATGGAGATGCTTATGCATGGATTAAAGGAGCAGGAACAAAAACATCGCTATGGATTTTACCATCGGATAGTGTAGAAATTTGGTATGATGACCAGAAAATATTAAGTGATGTACCAGATATCTATTATATTTATTCTCATGGTGGAAAATTGTATAAATTTTCATCTGAACAAATTATACACCTAAAAACATCAAGTAGTTTCGATGGAATAAAAGGGATACCTGTTCGAGAACAACTAAAATCTACAATTAGTGGAAATATAAAATCACAAAAAATGTTAAATCAAATGTATAAAAGTGGTTTTACAGCTAAAGCAGTGGTTCAATATACAGCAGATTTATCTGGAGACAATCTAAAAAAGTTTAAAGAGATGATAGAAGATTTTGCTGGTAGTGACTTAGATGATGAAGAAGTAAAAAACATAATTCCGATTCCAGTTGGAACTACATTAACACCATTAAATGTTAAGTTAGCAGACAGTCAATTTATAGATATAAAAAAATACAGTGCCTTACAGATAGCATCTGCATTTGGAATAAAACCAAATCAGATAGGAGATTATGAAAAATCTAGTTATGCAAGTGCTGAAGCACAGCAATTAAGCTTTTATGTAGATACATTATTGTACATTTTAAAGCAATATGAAGAAGAATTAAACTATAAACTTTTGTCAAGGGAAGAAATAGACAATGGATATTATTTTAAATTTAATGTAGCAGTTATATTAAGAGCAGATTTAAAAACACAAATAGAAACATTAAGCCAAGCAGTATCTAATTTTATATATACACCAAATGAAGCGAGAGCATTATTAGATAAGCCAGCAGTACCAGGAGGAGATAAACTTCTAGGAAATGGTGCTAGTATTCCTGTAGAACTTGCAGGAGCACAATATACAAATCTTGAAGGAAAGGAGGAAGCAAAACAATGGATGGAAAAGACAATAGAGAAGATACTGACAAAATTGTTGAAGAAGGTGTAATTTGCAAGGCTGTAGGAGTTGAAAATCAAGAAGTTACAGATGAAGAACTTAGAAAAATTAACAAATTTACACTAACTCCTTTGAAAGCGGATGAAGTATTCACATTTAAATTAATAATGGGAGATAACGAACTAGATGATAGAAATTATGAGCCATTTAACTTAAATGCCTTAAAAGATTTGCAAAAATTATACATTGGAAAAACAATGATAAAGGACCACAGAAGAACAGCAGATAATCAAATAGCAAGAGTATATGATACAGAATTAGTTCAAGATAGTAGCAAAACAGTAAAATCTGGGGAAATCTATACAAAATTAATTGCAAAATGCTATATGGTTAAAACTGAAAAAAATGCAGACCTAATTTCTGAGATTAAGGCAGGAATAAAAAAGGAAGTATCAACTAGTTGCAAACCTAAACGTGCAATTTGTTCTATTTGTGGACTAGACAACATGAAAAACTATTGCTCACATTGGTGGGGAAAAGAGTATGAAACAGCAGAAGGCAAAAAAACATGCTATTTTACTTTAGATGGAGCAAAAGAGGCATATGAAGTATCTTTCGTAGCAGTTCCAGCACAGCCACGAGCAGGAACTACAAAAAATTATGGTGGCAAAGAAATTAAAAAAGAAAAAAATAACGAAGAAGCAGAGATTGATTTGAAAATCAAAAATCTAGCTTCTTTTTTATTTACAGAAAAAGAAAATTTGGAGGTATGAAAATTATGAACAAGAAAATGAGAGAATTATTAGCAAAAATTGAAAGTAAACAAGCATTAGCAAAAGGATATACAGAAGGAGAAAACAAAGATTTAGCAAAAGCAAAAGAAATCTTAGATGAAATTGATAAATTACAAGAAGAATATGAAGTTGAAAAAAGATTATTTGAAAATGAAAAAGAATCTGCAAAATTAAGTGAAGAAGATGTAGCAAAAATAGAAAAAAATATTGCAGAGAAAAAAGAAGACAAAGAAGAGGAAGATTCTGTACAAAAATTTGCAAAACAAATTAGAAATATTGCAAAAGGCTTAAACGAAGGAACACCAGCAGATGGTGGTTACACAGTTCCAGAAGATATTTCTACAATGGTAGAAGAGAGAAGAGAAGCTAAAGCATCTTTAATTGATTTAGTTAGTGTTGAAACAGTAACTACAAACAAAGGTAGTAGGACTTTTAAGAAAAGAAGTCAACAAAAAGGTTTTACAAAAGTTGGAGAAGGTGGAAAGATTACATCTACATCAACACCACAATTTGAAAGAATGGACTATGTAATTTCTAAATATGCTGGATATTTACCAATTACAAATGAATTACTAGAAGATACAGACACAAATATCGTTAATATAATTGTTGAATGGCTAGGGGACGAGTCAAGAGTAACAAGAAACAAAATAATCTTAGATTTAATTAAAACTCAAGATGAAGTTGAATTAGACGGATTAGACGACATTAAGAAAGTGTTAAATGTAACTTTAGGTAGTGCCTTTAAATCTACATCTGTAATTGTTACAAATGATGATGGTTTACAATACTTAGACACATTAAAAGACAATGATGGAAAATACTTATTACAACCAAATCCAGCAAATCCAATGGAAATGAGATTAGCAGCAGGAGCAATAACAGTACCAGTAAAAGTAATACCAAATGCAGATTTAGCAACAACTTCAAATAAAATTCCATTTATAATTGGAGATTTAAAAGAAGGTATTAGATTCTTTGATAGAAAACAATTAACTATCAATACTTCTAATGTTGCTGCAATCGGAGAATTAAATGCATTTGAAGAAGATTTAACATTATTCAGAGGCATTGAAAGAGAAGATTGTAAAATTAGAGATGAAGAAGCTTTTGTAAACGGATATATTAGTACAACACCAAGTGTATAGGAGGTAGCTTATGGGAGAATCAATACAAAAACTTCTTAAATTAGCAAAAGAATGTTTAAGCATAGTTGATTCTTCCACCTTAAAAGATAAGGAAATCACTATGCTTATACAATCTGCTATATCTGATTTAGAAAGATTAAAAATAGATGTAAAAGGACATATAGAAGATGATCTAGTTAAAAATACAATTATAATTTATATCAAAGCTCATTTTGGAGACGGAGACATGGATAAAAGAATCGAATATCTAAAAAGATATAAAGCTAATCTAAGAGAGTTGCAGTTTTCTGAAGAATATCAAATGAAGAAGGAGGTAGATAGCAATGCGTGATGTAAGTTGCAAGTTGTTATCTACAACTTATGAAAAGAATGAAAAAGGTGTTTTAATGCCTGTTGCAACAACAGAAAGAGAAATACCTATTATAGATGAAGAAGATATATATGCAAATGAATATTATCAAGCAAGTCAACAAGGGTACAAACCAACTTTAAGATTAATAATAAGTACTTTAAATTACAACAATGAAGATGAGCTAATATATATGAATACTAAATATACTATAATTCGTCCTCAAAAAAGAAATGAAGATGAACTTATATTGGTGTGTGAAAGGAAAATAAAGAATGTCTAAATCTATCAAACCAGAAGAATTGCAAAAAGCTATACAAGAATATTTAACAGAATATGTAGAAGATATAGAAAGTGATGTAAAAGAAACAACAGATTCCGTAACAAAAGAAGCAAAAGAAAAATTGAAACAGACGAGCCCTAGAAGTGGCATAGCAAGAAATACAAAATATTATAAAGGCTGGGCTGTTAAAAATGGAGACAAAACAAGAAAAGGAAGTCATAAATATACAAAAGTTATTTGGAATAAGACCAATTATCAATTAACACATTTATTAGAATTTGGACATCACAAAAGAGACGGAACAGGTTGGGTAGAAGCACAACCACATATAAGAAAAGTAGAAGAAGAATATGGAAGTAAATTTGCAGATTTATTAGATAGAAAAATCAAAAGGAGGTCTAAAGCATGACATTAGAAGAATTAAATACAAGATGCAAGAATGAAAATATACAATATGCTTATGGAGTTTTTCAAGAACCAGTTAGTCCTCCACATCTAATAGCATTAGAAACAGAAACAGACAACTTTATGGCAGACAACAAAGTCTTTAGCAGAAAAGGAAGAATCCAATTGGATTTAACTATGGATTATATAGATTTTGACTTAATAGACAAAGTCGAAAATAAAATTTTATACGATGTATGTTGGAATAAAACAGAAGCAACTTATTTGTCAGATGAAAAAATTTGGCAGATAAGTTATTTTTTTGAAATTTAAAAATAAGGAGGAAATGAAATGTCAGAAAAAAATAAAGTTAAATTTGGTCTTAGTAATGTTCATGTCGCAAAAATAATTAAAGGAGAAGATGGAGCAATTACATATGATACACCATTCAAAATTCCAGGTGCTGTAAACTTAAGTTTAGATGCAGAAGGAGATAATGAACCATTTTATGCCGATAATATTAAATATTTTGAAAGCTTTGCGAATAATGGATATTCTGGAGAACTTGAAATAGCAAAAATACCAGATGAGTTCTTAAAAGAAATTTTAGGACAAAAAATCGACTCTATTGGTGGTGTTCTAGAGAATATAAATGATGTCATCACACCATTTGCTTTCATGTATCAAATCGAAGGAGATGTTACAGGAACTAGATTTTGTTACTATAATACAACAGTTTCTAGACCATCAACAGAAGCAGGAACAACAGAAGATACAAAAACACCAAATACAGACACATTGTCTATCACAACTTCTGCAAGAGAAGACACAGGAGATGTAAGATACAAATTAGCATTATCTGATACAAATAAAACTGAGTACAATTCATTCTTTGATGCAGTACCAGAACCAAAAGATGAAGCATCAGTATAGGATTCTCCTATACTGATTTTTCAATGGAAAGGAAAGATTAAATGAAAAAGATTGATATTTGTGGAAAAGAATTTGAAATAGATTGCAATGCTTTTACTTATGTTGAATATAGAAAAAAATTCAAGAATCATGGAATATTTGAAGATTTTGAAACAATTAACAATTTTGAAACGGTACAAGTTCTATTAACAGCAGAATTAAAAGAGAAAAATCCAAATATAACAGAGGCAGAAATAGTAAGAGAAACATCAAGACAAATGCTAAAGTATATGGACGATTTTATAGAGGCTATCACAAGAGTTGGATACATCTGTTGTTATACTGCAAATCCAAAAATAGGAGAATATGAAGATTGGCTAAAAGAACTTAAAAGAATAAATACAAATGATATGTGGATTGTTGAGGTAACGGAACTTGCCGTCAACTGCTTTTGTGGACGAGAAGGTATTTAAAAAACTAGAAGAAATAAACAAAGAAAGCAGAAATCAGAAGAAAAGTTTATTTCCAGAACATGAATTTTTAGTAGCTTGTCTAAGAATGGGATTAAAAATAGAAGATTTAAAAATCTTGACATATGTAGATGTATTAAAGATTTTTATATCTTTTTTTGATAATGACAAAGAAGAGGAAAATGGCACAAGAATGGCAACACAAGAAGATATACAAAATTTAGTAGCAAGAATGTAGGAGGTAGAAATGGCAGGAACAATAAAAGGAATAATAGTAGAAATAGGAGGAGACACATCTGGTCTTCAAAAAGCATTAAAAAGTGTAAACACTGCTACCTCTAGCCTTACTAAAGAGCTAAGAGGTATTAACTCTTTATTAAAGCTAGATCCTTCTAATACAGAGCTACTTTCTCAAAAACAAAAAGTTTTAGCAGAAAACATAGAACAAACTTCAAAAAAATTAGAAGAATTAAGAAAAATTCAAGAACTAGCAAATCAAGATATGAGTAAAATATCTCCTGAAAATTACAGAAATTTACAAAGAGAAATAATAAATACAGAAAATAAATTAAAAAATTTACAGGTACAAGCATCAAAATGGACATCAGCAGGAAAATCTTTAGAAGAATTTGGAAATAAATTAACAAATATATCTAGTAAAATAGATAATTTAGGAAGCACATTAACAACTTCTTTAACTTTACCAGTTTTAGCAATAGGAACTGCAGCAGTTACAACAGGAAACGATTTTGAAGCACAGATGTCAAGGGTTCAAGCAATTGCTGGAGCGACTGGAGAGGAGTTACAACAATTAACAGACCAAGCAATGGATTTAGGTGCAAAAACTACATTTAGTGCAAGTCAAGTTGCAGAAGGTATGGAAAACTTGGCTAGTGCTGGTTTTACAACACAAGAAATTATGGAAGCTATGCCAGGATTGTTAGATTTAGCAGCATCTAGTGGAGCAGATTTAGCAACATCTTCCGAGATTGCAGCAAGTGCAATAAGAGGATTTGGGTTAGAAGCTAGTAGTAGTGCTCATGTGGCAGATGTATTTGCGGAAGCTTCAGCTAGAACTAATGCTCAAGTAGAAGACATGGGATATGCAATGAAATATATAGCTCCTGTAGCCAATACTATGGGATTAAAAATAGAAGAAGTAGCTGCAGCAATAGGAATCATGTCTGATGCAGGAATAAAAGGAGAACAAGCAGGAACAACATTAAGAGGTGCTTTAACAAGATTAACTAAGCCAACTGACAAAATGATTGGTGTCATGGAAGAACTTGGTATAAGCTTTTATGACAATGAAGGTAAAATGAAGTCATTAACAGAAATGATTTCTATGCTTCAAGATGCAACAAAAGACCTAACAGATGAGCAAGAACAAAATGCACTTACTACTTTGTTTGGTACAGAGTCTTTATCTGGAATGGTTGCATTAATCAATAGAGGTTCTGGAGATTTAGCTGATATGACAAAATCTTTCGAAGATTGTGACGGAGCAGCACAAGATATGGCTGATACAATGCTAGATAACACAAAAGGAGCACTAGAAAGCTTAAGTGGTTCTTTAGAAAGTGCTGGTATTGCAATACAAAAAGCATTAGCGCCAGAAATAAAGGATTTAGCAAAATGGATACAAGATTTAGTAGATGAGTTTAATGAGCTATCCGACGAAGAAAAACAAAGTATAATAAATAAAGCATTATTAGTAGCTGCGATTGGACCAGCAATAAAAATATTGGGAAAACTGGGAACTGGAATAGGAACAGTTACAAAAGGATTAGGAACATTTTCTCAAGCAATTGCATTAGTAGGAAAAACATCTACAGAATCTTTTGATAAGGCAAGTAAAGGAACACAAACTTTAGCTAAAGCCCTTACAGCTTTAAAAAGTCCCGCAGGACTACTTGCGTTAACAATTACAGGAGTTACATTAGCAGCATCAGCAATGTATTCTGAAATGAATAAAAGCGGAGAAGCAGTTGCAAAGTCAAGTCAAGAAATAGAAAAGGCAAAGAATGAATATATTTCTTTTAATCAAGAGCAAGATAATGTCATGAACTCTACTATGTCAGAAATTGATAACACACAAAAATTGGCAAATGAGTTAAACACATTAGTAGATGAAAATGGAAAAGTAAAAGAAGGATACGAAGATAGAGTATCTTATATTTTAAATGAACTAAATGGTGCATTAGGAACTGAATATAAGATGACGGGAAATGTTATAAACAACTACAAAGAATTAACTGATACTATAGATAATTTGTTGTTGAAGGAAAGAGCTCAAGCGATATTAGAAAATGATGAAGCTAAAAGAAACGAGGCGCTAGATAAAAAGAATCAGGCTTATGAAGATATGATATCAAAAACACAAGAATTATCAAATGCTCAAAACGAACTAAATAAAAGACAAAAAGAATATGAAGATTTTGCTAACTCTTATTCTGGAAAATTGGCTCCAAATGTGGTAAATAATATGAAAATGTTAGTAGAGCAACAACAATATGCAGTCGATCAAGCTCAGAAAAATTTAGATAGCAGTAAAGAAATTTATAATGGATATTTAAATGATATTGCAACATACGAAAACGATTATACAACAATATTAAGCGGAAACAATGAAAAAATTCAAGAAATGATAACTCAACGAACTTATGCATATCAAAATGGAAGTACTGATATAGGGGAAACAATAAATAGAAGTATACAGCAAATTCAATATGAAATTCAACAATATCAACAGGCATATAATCAAGATTTACAAAATCAAGATACTTATAATGCTCAAAAAAATCAAATGCAAATTGAAGCAGGACAAAAACAATTAGAAACATTAGCTCAACAATTAGTAGCAATGACAAGTACTACTGAAGAAATGACACCACAACAAATAGAAGCATGGAAAGCTTTAGCGAGCGGCTCTTTTGCAACATACAGTGAATATGTTAGCAAATTAGCTCCTGAAATGCAGACAAAAATACAAGAAGCTACTGGAATAGTTATAGCAAATACACCAGAATTTGCAAAACGTGCAGGAGAAATGGGACAAAAAGTCGCAGAGAATTTTGACAAAAATAATACAGCTAAACAAAGTGCATTAAATAATTTACAAGGATTTTATGAAGGATTAAGTGACGATGAAAAGAAACAATTACTACAACAAACAGCAGGAGATAGAGCTGATGAAGTAGCAAAAGAGTTTGAAAATGGTGACTATGAAACAAGCGGAAAAAATGTATTGCAAGGATTATATAATGGATTAAATAATGGAACATTGGGTCAGAATTTAATAAATAAAGCAGCAGGAATTGCGAAAAATATAGCAAAACAATTTAACATAGAATGGGATGAACATTCTCCATCAAAATTAATGAAAAAAATGGCAGAATATTTTTTACAGCCAATATCAACTGTTTTTTCAAAAAGACAAAGAGGCTTAACAACAAATGCTAAAAATTTAGCAAAAAATATAGCTAATGGATTTAACAATTCCTTTAAATTTAATCAAAGTTTAAATATTCCAAACATGAAAGCAATTGGAGGAAAAATAAAAACACAAACACAAACAGTATTTACTACACCACAAATAACATTTAATGTTCAAGAAATGAATGAACAAAATCTACAAGCTTGCCTTAACTATATAAACAAAAAGTTTGGAAGCCAATACTGAAAAACATCGTATTTTCGACAAATTTCGACACAAATAATATTTATTTGTGGTATACTCTTTTTATATATAAATAAAAGGAGGATAATATATGGTGAATGAAGAAATAGAAAAGAAACCAATTTATAAGAAATGGTGGTTTTGGCTAATTATTGTGATTATTATATTAGCATTAGGAAGTTCACAAACTCAAAATTCAACTCAACAAACAGCTACAAATGAAATTGAATCAACAAGTCAAGATTATACATTTTATAGTAGTATATTAAAAAATAATTCTAAAGAAAAAATAGATAAAATAATAGCTAGTGAATTTATAACAAATGAACAACTAGAAAATATTTATCAAGAAAGAGAAAAAGATAATACAGCTTATGAAACTTATAAAATATGGGTATTTTCAAACGAAGAAAATGCAAAAAGTAATGACAATTATGAAATAGCTGAAGTAAAAAAAGAAAACAATAATATTGTTGTAACAAATGTAGCAGAAGAAAAACGAATAGCAGAACAAGAAGCAGAAGAAAAGAAAAAGCAAGAAGAAGAAATTGTAAGAAAGCAACAAGAAGAATCAGAATTTAAAGCAAGTTGTCAAACATATACTTTTGATCAAATGGCAAGAAATCCAGAAAATTTTAAGGGAACAAATGTAAAAGTTACAGGAGAAGTTGTACAGGCACTTTATGGAACATCTGGTGTTGATTTGAGGGTTAACATCACAAAAGAAGGAACATATACAACATATTATACAGATACAATATATGTAGTATATTATCCAGAAGCAGGAGAAGATAAAATATTAGAAGGGGATATTATAACGATATATGGAACATCACAAGGAGATTATACATATACAAGTACACTAGGAGCATCAATAAATTTGCCACTTGTTTATGCAAAATATATTGAATTAAATTAAAATAAAACACATTACAGAAATGTAGTGTGTTTTATTTTTTAAAGATAGTTTAAAAGTTATAAAAAATAACCTTTAAAGTGTTTTTAAAGCAGGTTCTTAAATTGAAATTTAAGGGCTTTTTATTTTTTACTAATATACTTATATACCTTAAAAATGGAGGAAAATCAATGGTTAGAGAATTTAAACTAGTAAATGAAAAAGGACAAGAATATTCATTGATGGATATATATAATCATTGTCTGTTGACAGACCCATCTCGGATTAGGATATTCTTATACAACAGAATATGAGCAATTAGGAAATACATTTATAACTAATTTAAGAAAATTTGAGCAAGGACAAATTTCTGGAACTGCTAACTTCTTAAATTATGATAATTATAAAAACTTAGTTGATTTTATTGAAGCTTCTGAAAGTTTAAAATTTTCATATAAAATTCCTTTTCAAAATGGTCAAAAAGAGTATTTTAAGGATATTCAAATTCAAAGTCTGACCAAAACACAAAAACAAACGGATGGAATAATAAAAGAAACAATCATTTTTGATTGTCTATCTTTGTGGTATGAAGAAAATACATTTATACATACAATACAACCTAAGGTTAATGAAATTAGATGGGATTTTAAATGGGATAGCAAATTTATAGATTATAGCACAAGAAGCATACAGTTTATCAATAATGGACATGTTGAATCTCCAATTTTAGTAGAAATTGATGGTCATGTGCTTAATCCAAAAATTGAGCTATATGTTGAAGGACAACTTTATCAAGAGCTTCCTTTTACTGTTGAAATAGAAGAGTATGAGAAATTGCTATATGGAACTCAAGAAGGAAACTTTTATTTAAATAGGCAAAAGACAGATGGAACTCTAGAAAGTTTGTTTAATCTAGATGTATTAAATCCTGAAAATAATGAGGTGATACGACTTCCAAAAAACAAATCTTGTGAATTAAGGCTTGCAGCAGATAATGAAATATTAAATGCTAAAGTAACTATATTTGCTTACTATAAAGCAATATAGGAGGTGCTAAAATGAATGAAATGACAATAAATTTTAATGAAAAAAACTATATAGCAAAATACAATGCACAAACAGGATACTATGAAGTTAACTTAGAAGCACCCGAAACAGGCGGAATTTATGAAGCAGATATAACATTTACAGATTTGTTAGGACAATCTTATGAAGATATACAAGTTGTTCAAGTTTTGGCAAAAGAAAAAATAAAGATTGAAACAAATATAATTACTATGTGGATATTTGATTATAGAGATTTTGAAGTAAAGGATATAGTAGAATTATCAGATTATGAAATTAACATAGACGAAGAAACTAATGCAAATTCTATAATAAAAGTTTTAAAGAAAACAACAGCAAAATCACAAGATATAGTAATGATCAAAAAAAATAATGAAGTAGTTTATTGGGGAATTATTGACAATATTCAAAATGAAGATGGAAAATTATTGTATGAATACAACTTAAAATATATTACAAATATATTTGATGAAGATGTAGTTTTAAATAGAAATATTGAAACAGAAGAATTAAAAGATGGAGGATATTATAGATTTCGAAGTGTATTAAGTTATGAAAAAGTAATTGATGTATCAGGTGGAAGTTTAGATAATTATGCAAATGTTCAAATTTGGGAGTTAAATGATACGAATGCTCAAAAATGGAAGGCAGTAAAAGAAACAGATAATCTTTATGGATTGATTTGTGTAAATTCTGAAAAAGCAATGGATGTTGCAAATGCTAATTTTTCAAATAACGCAAATATTCAACAAGATGAATACAGAAAAAGCACTGCTCAAAAATGGAGCCTTAAATATCTAGGAAATGGACATTTTAAAATTAAATCTGCAGGCGGAGAATTTTATGTTTCAATTGAAAACGGAAGTGTTGAAAATGCTTCTAATGTAAAAATTTATGAAAATATTTCAGGAGAAGCTTCTAACAGACAAGAGTTTGTAATTGAAGAATTAGTTGAGCAAAAAATGTGGTTAGAAGGAATTGAAGATTTTATAGCAAACACAATAAAAGAAAATTTTATAGAGAACAAGGATACATTTGTAAATAGAAAATATTTAGAAATACGAGTAAAGACTCATACAAAAATCAAAACAAGTGTAAGTAATGTTACAGACAATTTATATAATCTACATACATGGATGACGAATTGTACGCAACTTTATGGAATAATGTTTACTTTTTATATAGAAAACAAAAAACTTGTAATAGAAATAGAGAACAAATCTTTAAATAAAGAATTAATAGATGTTAATGCTCAGCCAATTTCTAATTATAGTGAAGTTTTTGAAACAAATATAGTAAGTAAAGTAGAAGTTTTAACTACTACAGTTCCATATTACTTATATTTATTAAAAGATAGAACAACGACAACAGATTCTACTAATCAAAATAGAGCAGAAGGAAAAACCAAAAGAGTTTTTACGGCAAATTTTGAAGATGCAGAGCAAAAAGCATTAGATACAATTAAATCTAATACTTACAGTCACAACATAACGTTTAATTATTTAGATAGAATAATGAAAGTAGGAACACCAATTACAATAAAAACAAGAGAGTCTTTAATTCATGATACTTATATTTCTTCTGTTAAAATAACGCAAAATAGATTTGTAGAATATACGTGTGGAAATATCAGAATCAAGTTTATAGATAAATTGTTAAAAGAAAGGAGAAGTAAATAATGTTAAAAGGACATGTTTTTAAAGAGCAGATATTTGGGAATCAGATATTTGCTCTTTTTATTAATACATTTTTAAATGGACAGAATGGAGTAAGTAATAATTACAAAAATGGAATGAAAGTTACATATAGCGGTAGCACTTTAACAGTTCAAAGTGGAGCGATTTGCATACAAGGAAGATTTTTAGAAGAAGATACTAGCAAAGACATTTCAGCTGGTACAGATAGTTCTTATTGTAAACTAGTAATAGAAATAGATTTAGACAAGCAGAATACAGAAAGTCAGTTAAATCAAGCAAGTTATAAAATAGTTAAAAGTACTAGTAGATATCCGAATTTAACTCAAAATGATATTGTTAAAAATAATGCAGGAATTTATCAATATGAATTAGCAAGATTTCAGACGAGTTCAAACGGAATTACAAACTTTCAAGATATGAGAACTTTTTTGGATTTTGACAGTATATATGAACAAATACAAACTCAATTTCAATCTGTTTTAAATGAACTAGAAGAAGAATTAGCAAATGTAGAAGACGGAAGTGCATATTTATTAAAAACGGGAGGTACAGCAAGTGGGAATTTTACGTTTAGTGGCAATATTACTGCTAATAATATTGCTAATAGTAGTCGGAAGTGAAGTTGTATATAAGGACAATTTTGCGATAATAACTGGTACTATAACAGGAGACGGAACAACAAATCCAAGCAAAACAATAAATTATCCAATCGGATTCAATAGAGATAATTGTATTGTTTTAACAGTTAATTTCAAGAGACCAACAACTATATTCAAAGGTTATGGTTCTGTTTTTGATAGTTCTAGTTATGTAGCAGGAAGCATTCCTGCAAAAGTTTCGCTTGGTGAAACAGATATAGGAATAAACATAAGAAACATAAATGTAGCAGACGATGGATCTATTATGGTACCAAATATATCAGCATCAGTAAGTTATGAATATACAATTATTTTAATGAAAATAAATTAGGAGGATATTATGCCAAATAAAATAATAGAAAAAATACTAGAACCAAGCAAGATTTATGCTCGGTTTTAATTTTTTATTGAAAATAAAAGCAATAAGATATTTAACTTGTAAAGAAGCTAAAACAAAGACATGTTCTTATATAAAACAATTTACTTGCGGGGAGGTTAAAGGAATATGAAATATACATATGATTTGCCGGTTTACGAAGAAGATGACATTTGTAGCTTAGATGAGTATTCTGAATTAATGGCTCAAAAGGTGCATTCAAAAATCGAAAATAATAAGTACAATGATGCAAATATAAAAAAAGATATAGAAGATATAAAAGAAGAACAAATACAGCAAAACAAAAATATAGAAAATCTACAAACAAATGACAACAAACAAGACGAATTAATATCTAAACTAAAAAATGCAGCACTAAACGCAGAAACAGAAGAATCAAAAAGCATACATGTAGAAGATGCGAATAAATTCGGGCAGTTAGAAGTTTTGGGAAGTCAGGGACAGGAAACGAGGGAAGGATATAATAAGTATGATTATCTTAAAAACTTAGTTGATAGTATAGCAGGATTAACAGTAACAAAAGATGACGAAGGATATGTAATTGTAAATGGAACACCCGAATACAACTATGCAGTGCTATCTACACTGGTTGATATCACAGACAATTTAGAAGATGGTCAAACCTATACAATGTGGGCTGAAAACCACTATGGAAATAATGATGCAGGAATATATCTACAAGTTAGAATAACTAAAATAAGTGATGGAACTGTTCAGTATTTAACTACTGGAAATGTTAATAGAACTTTTACAGTAGACAAATCTTTATATACATATAAAGCCAATATTCAAACAGGTACAATTGCATTATCAGGAACTTTTAATAATTCTAAAAATAGGTTTATGATTTACAAAGGAACAGAGGAAAAAGAATACGAACAATACGGAGCAAGTCCTTCTCCAAATTATCCAAGCGAAGTTAAATGTTTAGGAAGTAATAAGAATATATATGATGACAGTACATCTGCAACAAATCAGAGACTTTCTACATCAACAGGAGGAACATACGCACAAACAGGTTATTCTGTAAGTGGTTATATAGAGATATTACCTAATCAATATTTAATCATAAATACAGATTATGATAGTTATTATTGTTTTTACAATACAGAAAAGCAATATGTTTCAGGGGATAGCTTTAAAAATACCAAAAGAATAAAAAGTTCTTCAAATGTAAAATATATAAAATTTGACTTTAGGACAGAGGATAGAGAGAAAATAAAAGTAGAATATGGCACAGAAGCAACAAGTTATTCTCCGTACAATCAAGGTTCTACAAAGATAAGTAAGATTAATAAAAATATATATGACATAGCTAAATATCCATTTATTAATAGAATTGCTTACAATTCTTCAGGAGGGCAAGTTTTTTGGGATGGCTATTGTGGTGTATTAGATTATTTTCCAGTTAAAGAAAATACTCAATATACTTTTTCAAATAATTTAGGACAATCTTTTACTTATGGTTTAGTTTTTTATAATAAAGATAAAGAAGTAATATCTGTTGAAACTACACATCCAGCAACATTTACTACACCAAAAAGTTGTAAATACATAAGATTTGCTATTTATTCAGATACTTTGCCAACATGGGTTCAAATAGAAGTAGGAAATACTGCAACATCTAATATCGAACATGAACAAACAGATTATTTACTATACATACAACAAGAAATGCTTTCAAGAGATTACTTTATAAAAGAAGATGACGGTTGGAAAGAAGTGCATAATTGGAATAAAGTAATTTTAGACGAAACCAAAAATTATAGTCTTGCAAGTAATAATAGATACATATTCGTTACAACACTAGCAGCTGTAAATGAAATGTATCAAATAAATTGCATATGTGACAAGTTAACATCTACAAGCTTATCAACAATGGTAAGTTCCACAGAAGTAAATCTTGTTGCAGTAAACGAAAGTAATATAAACATAAAACCTAACAATGAAATAACAACAGTAGAACAATTTAAGGATTGGATACAAGAAAATAATATTACTGTTTATTATAAATTAGCAACACCAACAAAAATTACTTGTACTCCAGAACAAACTGCTGTACTAGAAGAACTAAGCAATCTAGAGTTATTCGACGGAGTAAATAACATAATTACTGCAGAAGATATATCATTATTAAAATTAAAATATGCTTTAGATGTAGAGACATATATAGATAACAAATTAAACACTATAAATCAACAAATTTTAGAGATAGCAGGAGGTAATTAATAATGTATGAAATCATTAAAAGTGTAATCAATTCTAAAGATTACGAATTAAAAGATATCTTATATAAAATCAACAAGATGTACATAGAAAGTGCAATAACAGAAGAGCAAAAAACAGAATTGGACAACTTAGCAAGAGAAAATGCAAATGCAGAAAATAGTTATGCTAGTGTACAAGAACAAATAAATAATATTTATACAATTATCGATAAGATACAAGCAGATATTAAAGAATTAAAAGGCGAAGAAGAACCAATAGAACCTATTGAAGAATACCCAGAATTTGTACAACCAACCGGTGCCCACGATGCTTACAATAAAGGCAGAAAAATAACATACAAAGGAGAAAAGTACATATGTCTAATCGATGGTTGCGTTTGGGCTCCTGATGTATATCCACAAGGTTGGAAAAAAGTAGAAGAAAGTGAGAATTAACATGTTAGAACAAATTATAATATATTTAATTACAACAGCCTTAGGAATTGCATTAGGCTTTGTTACATCTAAACTTAAAAAGAATAAGGAAAAAGATGAAAAGAAAAAAAAGAAAGAGGAAGCAATAGAACTTGGTGTACAAGCTCTTCTTCGCAATGAAATAATACGAAGGTATCGTGAATTTGAAAGCAAAGGCGAGATCTCTATATTGGATCAAGAAAATCTAGATGAAATGTTTATACAGTATCAAAATCTAGGTGGAAATGGAACAGTTAAAAAAATGATGAATGATTTATATGAATTAAAAACAAAAATTGTAAGATAGGAGGAATATTTATGGAAGCACAAACAATTATAGGAATAGTGATAGTAGCAATAGTAGTAATAGCTTTTATAATATGGCTAGCATGGCAAATCAAGAAAAAAGGATTAAAAGAATTTGCAACAGAAATGATCGTAAAGGCAGAAGATATGTATAAGCAAGGTGAAAATACAGAAAAACTAAATTATGTAATAGACAAAGTAATTGGCATGCTACCAACTTTTTTGCAATTCTTTATAACGCGAGAGGCAGTAAAGAACTTTGTTCAAAGTGTTTTTGACACAGTAAAAAAGGCACTAGATTATGTGCCAAAGAAGGAGGAAAATTAAATGAACTATACTGAATTTATTAATGAATACAATGGAAAAAGTTTTGACTATGATGGAGTTTCTGGAGTACAATGTGTAGATTTAATCAAGATGTATTTAAATAAAGTTTTCGGATTAACCCCAGGTGCTTGGGGAAATGCTAAAGACTATTATGAAAATTACGATAACAATAGTGTTTTAAAAGCTAATTTTGATAGAATAGCAAATACTCCAGAATTTGTGCCACAAAAAGGAGATATCGCAGTTTGGGGTGCAGGATTAGGTAATACATATGGACATATAGCAATAGCCACTGGAGAAGGAAATACATCTAATTTCTATACATATGACTTAAATTGGAATGGTAAAACAGTTCATAAAGTAAATCATACATATAAAGGATTTTTGGGAGTATTAAGACCAAAAGACCAATCTAAAATTGGTACAGAGACAACAAATAATGTTTCTAATGATAGTAATAAGGAGGAATTTGATATACCAAAAACATGGAAAAATGGAAGTACAAACGAAGATGTTTATGCAGATACAGATATGACTAAAAAAATAGGAACTATATATCCACGAGGAGAAGCAGATTGCTATGGAGTTGTAGACGGAAAATATTTAGTTTGTTATAACATATATAGTGGAAATACAGTAGCAAATAGAAAAACTGGATTTGTTAAATATAATGGTGGTTTATAAAATACAAGAGTTAGATTAGATTAATTTCTAGTCTAGCTCTTTTTTGCGTTTAAACAAAAATAAAGAGCAAAGATTTTCTCTCTACTCTTTATTCAATCTCATATTGGACAATAATATATTCTATTTCTATTATCATAAACTATTTTTTTAAAATATGTCAATAAAAGTACCTAAAATCAATGGATGTAAGTATATTGTTTAAAAATAAAAATCCTTTAAAATCCATTCTCGTAAGCCGAATTTTGCTTGATATTTCAATGATTTTTAATACATTATAAAATACAAAAAAAGAAGTAATTAAACTTCTTACATTCTAATAATATCTATTAATTTAACTTTCATATCCCCTAAAACGGCATGCCTTTCTTCCATCATTTTAAATTTAACATAAATGATATATCTACCGCTTTGCACATAAAAATTATATGTAAAACATATATCATTATTGATTATTTCCATAACCCAATATTTTATAACATCTAAAGCACTTTTCTTTGTTTTAAAGATTGTTTTTATTTTATTGTCAAGTTCATCTATATACATTTCCTTTCCATAAAGTTCATCTCTCGCTTGTTCTACTAGTTTATCTATTTTTGCCATAAAATCACTCCTTTTAATTTTGATAAAAATATCATGTTTTCTATTAAAAATCAATATTTTATAAAGATTCGACAAATTTCTTAAGACAAACCTAGATAAAAATGTTAAAATATAATTAGATATAAATATATATATGTTACAAAATATCTCGGATTAGTAAATCTAATTCGGGATATTTTTATATTATTGAATATAATAAATTCAAACTAATATATCACATTGTTAATTAGAATTGATAAAAATTTTCGTATAAGAAAATTGGGTTTTTCCACCATAGTGGACAAAATGTATGTTATATAGAAATCTGGACATACTAAAGTCAAAGGTGGAAATGTATGAGAATAGAGATTTTACTAAGGCAAATTAGAAAAGAAAAACGGATATAGTTTAGAACAATTAGCAAAAATGACAGGAATTTCAAAATCACACTTAAATTATATCGAAAAAGGAGAAAAAGAACCGTCATTGTCGATGGCTGTAAGAATAGCACAATCATTGAATATAAAAATAGAAGAATTATATAGAATAATACCATAGCACAATTTTAGTGCTATTTTATTTTTTGTAAATGAAAATGGCACTTTCGTAAAATTTTTTGCAATTTCCACCATAGTGAACAAGGTTTACTATATATATGACTTAAAGTAAATGTAAGGAGATTGGATATGAAAGATGTAGTAGTTGATAAAATAAAAAAACAATTAAATGAAAAAGAGATGAGAAATGTATTAAAAAATATATGTAAATATTTTCATAAAGATGTAAGATTAATAGAAAAATACAATAGTAATAATTGATAAAATGATATTGCTTTTTTTGGTTAGATATACTATAATGTGTTTGACAACTTTTTGACAACTTTCTTAATAGAAAAAGTGGACAAAATAGACAAAATAGACAACCAAATCAAAATACAAAAAAGTTGTCAAACATAGAATATAACTGGTAAAATGCTTAATATGCCACTATAGCTCAGTTGGTAGAGCAACGGATTCGTAACCCGTAGGTCAGCAGTTCGATTCTGCTTAATGGCTCCAAAGTTTATAAAATCAATAAAGTTATGGGCAAATTTGACAATACAGAAATTGTTGAATTTGCCATTTTTATGTAAATATGATATAATCTAGGTCGTAAAAACATTTAAAAGTAGCAAGTTGGCAATAAAGAGGAGGATTTTATATGGGAATCAAAAAGGAATCAGCTGAAATTGCTAAAGAACGGCAAAAGGATAAAAAGAAATTAAAGAAGAAAGCAACGAAAAGAATGATTTCAATGATTATGGATGTATTTCGTGTATCTAATAAAGAGATACCGATTTACAAGATAAGATTGAAAATGTTCGATAGTTCGGGCATGGTTGATTGTTCGGTTGCATTTTCGAAAAGAAGTAATAAGTTTTACCACTTGTCTTGTGCAGATCCTGTGTGTTTTGCAACTTCTGAAAAGCTACTGAAATGTGGCGAGGAAAAAATAAGAGATGTTCCAAAAACGATTGGTAGATTGATATACTTTAAAAATACGATGTTCTCCAAAGATATACTGGATTGGGTGTATGAGAAAATGCGTAAAATACCACAATATCAGATTACTAAGATGAATGGAAGTATAGAAATCACATTGTTAGATGAGCCGGCTTGCGAAAAGTAAGGTCTATTTTATGAAGAACCTCAAAAAAGGTCCCAAGAATTACGGAAGTGATTTTAGGGACCTTTTTTTATATAAAAGTATTTGATAAGGCGTTTTTTATTTTTGGGCATCAGAATATAGAACGATAGCTTTCTGCATAACACTAATTTGTATAAATGTCTATTTTATAAAAAATAAGAAAAATTAGAGAAAAAAATGATAATGGAATAATTATCATGATATAATATGGTAAAAGAATAATAAAAAATAAAAGGAAAGAAAAATGGGAAGTTTGAAAGATTTGGTAAAAAGAATAAAAATAAGGAAGAGAACAGAAAATGAATTATCTAAATTTGAAACAAGATTGGATGAAATTGCTCAAATGGATGTAGATGAGTCAAAAAAACAAGAAAAGATATTAGAGATTTTAAAGGAAGCAGAAAGAAAAAGGCGTTATCAAGTAATAGAACTTGATATAAAACCTTCTGAGTATCAAGATGATTATTCTTTTTTTGAACAATATTGGAAAGATAGAGAGGATGTTCAAAAATCCATAAAAAAACAACGTGGATTTGAAGTTGCTGAAAATTTAGAAGGTATATTAGTGCATAAAGATATGGATTTTGCAAGAGTAAAGGAAATATATGAACAATATAATATGTATTATTCTCAAAATAAAAGAAATAAAATAAATGTATTACCAGAAAATGATTATGAAAAATATCAACAAATAAAAGAATTTATGGAAAAACATATAGAGTCTTTTAGTATTTTAAATAAAGAAAGTATGGAGAAAAAATTAAAAGAAAAATTGCAAATGGCAGTTGTAAAAAGAATAGAAGAAGCGGGAGATATGAAAGAACAAAATAGGGTTTTTGAAGAATATGTGCAATTTTCAAATACGAATATACACCAACAACTGGGAGAATTAGACTATGTTTTTAAAGCGGTTGGAAATTTTGAATTTATGAAGCAAAGGACAAAAATGAAAAAGTTTAAAGAATATGGTTTGGATTTGAAATTTGAAGATAAAATTCCTGTACTTTATGAGCAACAGAAGAAGCTGAAAAAGAGGTTGAGAGAAAAAATGAATATCTAGCTTCAGAAAGGATGGAAGATTCTATTACAGAAGAAGATTTGATACTAGTCAGAAGTACAGATGTATTTCCAAAACATAGGCTTATAGAAACAATAGATAAACATACAATGCCAGAACCAATGCCTTCATATTTTGCAAAAGAATTAAAAGAAAGAATAGATAGTAAGGAACTTTCTCAGTATGATGTGTTAGATTTTATTAATAGAAGAACGATTCATTGGACATTGAATGGATTAGTAGGAGATCATCAATATGGTAAATTTTCTAATAGAAAATATATAATAGTAGAGCCTTTAGAAGAACAAATACAAAATGAAGGGTTATTAAGTTTAAATGAAGCAGATACATATTTTGAACAAGATATGAAATTATCACCTAGGGCAACAATTTTAATGCCGATAGAACAATATGGAGAGGTGTTGAAAGATTCTACAAGTAAAAAGCAGTTAGAAGGATTTGATATAGCTGTGTATACAGGAGAAGATTATATTGCAACAAAGATGTTATTAAATGACAAAGAATATATTTTTGGAGATATAGGTACATGGGGATATATAACAAATAGAAATACTGATGCGGGAATATATGCTGATAAATTAGAAGAAGGCATTGAAAATATTTCAGAACGATTAAGAGAAGAAGGAAGACCAATAGAAGATACAAAGATACATCGAAATTCAAAAAGTTATGCTAAAGATAATGAAAGGCGATACACATTATATGTAGAAGGAATAGAAAGATTTGTGGATTTTTTAGCAGATAAAAGTGATGAAGAAATTCCAGGAGAATCTGTGAAAAGAGAACTTTTAAGGAGAGAGGGATTAGATTATAAACAATATGCATCTGCTCCAGAGGTCTCTTTGGAAGAAGTGGTAGATTCAATAGGTGTAGAAGAATTAAAAGAAATTACAAAAGAGTATAATGAATATATGTTAGAATTGTATAGAGAAGAGCGAAAAAAGAAGGATAAAGAAAATGTGGAAAAAGGATTGATAACAGAAGATGAATTAGAAGAGGATCATATAGAAAAATAAAATGTTTAATTTGAGGATGAAGTTAACGATTTCTTACCCCAAAATGAAATTTTATGTAAAATGTGTTATTATAGATAAAAATGAAAAAAATATGTCGAATTTTCAATAATACTTGGAAAAATTGAAGAAAGATGATATACTATTATAGTAAAATAAATAAAAGGAGAAGGAAAAATGGAAAATATCAAAATCTTTGCCTGTAAAAGTGCAGAAAATTTCACAAAAGAGATATGTGATTATCTAAAATTACCAGTAGGACAAATGGACATACTAAAGTTTAAAAATGACAATACATTTGTACAAATTAAGGAAACAGTAAGAGAACAAGATGTTTATATTGTACAAATGACAACACCTCCAGTAAACGAAAGAGTTATGGAGTTGCTAATTGCAATAGATGCATTTAAAAGAGCATCTGCAAAAAATATCAATGTAGTTTTACCATATTATATTTATTCAAGATCAGACAAGAAAGACCAACCAAGGATACCTGTTACAGCAAAATTAATGCAACAGTTATTAGAAGCAGCAGGAGCAACAAGAGTCATAACATGTGACTTACACAATCCAGCAATTCAAGCATATTTTAATATCAATTGTGACAGATTATCAGCACAAAATATTTTACAACAATATTTTAAAGAAAAAAATTTAAAAGATATGGTTATTGTAGCAACAGATGCTGGAAGTTCTAAAAAAGCATATAAATATTCTGAATATTTTGGTTGTCCAATTGCATTAATTGATAAAAGAAGAGCAGGCAATGATGATAGAGCAATTGCTACAACAGTTATAGGTGATGTTGAAAATAAAGAAGCAATTATTTTTGATGACGAAGTTGATACAGCAGGATCTTTAATTGAAACAGCAAAAATCTTGGAGAGATTTCATGCAAAAGAGATTTATGCAGGTTGTACACATGGTGTATTATCAGCAGATGCCGTACAAAGAATTGAAGCATCTCCAATAAAAGAATTAGTTATTACTAATACAATTCCATTATCAGAAGAAAAGCAAAAACAAAGTAGTAAAATAAAAGTATTAACGATTGCACCATTATTTGCAGAAGCAATTAGAAGATTGAATGAAGCAAGACCATTAGGAGAATTATTTATATTAGAATAAGAATTTTCGGGAACGGATTCAAAAATCCTTCATCTTTTGATTCTGAATGATTTCGTACGTACCAAAACAGTATACAAAATAAAGTGCAATAAAAACATACTGTGATAACAATAAGATAATGTAACTAAAAGGTTAAATATAACTAAAAAATACACCAGCGTAATGCTGGTTTTTTTATTGAATGGGAAAAATTAAAATTTTCCTATTCAATAAAAAAATAAAGTTACACAGAAAATTACTACGTAATTTTTTTCAAATTGATAAATCTTTACATTTCTTTGAGAAATTAAATATATTAAAAAAATTCTTACGAAGCAAGAATGGTTATGAAATAGAAAGATAAATTAAACAAAATATTGAAATTAATGGAAATATCAGAAAAAATATGTTAAAATAGATAATGTTAAAACAAAAGTAATAAAAAGAGAAAGGAAATTAACCATGGGATTTTTTGATAAATTAAAAAATGGCTTAAATAAAACAAAAAAATCATTTGATGAAAAAATCAATAATGTATTTAGTAGTTTTAGAAAAGTAGACGAAGACTTTTTAGAAGAATTAGAAGAAATTTTAATTATGTCAGACATTGGAATGGATACATCTGTAAAAATTATCAATCATTTAAGAGAAAGAATTAAAAAAGAAAAAATAGAAGATGAAGAAGATGTAAAAAAGGCACTAAGAGAAGAAATGCAAAAGATATTAGAAGTAACAGATGTAAGTTTACATTTAAATACAAAACCATCAGTTATATTAGTTGTTGGTGTCAATGGTGTAGGAAAAACAACTTCTATCGGAAAAATTGCAAATCGTTTAGCAAAAGATGGAAAAAAAGTCGTTGTTGCAGCGGCAGATACTTTTAGAGCGGCAGCGGTAGAACAATTAGAGATTTGGGCAAAACGTTCAGGAGCAGATATTGTAAAACGAGAAGAAGGGGTAGATCCAGCATCTGTTGTATATGATGCAATTAAAATCACAAGAGAAAAGAATGCAGATGTGTTAATTGTTGATACGGCTGGAAGACTTCATAATAAAAAATATCTAATGGATGAATTGAACAAAATTCAAAAAGTGATTAATAAAGAAATGAGTGAAGCAGATAAAGAAGTATTACTAGTCATTGATGGAACCACTGGACAAAATGCCATCTCACAAGTAAAAGCATTTAAAGAAGAGGCAGATATAACGGGATTGGTATTAACTAAATTAGATGGTACGGCCAAAGGTGGTGTGGTTATTGGAATTGTAGAAGAAAATAAAATACCAGTCAAATTTATTGGTGTAGGAGAACAAATTGATGACATGGAAATCTTTAATGCAGAAGAGTTTGTAAAAGCAATTATTTAGAACTTTAGGGACAGTTTTCGAAGTTCATGAAAAAGTAAAATAGTAGAAAATTATTGAGATATTCAAAATTTCAACTTTAAAGATTGTGGTTAAAGTTTTTAAAGTCGAAATTAAAAATCAAAGGAGATGCTAGAAAAAAGGAGGAATTATCTTGGAAGAAGAAAGAAAAAAAGCTGTTGAAGAAAATGAAAATCCAACAAAGCAGGATATTAATCAGGCTAAACAAGAAATTGACCAACCAGAAAAAACAAAGAAAAATAGTAAAATCAGAATGATATTAGTCATTGCATTTATTTTCATATTTGCCATTATATCTTATATTCAAATAAGAGGAAGTTATTTAGAATATTTGGAATTAGGAGAAAACTATATAGAAGTATTTTATACCAATATTATTTATCGATATGCACTTATGGCAATCAATTTTGTTATATTATTCTTTGTCATTTATATGACCAATAGAGGAATCAAGAAAGGATTGAAACCATTTTTTGAAAAAGAAAAAAAGGAAATGCCTAAATTATTAAATAAATCTATTTCCTTAGTGATTTCTATTATTGTTAGTGTGATTGTATCAAATGCTATGATGCAAAATATTATGCTAGTGATGGCAAATACATCTTTTGGAATAACAGATCCTATATTTGGATTAGATATTGCTTATTATGTATTCCAAAAACCGCTAATAGAAATGATTGTATATTATATAGTAGGAATTGTAGTGGGATTAACTATATATATGGCAACATACTATATATTAGTATTTAATCGATATTTTGATGGTGTTGATAGCAAAATGCTAAAAGAAAGTTTATTTATGAAAAAATTAACTAGAAACATTTTGTTAATTATCATAGGAATAGCTATTATTACGATATTAGGTACACAGAATTTAATGTTTGGGAAAATTTTAACAATTGATGATAATATAGAAATCAATGGTGCAGGAATGACGGAAGCAACTATTCGTTTATGGGGATATATTATATTTGCATTTGTCATTGTTATTTTTGCATATAGAGCATTAAAATATTTTAAACGAGGAAATACAGCGAAAGTATTGAAAAATTTAGCAGTGATTCCTATTTATTTAGTCTTATTATTTGTTGTTATGGTTACATTTGATTTAGTCTATGTAAATTCAAATGAATTAGATAGGGAAAGACCATATATTGCACAAAATATTGAGAATACCAAAAATGCTTATGGATTGGACGTAGAAGAAGAGGCAATAGAATATTCTGGAACAATTACAGAACAAGAATTAAATACAAATAGAAAAGTTGTAAACAACATACCAATTATTAGCGAAGATGCTGTATTAATTACTTTAGAAAATACACAAACAAGTACAGGATATTATACATATAGAACGGCTAACTTAGCAAAATATAAAATTGGAGATGAAGAACAAATTGTATACTTATCTCCAAGAGAAATTACAAGTTCAGATAGAACATATAGCAATAAAACTTATGAATATACACATGGTTATGGAGAAATTATCACATTAGCAACAGAAAGTACCGAAACTGGTAATATAGAATATATTCAAAAAAATGTATCTGGAAATGATGAAGTAGTTAATTTAACAGAGCCAAGAATTTATTTTAGTACAGATGATAGTGCTATTATTGCAACAAATACAAAAAATAAACAAGAATATGATTATACAGATGAAAACGGAAATGATGTAACATCATCATATAATGGAGAAGCAGGACTACAATTAGGATTCTTAGACAGATTGGCTTTAGCTATGTATAAAGGAGACATTAATCTAGCATTTTCTGGTGAAATCACAAGTGATAGTAAAATATTAATTAATAGAAATATCATAGAAAGAGCGAAAAAAGCATTACCATATTTAATGTATGATGAAAACCCATATACAGTGATTAGTGATGATGGAAAAATCTATTGGGTGTTAGATGCTTATACAATTTCAAGTAGTTATCCATATTCACAATATACAGAAATCGAACATGAAGGTGGAACAAGAGATATTAACTATATTAGAAATTCTGTAAAAGTCATCATTGATGCTTATAATGGAACAATGGACTTCTATATAACAGATAGAACAGATCCAATTGCCATGGCATATAGAAATATATATCCTTCATTATTTAAAGACTTAGATGAAGAAATTCCTGAAGATATTACAGAACATTTTGTATATCCAGAATTTTTATATCATGTACAAGCTGAGTTGTTAAAGATTTATCATAATGTAAGACCAGATGTATTATATCGCTCAGATGATTTATGGGATTTTGTAAGATATAATAACTTAAACACGACAAAATCAACAGGAACGTATTTAGAACCATACTATATTATGGTAAAAACAGATGATGGAGAAGAATTAGGATTAATGCAAATTTATACACAAAATGATAGACAAAATATTATTTCATATTTAGTAGGAACAACGGATGGAGAAACAAACAAATTAAAATTGCGTACATTTTCAGCAGATAGTAATATTGTTAGTCCGACACAGTTAGATAAACAGATAGAAGAGGATGAAGCGATTTCATCAGAATTAGCAACACTAGAAACGACAGGAACGAGAATTACAAAACAGATGCTTATTGTACCAATAGAAAATACTTTATTATATGTAGAACCAATTTATCAAACAATGATTAATGAATCAGAAATACCATTACTAAAAAAAGTAGTAGTAGCATCAGGAAATAAAGTTGCCATTGGAGACACTTTACAAGAAGCCTTACAAAATCTTCTTTCAAATTCAGCAGTGGATATTGAGGTAGAAAATACAGAAGATATTGATGGATTAATCGATTCTATTATTAAAGCAAATCAAAATTTAAAAGACTCTACAAATAATAGTGATTGGAATATGATAGGAAGCGATATTGAACGATTACAAACATTGATTGATTCTTTAGAAACTATGAGAGAAGAAGAAGCTGCTAATACGGAAAATACAGAGGATGCCAATAATACAAATTCAATTGATAATACGACAATCAATAAAAGTACAGAAAATGATACAGAAAATTTGGAAAATATAAATATAACAACAAATGAAAATGTAAATGGATAATTCAAAATTATTATGAAATACAAAAAAATGAATAAAAAATATGTAAAAAATCCACTCTATACATAAGGTGGATTTTTTTATGTTAGGAGTTTTTAATAAAATAAGAGATAATAATAAAATAAAAAATAAGAAGATAGATATGTTAAACAATTCTATCAACAATTTAATAGAAGCATTTCAAAAATCCAATATTGAGGAATGGACATATATATTTGGAAGTAAAAAGGAAATTATAAAAAGAAATGTAATAGCGGGGATATTTAGAGGAGTAGGCATTGGAATAGGAGTAACCATCATAACAGCGATATTAATTATTCTATTACAAAGAATCGTAGCGTTAAACATTCCCATCATTGGAGAATATATTGCAGACATAGTTGAAATCGTACAAAGAAGTAGGTGAAACGATAGGGACGTGCCAAATCGTTCCATTTTGAAACGAAGGGGACAGACCTTGTAAAAATAATTTAATAATTTTGACATAAGATTTAACAAATTATAATAAAGCGAGGACCAAGAAAAACTTCTGAGTCCTCATGAATTTTTAATATAACATTTATTTTTCTAATTTATAAAATACTTTTTTACCTTTCTTTAAAATGGCATAACCTTGTGAAAAATCCTTTTCAGATAATTGATAATTTACATCAGAAATTTTTTCATCATTTAAAGAAATACCACCTTGTGTAACTAAAGTTCTAGCTTGTCCTTTAGATGGAGCAATTCCAGTTTGGATAATGGCATCTAAAATAGAAATATTTGTAGATTCTAATTTTACAGTAGGCATATTATCTAAACTACCAGTACCACTAAATAGAGCATTAGAAGCTTCTTCTGCTTTTTTTGCTTCTTCTTCACCATGAATCAATTTGGTGATTTCATAAGCTGCCACTTTTTTAGCTTCATTTATTTTTTCATCTTTTAAATTTGCTAACTCGTTAATTTGTTCAATTGGAAGAAATGTTAACATTTTTAAAACAGTTTCTACACTACTATCTTCAATATTTCTCCAATATTGATAAAATTCATAAGGAGATGTTTTATTAGGGGCTAACCATAAAGCACCTTTTTCTGTTTTACCCATTTTCTTACCTTCTTTTGTTGTTAAAAGTTTAAAAGTTAAACCATAAGAATCTTCTTTACCAATTTTTCGAATTAATTCAACACCACCAATGATGTTAGACCATTGGTCATTTCCACCCATTTCAAGTTTACAACCATACTTATTGTATAAATATAAAAAATCATAAGATTGCATTAACATATAACTCATTTCAAAGAATGTTAAACCAGTTTCTAATCTTTGTTTATAACACTCTGCAGCAAGCATTCTATTAACAGAGAATAAACTACCAATTTCACGAACAAAGTCAACAAATTTTAAATCTAATAACCAATCAGCATTATTAACAATAATAGCTGCATTGTCTCCTTCAAAACTAACAAATTTTTCTACTTGTTTTTTGATACATTCTACATTGTGGTTAATTTCTTCTCTTGACATCATTCTTCTCATATCTGTTTTTCCTGATGGATCACCAATCGTTGCTGTACCACCACCTACTAAGATAATAGGTTTGTGCCCACATTTTTGCATATGACTGGCTACCATTAATGAAACAAAATGTCCAACATGAAGACTGTCAGCAGTAGGATCAATTCCAATATAAAAAGGAACAGATTCCTTTGCAAATAATTCTTTGATTTCTGCTGGGTGTGTTAATTGTTCAATATATCCTCTTTCGTCTAAAATATCAAAAACATTTTTCATCAAATTCCATCCTTTCAAATATTAATATACAATAAAAAACGGATAGAAGACTCCGTTTTAAAAAACTAATTTAACGTAATACCAGTATTTCCTATATTTCCGTTTTTACCAATATTGTTAATCTCTGCTTTATATTGTTTAAAATCTTCATACTCTAAAAATCTATTTAAATTTTTTACAGAAACACCGATTTGACCAGAAATTGTATCTAAAGAATCATTTAAACCATTTTCTTGTACATAATTGACAAAATTAGAAAATTCCATACCATCTTTAGCACTACATTTTGGACAAACATTACCTTGTGCTACATAAAAACTTCCACATCTACTACATCTATTAAACTCCATAATGAATTCCTCCTAAATTTTTTTCTTTTGATGTTAAAATCGTACACATTGTATCACAAACTGACAAAAAAATAAAGAGTTTTTATAGGAAAAATTGACAATATATAAAATGTTATATAAAATAGAAAACATAGGAGGAAGAGAAAAATGGATACATATATTGAAAATTTGCCAAAACTTTTAAAAGACTATTTTAACGTTTTATCACCAGAATTTCCGAACTTTTTACTAGAGTATATCCATACACCGGAAATGCAAAAACAATCTAAAATTAGTGTAACATCAGGAACAATATATTCAAAAATGTTTGATGAAATTTGGTATTCAAGTTTAGATCATAGTGTAGCAGTTGCTTTAATTATATGGAATTTTACAAAGGACAAAAAGCAAACATTATCTGGATTATTCCATGATATCGCAACACCTGTATTTAAACATTGTATTGATTTTATGAATGGAGACCATGAAAAACAAGAATCAACAGAAGAATTAACAACACAAATTATAGAAAACTCAAAAGAAATTATGACATTACTAAATAGAGATGGAATTAAATTAGAAGAAGTATGTGATTATCATATATACCCAATTGCAGATAATGATACACCAAAACTTTCTTCTGATAGATTAGAATATACTTTATCGAATGGATTAGGAGTAAGAGAAAAACTATGGGATTTGGAAACTGTCAAAGAAATCTATCAAGATATAGAAGTTCAACAAGATGAGGATGGCATACAAGAACTAGGTTTTAAGCATAAAGAAATTGCAGAGAAGTTTGTAAATACTATGAGTAAGCTATCTTGTATATATGTCGGAAATGAAACAAAATATTCTATGCAATTGATTGCAGATATTGTAAAAAAGATGTATGAACAAAACTTAATTACGAAAAAAGATTTATATACCTTAAGTGAAAAAGAAGTCATTCAAAAAATAGAGAATTGTCCAATCGAAAATCTTTCAAATTGTTTTAAGAAATGGGAATTGGCAACTAACATTCAAGAAAGTGATGAACTACCAAAAGATAAATATGCAGTAGATATAAAAGTAAAACAAAGATATATCGTTCCATTGGTAGAAGAGAATCATCAATTTGTCAGAATAAATACAATTTCTGAAAGTGCTAAAAGGGATATAGATAACTTCTTAAATTATCAACCAAAGAAATATGCGTATTTAGATTTTAATTTTTAGAAGAGGAGAAAGACAAAATGTTTGAAAATACAACAAGCGTACAAGATATATTTTCAACAAGAAATATCATTATTTATTTGGTGGTAATCAATATTGTTGGTTTTTTGATTATGTTTATTGATAAGCAAAAGGCCAAAAAAGGTGCTTGGAGAATTCCGGAAAAAACAATATTTATTATCACAGCTTTAGGTGGACGGAATTGGAACTATTGCAGGAATGTATACTTTTAGACATAAAACACAAAAATTGCAGTTTGTAGTGGGATTACCATTTATAACGATTTTAGAGATTATATTAGCCATTTATTGGATATTTTTTTAATACACTTCCATAAAACGAAGTGTATTTTTTTATTAAATCAAAAAATAATATTTTGGTACACATAATGAAAAAAATAAATTGTAAAAAAATAGAAAAGTGGATAACACGAAAAAGCAATGTGAACAACTCGTGAACGAAAAAATAGTATTTTCAATTATTCACAAAGTTATCCACAATATCCACAGGTGGCAAAAGTGGATAAATATGACAAAAGAACAGTTAAAAAGATATACATAAAATAGAAAAATATATTTATTTGTCATCAATATGAAAAAAGAATGTAATAAAAGTATGCGAAAAATGATGAAATTCCAAGAAAAATTAGTAAAAATACCAGAAAATAGCACAATATAAGAGAATAAAAATATAGAATTGAAATAAATCTGTCATGAGAATGTCATTAGAAGAAAGTGGAAAAATAAAAGAAATTGTAGAATAGTAGATAAAAATAGCTGTGGATAAATATAGAATTTGTGGATAATTTTGTTTGCGTAAAATTAGTGCTTAATAATAACGTGTGCCTTAAAATGTCATAGATGAGAAAATGTCTAAGAAAGAAAACTTTCTATTGTTATAGAACAAAGAACGAAATATCATTTTTTAGAATATAATATATAAGTAAGAAGATTTTTGTTGAAAATGAAAGATTGAAAAAATTTAATTCTTTTCAATTGGTTTTGTGTTTAGAGAAAGGAATGAGACAGGTAGTGATAAATAAAATAAAAGATATTATAAAAAATAAATGGCATAGACAGATGGAAGAACAAGACATTACATTAGATGAGTTAAAACAATTTCAAAATAATGGAGCAATTATTATAGATGTGAGAAGTCCACAAGAATATCGAGAAGGACATATTGATGGAGCTATTTCCATTCCAGAATACAAAATCAAAAAAGAAATCGAAAATAGGATACTAGATAAAAAACAAAATATAGTTGTATATTGCAGTTCAGGTGGAAGAAGTAAAAAAGCACAAAAACAATTAAGAAAATTAGGATATAGCCAAGTATATAATTTGTATAATGGTCTTACAAACTATTGAGATTTTTGAGAGTTTATGATAAAATGATGAATAATTAATAATATATAGGGTATGTCCCTTTTGTTTCATTTTGAAACGATTTGGCACATCCTCAGGAGGAAAAATGAATAACAGACAAGAACATATCAGAAATTTTAGTATTATTGCACATATAGACCATGGGAAATCAACATTAGCAGATAGATTAATCGAAATGACAGGGGTATTATCAAAAAGAGAAATGGAAAGCCAAGTGCTAGATAATATGGAAATTGAAAAAGAAAGAGGTATTACCATAAAGTCACAAGCAGTTAGAATGATTTATAAAGCAAAAGATGGACAAGAATATACCTTTAATTTAATAGATACACCAGGACATGTGGACTTTAATTATGAAGTTTCTAGAAGTTTGGCAGCATGTGATGGTGCTATTTTAGTAGTTGATAGTAGTCAAGGTGTGGAAGCACAAACTTTAGCAAATGTATATTTAGCAATTGATAATAATCTAGAAATTTTACCAGTATTAAATAAAATTGATTTACCAAATGCTAGAGTAGATGAAGTAAAACAAGAAATTGAAGATATTATTGGTATACCTGCAGAAGATGTACCATGTATTTCAGCAAAAACAGGACTAAATGTAGAAGAAGTATTAGAAAGAATTGTAACAGACTTGCCAGCACCAAAAGGTGATGAAAATGCTAAAACAAAATGTTTAATCTTTGATTCTTATTATGATAACTATAAAGGTGCAGTAGCCTATGTAAGAGTCATGGATGGAAAAGTAAAAGTAGGAGATGAAATTAAACTAATGGCAACTGATAAAACATTTACAGTTGCAGAAGTAGGATATTTCATTCCGGGTTCTTATATGCCTGTATCAGAAATTAAGGCAGGAGAAGTAGGATATATTGCAGCAAGTATAAAAAGTTTATCAGATATTCATGTAGGAGATACGATTACATTAAAAGACAATCCAGCAGAAGAACCTTTAAAAGGATATAAAAAAGTAACACCTATGGTATATTGTGGATTATACCCAGTAGATGGAAGCCAATATGAAGATTTAAAAGAAGCTTTAGAAAAGTTACAGTTAAATGATGCAGCTTTAGAATTTGAACAAGAAACATCAGCTGCATTAGGATTTGGATTCCGTTGTGGATTTTTAGGATTATTACATTTGGAAATTATAGAAGAAAGAATTGATAGAGAATTTGACTTAGGATTAATTACAACAGCACCATCTGTTATCTATAAAGTACATAAAACAACAGGAGAAGTTATTGAATTATATAATCCAGAAGATTTACCAACACCACAAGAAATATCTTATATAGAAGAACCTTATGTAACAGCCAATATCTTAACACCAAAAGAATATGTAGGAAATATCATGGAATTGTGCCAAAGAAGAAGAGGTATCTATATAGATATGAAATATTTAGATGAAAATAGAGTGACACTAATCTATGAAATGCCATTAAATGAAATTATATATGATTTCTTTGATAACCTAAAATCAAAAACAAAGGGGTATGCTTCTTTAGATTATGAGTTTAAAGAATATAGAAGATCAGATTTAGTAAAATTAGATATCTATATTAATGGAGAACCAGTAGATGCTTTAAGTTTCATTGTACATAAAGATAGCGCTTATGATAGAGGAAAGAAAATGGTAGAAAAACTAAAAACAGTTATACCTAGAAAACTATTTAAAATTCCGATTCAAGCAGCTGTTGGAGGAAAGATAATTGCAAGAGAAACCATATCTGCTATGAGGAAAGATGTTTTAGCAAAATGTTATGGTGGTGATATTACTAGAAAGAAGAAATTACTAGAAAAACAAAAACGAGGCAAAAAGAAAATGCGTGAAATTGGAAATGTAGAGATACCACAAGAAGCATTTTTAAGTGTATTAAAATTGGATGATGATAATTAACTCTTATAAAGAAAAGGATTTCTAGAAGGGAAATAATAAAAATGAAAAATAACAAAAAATATAATTCAAAAAATGAAAAACCAAAAAAGCAAGAAGTAAAAAAATCACAAGAACAAGAAATGTATGACGACCAAGTAGAAGGAAGAAATGCGGTTATAGAATTATTGGAAAGTGGCAAAGACATCAATAAAATATTTATAACTAAAGGTGAAAGACATGGTTCTATTAATAAAATCATTAGCATGGCGAAAGAAAGAAAAGTGATTTTAGTAGAAAAAGACAAAAGGCAAATGGAACAAATGGCGCAAAATCAAAATTATCAAGGTGTTATTGCTGTTGTACCACCATTTGAATATTGTGAGATAGAAGACATTTTGGAAAAAGCAAAAGCATTAAATGAAGATCCATTTGTACTCATATTAGATGGAATAGAAGATCCACACAATTTAGGATCAATTATAAGAACAGCGGAAACAGCAGGGGTACATGGAATTATTATTCCAAAAAGAAGAGCAGCAGCAGTAAATAGTACAGTAGGTAAAGTATCAGCAGGGGCAGTTCAATATATGAAAATCGCCAGAGTAACTAATATAACAGATTCTATTGAAAAATTAAAAGAACATGGATTATGGATTTGTGGTACAGATATCGGTACAGATACGTATTATTACAATCAAGATTTGACAGGACCATTAGGAATTGTGATAGGAAATGAAGGAACAGGAATGAGCGATAGGGTTAAAAAAAGTTGTGACTTTTTGATAAAGATACCAATGAAAGGAAAAGTAACATCTTTAAATGCATCTGTTTCAGCAGGAATTGTAATATATGAAGCAATGAAACAGAGAATGAAATAAAGAAAATAAAAGGAGGAAAAACATATGATGATGCCAAGAAAAAAAAGAAGGGCCATACTAATATCAGTAATATTGGTTATTTTATTAATAATAGCAATTGTATATGGTGTACTATATGCCACAACAGATATGTTTAAATCAAATAATGAATTATTTGAAAAATATGGAAGACAATTATTCAATAATTTAGATGAGGTTCTTAATGAAGTGCATATGTCTGAAATGGAAGAAATTTTGAATAATAACAAATTAACTTCTAATACAACAGTTACTATAAATTATAATGAAGATGGAAATACTTCTCATCCGATTAATAATATCCAAATGAACATAGAAGGAGAAGAGGAAAAAGTAGCAGGCTATCAATATAAAGATATTACTTTAACACAAAATAATGAAACAATAGCAGGAGTCGAATATATTGAAGATGGAAGTATTGCTGGTGTTAGATTAAATGGCATTAGACAATATTTATCTACGAATATAGAAAATAAAGATGAAAATGAAATATATAACTTATATGAATTGATTCATACAGACATACCAGGATTGCTTGGACTAAATTCAGATGAGTGGAATACATTAAAAGAAAAATATATAGGAATTATATGGGGGAATATTGCAAACGCAACTTTCTCAAAACAATCAGGAGTAGCGATAGAGATTAATGGAACACAATATAATACAAATGTATATAGTATAACGATTACAAAAGAGCAATTTAATAATATTTATTTACAAATATTAGAAGAACTAGAAAAAGATGAAATGATATTATCCAAGATAGAAAATATAGATAATAAACTTAATGAATATCATAATTTTATGCAAGATAGTGAAAGATCTAATTTAAAACAAGATTTTATAGATGAAATTGATAGTACAATACAAAAAATACAAAATTTTAATATAGGAAATGATGAAAGAACAATTAGTGTATTTGAATCAAACGGTGTAGCAATTAGTCTATCTATTGATACAGAAAAAGATTTTGCAGGATTAGATGTTGTGAATGGAGAAGGTACTAATTTTATAAATATATTAGGAAATGAAAAAATAGAAGACGGTGAAAAAGAAAATAGCTTTGATTTCAAAATTGAAAAAACAGCAGCGGTAAACGATGAAAACATAACTGTTCAATATAGTACGGTTAAGGAAGGCGAGAAAACAACAAATGAATGTAGTGCTAGCAGAAAAATGGAAAATTCTAATATGAATAGTAATATTAACTTTAGTAGAAGTGTAGGACAAAATAGTTTAGAAATTGTAGCAGAAACGGTTACAAATATTGTTAATGAGTTTGATGAAAAAGAAGAGTTGGTAGAAAATGAAAATAATATTATAATAGAAAACTTAAATGATGAACAAAAGGAAAATGCAAGAAACAATGTAGAAGAAAATATAACAAACCAAACAAATACATTTTTACAAGTAGTTCCTATGGGAAATATTAACCAAATGCTAATAAATTTAGATTTAATGGAAAAAGAATTAGATGACTTGTCTGGCAGCGGAACAGTTACTGAAGTAGAAAAAAATAGATTCAACTCAACTTTCCAACTTTATGAAGGAGAACATATTACAAAAGAAAGAGTAGAAGAATTAATAGACATTGCAAAAGAAGATTTAAAAGATGTTAAAATAACCGATTATAGGAAAGAGGGATTAGAAGAGGAAACATTTCCACTAGAATATAGGCTAGTTATTGAAAGAGGAACAGATAATACAGAATTAGCAGAAAGTGTTATAGCATATATAGAAGAAAAATATACGCAAGAATTTTCTGTTAGATTAGAATATGATGAAACAACTGGACTGGTAAATAATATTTATATTACAGTTATGGAAAATTAGAAAATAGAGTACTAAAAGAAATAAGAAATCTTTTAGTACTTTTTTTATTATATTGGTAAACTAGATTATATCTTAATCATATAACTTTTTTGTATACAATGAGATGAAATATATTCTATTTTGTGAAATACTGTAAGGAAACTTTTACATGTATGAATTAAAGTTTTGATTTTGTTAATACATATTTTCTTATATATAAAAATTGAAAAAAATTATATAAAAAGATAAATAAAAAGAGGGCTTTTTGGCTATAAAACAAGTCAAAAAAAGCAAGGAAAAAATTACCAATAAAAAAACTTAAAAAATTTTAAAAAAAGTGTTGACAAAGATAAATGGGTGGTGTATAATAAAATTCGTTCTGACAAAGAACACAAAAAAAGTACATTGAAAAGTAAACAATAAAATCCTTTAGAGAATAAACCGAAGCGGAAAATATTTCGAAAGAAATAGAGTACCGAACAAGTAAATTTTTTAAAAGTTTTTTAGCCAAAAAAGAAAGAAGTTTAAAGAGCTTGAAAAAACACTTTAGTTTGATTTATAAAAATCAGAAATGATTTGAGATAAATTATAAAATATCGGTTTTGATAAACAAATTATGCAAGGAAATCGAGGAAAAATTTTTGAGATAATACTCAATGTATATCGAAAAAATTTTGACGAAGATTGACACAGCAGAATTTGGATTAGCAAAAGCGAGAAAAACAAGAGAGTTTGATCCTGGCTCAGGATAAACGCTGGCGGCGCACATAAGACATGCAAGTCGAACGGACTTAACCATTAGTTTACTATTGGAGCGGTTAGTGGCGGACTGGTGAGTAACACGTAAGCAACCTGCCTG
>CASEIX010000022.1 GCA_949288095.1 uncultured Eubacteriales bacterium
AAATCTGTCATTAAAAGCCAAAAATCCAACGTTTATTTAAGTTGGATTTTTGGACTTTTTAATTATAGCTAAGCATATTTCTTTATATTTTTATGCACATATTTTTATTCTCTTATGCAATGCCCATCTTTTTTATCATGTTTCTTCCTTTTTTCATCATCTTTCTTTTTGTACTTTTTCCCATTTCTGTATACATCATAGCTGCTCCTGTTACTAATAATCCTCCTATAACAACGCCTTTTACAAATTTCATATACATCATCCTCTCTAAAATCTTATTTTTAACTTTCATTTTTCTTAGTATCTCGTATTTTTTGTTTTTTATACCATTTTATAATGGTATAAATTTCATGAATAGCAATAACTGCCAAAAATATACCAAAACATTTTCTTAATAGATTAACATCAATATTAATGGATATATTGGCACCAATAATAGCACCTAAGATTCCAAATATGGAAATAAATATTGCACTTTGCAAAGCAATATTTTTGTTTTTTATATTGATAAGAATTGCTATTATAGATGTAGGAATAAAAAAAATTAAATTTGTAGCTTGCGCAATATGTTGCTCCATTCCTAATACATATACAAGGAGAAATATTAATATAGTTCCTCCTCCCATTCCCGTTCCACTAATAATCCCTGATAATATTCCTATTAAAATTTGTATCATATTTTTCCTCTTACTTAAACATCATTTTATAAGATGCATATATTAAAAAAATGGTAAATGCGATCTTTAAATATTGGACTGGTATCTTTTTTAGGATTTTTGCACCAATATATCCGCCTATCATCCCACCAATAGCACAAAGGATAGAAACATTCCAATCTATATAATTATTTTTATAATAGAAAAATCCACTCGTAATAACCATCGGCAATATACAAAATATAGATGTTCCTCTTGCCTTTTTATCTTCCATATTTAATAAATATATCAATGCAGGCACCACAATCATACCTCCACCTGTTGAAAAAAGTCCACTCACAATGCCAGCCAACATTCCTATTATGACTTTTCTTACTATATTTTTCATACTTTCTATTTTTTACAAATTCTCATTTTTTTATGCACTTACTTTTGTTTTTATTATAGAAAAACTCATTTTTATAAATATACATTCCACTATTGTTTTTTTAACTCCTGAAACATCGTTTCAGCTAATTGCGTCACTCTTTTATCACATTTCAACATTTGTGCAATAATTTCTTTTCGTAATTCTTTATCTGCTACATTTTCTACTATATCCAAAAATTTTTGTAATTCAAATAAGTATATCTCATCTTCATTTTTCCATTTGCTTTCTTTTGTATTTTGTTCTTTATTTCCATCTCTTGGCATTTCATCCTCCTACTGCTATATTTCTATATATCATTTCCATATTCTGATATCTTATACTAAAAAAATATAAAGATGACAGTTTTTTTATAAAATGTCATCTTTATTATATAACTCACTATTCTATTCTTATAAATTAATATTCTCATCTTTTATATAATATTTTGTTCCTACCATTTCATCCGGTAAATATTGTTGTTCTACATAGTGTCCAGGGAAATCATGAGGATATAAATATCCATTACTATATCCTAAATCTTTCATATCTTCAATTGGTGCATTTCTTAAATGCATTGGAACTTCCCCTGTTTCTTTGTTTTTTACATCTTCTAAAGCTTTATTAATTGCCAAATAGCTTGCATTTGATTTTTTAGATAATGCCACATATATTGCTGCCTCTGACAAAATAATTCTTGCTTCAGGCATTCCTACCATATGAACAGCTTGCATAGCAGAGTTAGCAACAACTAATGCTTGTGGATTTGCCAATCCTACATCTTCTGAGGCACAAATGACAATCCTTCTTGCCAAAAACATGGGATCTTCTCCTCCATTTAAAGCTCTCGCTAAATAAAATACAACTGCATCAGGATCAGAACCTCTCATAGATTTAATAAATGCACTAATATTATCATAATGAGATTCCCCATTTTTATCAAATATGGCTTTTCTATCTTGTACACTATTTTTTATGATTTCATCTGTAATATGAATATATCCATCTGCATCCATATTGGTTGTTAATACAGCAACTTCTAATCCGTTTAAAGCTGTTCTAACATCTCCATTAGCAATAATCGCTAATTTTTTTAAAGTTTCATCCTCTATTTTTAAATTATATTCCCCTAAACCATCTTTTCTAGTAATTGCATTTTTTAAAATTGTAAAAATATTTTCTGTTGTTAACGGCTCTAGTTTAATAACCATTGATCTAGAAATCAAAGCCTTATTAACTTCAAAATATGGATTTTCTGTTGTTGCTCCAATTAAAATAACGGTTCCATTTTCTACATAAGGAAGCAATGCATCTTGTTGTAATTTATTAAATCTATGAATCTCATCAATAAATAAAATACTTTTTCCCGCTGGATTTATCATAAAATTTTTTGTTTCTTCTACCACCCTCTTAATATCTGCTACTCCAGAAGTAACTGCATTAATTTTATAAAATTTATATTTTGTAGTTTCACTAATGACTCTTGCTAGTGATGTTTTTCCACATCCAGGTGGTCCAAATAAAATAATACTAGATAATCTATCTGCCTTTATTGTTCTATATAAAATTTTTCCCTTTCCTAAAACATGTTCTTGTCCGACATATTCTTCTAAGGTTCTTGGCCTCATTCTAAATGCTAATGGTTCATTACTATTCATCATTTCTTCATTCCTTTTTAATTTGCTAAAATAGTTAATCCTTTTTTAATCAAATCTTCTGTTGTTAAATTTGTTTTATCTATTTTCATAAATGCTTTTTCTATTTCTTTTTTGTTATATCCTAAGACTTGTAGAGCTGCTATTGCTTCTTGTACCTTATTATCATTTTCAATCATTTGTTTTACTTTTATACTTGTTTCACTCATATCTTTATTATTTTTTGAAGCATTTTCTAATTCTTGAATTTGTTGTTCTTTCTTGATTTTATCTTTTAATTCTAAGATAATTCTTTTGGCTGATTTAGGACCAATTCCTGGAATTGATGTTAATACATTGATATCTTCTGATACAATTGCTAACACAAATTCAGATGGTGTACATACAGCTAGCATCGCTAATGCTGTTTTAGCTCCTACACCACTTACTGATAATAATAGTTCAAACATTCTCAATTCTTCATTAGAATTAAATCCATATATACTAATATCATCTTCTCTCACTCTATAATAGGTATATACTTTTACCTGCTCTCCTATATTTCCTAATTTTTCCATTCCAATACTTGACATGAATACTTTATATCCTAATCCTCCAACATCAATAACCACATATTCTGTCATTTTCATCTCTAAAGTTCCTTTTATATATGCTAACATATCCTTTTCCTTCCTTTTTTCTTATATTCTAAATTATCTTATCAATGACATTTCATTTGAATAATAATACTATTTTGCAATATCGCGTAAGCGACCAAATTCAAATTATAATGCCATTCTATATTCTTTCTATGTATCATAGAAATAAGTTGCTTCTAAATCAGCTTCATGTGTTAATAAGGCTATTGGATATTTGGTGTAAGATGCCCCTATCGCATTATATAATTCTTTTGGTTCTGTATATCCCATATGCCATCTAATTGCATATTTTTCTTCTGGTGTTAATTTCATATATTCTGTAATCATCATAACAGATTTTTCTCCATGACCATATGGAATGGTATCTTCAATTGTATAATATGGTACTTTTTCCCATACACCTAATGCATTTTTTGCATTTCTATAATCTACTTTATAAAAGTTCGTTTTACAAATATCATGTAATAGACCAATGATAATAATAGATTCTTCTGGTACAGTTACGCCTTTTATATTATGTTCTACTTTATGTTTTAAAATTTCATATACTTTTAAACTATGCTCTACTAATCCCCCTTCATGGTCTCCATGAAATCTAGTACTAGCAGGTGCTTTAAAAAAATCTGACTTTTCTAAAAAATTGATAATATCTTCTATTCCTTCTCGATTTACTTTTCTTAATAAATTTAAAAATTCTTCTTTCATTTTTTGCTCCTTTTCTATTTTTTGTTCTTTCACATTATATAAATTCTATTTTAAAAAGTCAATATATTTTTCGAACTTTTGTTTACTGTTCACTATTAACTTTTTACTCAATATAGCTAAAAATATAATAAGCTGTAAACAGAAATTTTCTATTTACAGCTTTCTTTTATTATTCGTTATTTATATTCCAATTTTTTATTCTTTCAATTGCTTTTAATGTATTTTCTTTTGTTCCAAAAGCAGTTAATCTAAAATATCCTTCTCCATGAGGTCCAAATCCACTTCCTGGAGTTCCTACAATATTTACCTCTTCTAATAGTTTATCAAAGAATTCCCATGAAGTCATTCCTTCTGGTACTTTTAACCAAATATATGGTGAATTCACAGCTCCATATACTGTAAATCCAGCTTCTTCTAGTCCATTTTTGATAATTTTTGCATTTTCTTTATAATATCCAATATTTTCTTCTATTTGTTTTCTTCCTTCAGGTGTATAAGTAGCTTCTGCTGCCCTTTGTACAATATATGACACACCATTAAATTTTGTACAAGTTCTTCTATTCCATAATTTATTTAATGGAACTTCCTCTCCATTTTTTGTATATCCTTTTACTGTTTTTGGAATTACTACATAAGCACATCTAACACCTGTAAAACCTGCTGTTTTTGAATAACTCTTAAATTCAATTGCTACATCTTTTGCCCCTTCTACTTCATAAATGCTATGTGGTACATTATCTTCTTCTATAAAGGCTTCATATGCTGCATCATATAATATGATACTGTTATTTTCTTTCGCATAATCTACCCAAACTTTTAAATCTTCTTTAGTTAATACGGTTCCTGTTGGATTGTTTGGGAAACATAGATAAATCATATCTACTTTTTCTTTTGGTAAATCTGGTTTAAAATCACTTTCAGCTGTTACTGGCAAATACACAATGTTTTCATATGTTCCTGTTTGTTCATTATATTTTCCACTTCTACCTGACATAACATTTGTATCTAAATATACTGGATATACTGGATCTGTGATGGCAACTTTATTATCTTTTGCAAATATATCAACAATATTACCACAATCACATTTTGCTCCATCTGATACAAATACTTCATCAAGTTCTATCTCTACTCCTCTTGCTTTGTAATCATTTTCTACAATGGCTTTTCTTAAAAATTCATATCCTTGTTCTGGTCCATATCCTTTAAACCCTTCTGCTGTTCCAATTTCATCAACCGCTTTATGCATGGCTTCTAAACATGCTGGTACAATTGGTTTCGTAACGTCTCCAATTCCTAATTTGATTATTTCTTTATCTGGATTGTTTTTACTATATTCTGCTACTTTTTTTGCTACTGTAGAAAATAAATAGCTTTCCTGTAAATTAAAAAAATTCTCATTAATATAACTCATATTTTTCATTCCTTTCTTTTAATCTTTAGGCATATCAATTAATTCACCTTCAAAAACAGTCACTGCTGGTCCTGTCATATATACATGATTATCTTCTTTATTCCACTCTATTTCTAAAGTTCCACCTAATAATTCTACATTTACTTTATTTTCTGTCAAACCATTTAAACTACATGCTACAACTGATGCGCAAGCACCTGTACCACAAGCTAATGTTTCTCCTGCTCCTCTTTCCCAAACTCTCATTTTAATATGGTTTTTATCTACAATTTGAATAAATTCTACATTCGTTTTATTGGGAAATGCTTTATCTACTTCTAAAATTTTTCCATAGGTTTCCACGTCAAATTCTTTTGTATTGTCTACAAATGTAATGGCATGTGGATTTCCCATTGATACACAAGTAAATGTAAATTCTTTATCTTTTGCTTTTAACTTTAAATTTTTTACTGGTTCTTTTTCTGAAATAACAGGTATTTCTTTTGGTGTAAGGATAGGCTCTCCCATATCCACTCTTACTGTTTTTACTTTTCCTGCCTCTACATTTAATTGTAGTGTTTTGACACCTGCTAATGTTTCTATGGTAACTTCTGTTTTATTCGTAAGTCCTTTATCATATACAAACTTTCCTACACAACGGATTCCATTTCCACACATCTCTGCTTCACTACCATCTGAATTAAACATCCTCATTTTAAAATCTGCCATCTCACTTTTACATATTAGAATTAATCCATCTGAACCAATTCCAAAATTTCGATTGCTAACAAATTGAGCTAGAGATGATTCCTTTTCTATATTTTGATGAATGGCATCCATATAGACATAATCATTTCCTAGCCCATGCATTTTTGTGAATTTTATCATTTTCTTTCACCTCTTTTAGGTATTAATAAACAGAATCATATAATTATATGATTCTGTTCTGGATTTTATCATAATATCCTATTTTTGTACAGATACCCTTTATAAAAAATTCATAAAATCTTAACTTTTACATTATTGTAAAAACATAAATATTACTATATAATAAAGAAAAAGATTATATAGAGGTGTCTATGAAACTCTTTAGAAAATTATTATTAATTATTTTTATATTGATTTTAATCGTTAGTATAGTATGTGGTATTATTGGTTTTGTTACTTATTCCAGAGCCTTAGATGAAAAGCCACTGTTAACAAGAACAGCAGAAGTAACAGAAGATGAGCATTATACCCCTTTTAGTGAAATGTCTCAAGACTATATCAATGCCGTTATTTCTGTTGAAGATAGAAGATATTATGACCATGGTCCAGTTGATTTTATTGGAATTGCTAGAGCCCTTTGGACAAACCTTAGAACTGGTGAGTTACAAGAAGGTGGTAGTACCATTACACAGCAAGTTGCCAAAAATTTAGTTTTTACACAAGAAGAAACTGCCACTAGAAAATTGGGAGAATTATTTGCTGCTTATGATTTAGAGCAAAAATTTTCAAAAGATGAAATCTTTGCTTTATATGTTAACAGTGCCTATTTTGGAGATGGTTATTATGGCATTTATGATGCTAGTATGGGATATTACAATAAAGAACCAAAAGATTTAACTTTAGATGAAGCTTCTATGCTTGCTGGTGTCCCAAATGCTCCTTCTGTCTATGCTCCAACGGTTAATCCAGATTTAGCAAAACAAAGACAAGCACATGTTTTAAAGACAATGGTTGAAAATGAATATATTACACAAGCACAAGCTGATGAAATTATAGATAATAAATAAAAGAAGACATGATAATATTCATGTCCTTTTATGTCTATACTATTTTCCCCCCACCTAAAACAATTCCATCTTCATCATAGAACACAACAGACTGTCCTTGGGTAATCGCTCTTTGTGGTTCCTCAAAAATTACTTTTATCTTTTCATTTTCTTTTATCACTTTTGCTTTTGCTTCTTTTGCTCTATATCGAATTTTTGCAAAACATGTTAATCCTTCTTTTAATCTATTTTCAATATCTACAATCCAATTGACATTCATTGCTTCTAATTGGTTACTATATAATTCTGGTTCTGTACCAACAATGACTTGATTTTTTTGAATGTCTAATTTTATAACATACAATGGCTCTTTATAAGAAATTCCTAATCCTTTTCTTTGTCCTATTGTATAATTGATTAATCCATTATGGGTTCCTAAAATTTCTCCTGTTGTTAAAACGATTTTTCCTTTTTGGGGCTGTTTTTGCATATTTTCTTTTAAAAATCGTTGATAATCATTGTCTTTAATAAAGCAAATTTCTTGGCTGTCTTTTTTATTGGCAATTTCTAGTCCATATTCTTCTGCTAACGCTCTTGTGTCCTCTTTGCTTACATTATCTTGCAATGGAAATAAAATATATTCCACTTTTTCTCTTGGGATGGTATATAAAAAATAGGTCTGGTCTTTTTTCTCTTCGTTGGATTTTCTTAAAACATATTGTTTATATTTTTCAGAATATTCTTTTTTAGCATAATGCCCTGTTGCTATATATTTGCACCCTAATTCTTTTGCCTTGTCATAAAAAATGCCAAATTTTAAATATTGATTACATTCCACGCATGGATTCGGTGTTCTTGCATTTTCATATTCAGAAATAAAGGTATCAATCACATGACATCTAAATTCTTTTTTACAATCAAATACATGATGCTCAATCCCTAATTTTTCACATACTTTTTTAGCATCTTTTATAGATTCCTCATTTGGTTCATCTAATAAATTCATTGTACAACCAATGACTTCATATCCTGCTTTTTTTAAAAGAATGGCTGACACAGAACTATCTACGCCGCCACTCATTCCTAATAATACTTTTTCTTTCATTAAAATTCCTCATTCCCATTCCATCTGTATTTTTATTACTTTTATCATGAATTTATGATTATTAGTCTATCTTGTATTTTTCTTTCACTTCTTCTAATGCTTTGGATAATTGATCTGGACAAGATGTTCCCTTTGTACCACAAGGAATACCTTTTAATCTTCTGATAGCTTCATTGATATTCATTCCTTCTATTAATCTAGATACTCCTACTGTATTTCCAGCACATCCTCCAATAATCGTTAATTTTTTGATAATATTACCATCTAATTCAATAATCATTTCTCTTGAGCATACACCATTTGGTCTGTATCTATATTCCATGATGATTCCTCCATTCCACAAATTATATGAATTATATTAACATTTTTAAGTTTCTTAAAATATTTGACAAATCTAAACCATCTGTGTATAATAAATATAGGAAATAAAAGCCACAGAAAATGTGTGCTACCTATATGATAGATATACACCACATTGCTTGGCGGAGCAAAATGTGGTGTATTTTTATTGTTCCTTATTTGAAAGTATTATGTATATAACACTTAATAAGGCAACGTTTATAGTAATTGAAATCATAAATCCTAAAATTAGGAATTGTAGAAAATTCACCATAAACACCACCTCCAATCTCTCGATATCATCGAGGAAATTAAAGGTAACACCTACATCTGCTTCTTTTTATTTCCTATGGTTGATACTATACTACATATTTTTCTAAAAAACAAGCGAACATAGTAAAATTTTACATTTTATTTTTTATCTAAATCTAGTTTAATGTGCACATCTTTTAGTTGTTGTTCTGTAACAACAGATGGTGCTCTCATCAATAAATCTCTTGCTCTTTTATTCTTTGGAAATGCAATCACTTCTCTTATATTTTGAGAATCTGCAATTAGCATAATCATTCTATCAATTCCAGGTGCAGCACCTGCATGAGGTGGTGTTCCATATTGGAATGCATTATATAATGCACCAAATCTATTTTTGACATCTTCTTCACTATATCCTGCAATTTCAAATGCTTTTACCATGATTTCTGGATCATGATTTCTAACAGCTCCTGATGCCATTTCATATCCATTACATACTAAATCATATTGATATGCTAATATATCTAATGGATCTTTATTTTCTAAAGCTTCTAAACCACCTTGTGGCATTGAAAATGGATTATGGCTAAAATCAATGGTTCCTTCATCAGATAATTCATACATTGGGAAATCCACAATAAAGCAGAATTTATAGACACCTTTTTCAATTAAATCTAATCGTTTTCCTAATTCAATTCTAACTAGACCCGCAATTTTTTGTGCTTTTTCAAATTCATCTGCAATAAAGAAAATACTTGCATTTTTTTCTAATCCAAAGTCTTTTTCTAATCTTTCTTTGATTTCATCTGTGATGAATTTTGCAATACCACCTTGTACATTTCCTTCATTATCTAATTTTGTCCAAGCTAATCCTTTTGCTCCAACCTCATCTGTTGTGGCAAATTCACCCATTTTATCAAAGAATTTTCTTCCTTGTTCTGCTCCATTTGGTACAATAATCGCTTTGATAGTTTTATCTTTAAATGCATTAAAATCAGAACCTTTAAATACTTCTGTTACATCTTGAATAATTAATGGGTTTCTTAAATCTGGCTTATCAATTCCGTATTTTTCCATTGCTTCTTTATATGGAATTCTGATAAATGGTCCTTTATCCACTTTCCAATCTGTAAATTTTTCAAATGTATATGGTACAACTTCTTCAATAACTTTAAACACATCTTCTTGTGTTGCAAAACTCATTTCAAAATCTAATTGATAAAATTCTCCTGGTGCCCTATCTGCTCTTGGGTCTTCATCTCTAAAACATGGTGCTATTTGATAATATTTATTAAATCCACTAACCATTAATAATTGTTTAAATTGTTGTGGTGCTTGTGGAAGTGCATAAAACTCCCCTGGATTTAATCTACTTGGTACTAAATAGTCTCTTGCTCCTTCTGGTGAAGAATTTGCTAAGATTGGTGTTTGAATTTCTGTAAATTCTAATTCATCCATTTTATCTCTTATGGTTTTTAATATTTTTGAACGTAATAAAATATTGTTGTGTAATTTTTCATTTCTTAAATCTAAAAATCTATATTCTAATCGTAAATCTTCTCTAACTTCTTGGTCTGTATTGATTTCAAAAGGTAGTACATTTTTACATTTTCCTAATACTTCTATTTTCTCCGCAACTACCTCAATATCTCCTGTTTTCATATGAGGATTTTTGCTTGCTCTTTCCACAACTTCTCCCTCTATGTGGATACAACTTTCTGTATGTAATTCTTTTACAAATTTTTTTAACTCTTCGTCATTAACCACAATTTGTGTAATTCCAAATTCATCTCTTAAATCTATAAAAGTCATTCCACCTAAATCTCTTATTTTTTGAATCCATCCTGCAAGTTCAACATGTTCTGTTACATTTTTGATATTTAATTCTCCACAAGTTTTTGTTCTATACATTTTTATCTCATTCCCTTCCTCAAGTATCCATCCAGTTGAAAAATGATTACATTATTCAACTTTTCCTTGTTTGTTTTATCTCACCTATGATACCATAATTTTCGCTATTTTTCAATGGTTATGTATCAGAAAGTAATAGCTATTTTTAAATATTTTGTTTATCTTATAAATGGATTAGAGAGTCAACACGTGTTGACTCTCTCTTTGAGGTTGCCAGTTTCTAATAAATACTCATAAGGCTTAACCTTTTCTTGGATTATACCTATGAGTACATCGACTATTCTTGCAAATTCAGGATGTACTTCTTTAGCATACTTTCCTAAGGGATATATGTACTGTTCGTTCTCCCTCATGTATTTTACTTTCCTCTTACTCGTAAAGACACCGTATGTAGCACAGTTATCCTTACGATCTGCAAGTTTATCTAAAGTCGATATCAGAGATCTTCTTATCTTCCTGTAATATCTGCCTGAATTATAGACTCGACTCCAAGGCCACTTCTTTTCTTTCGGAGGTTTCGAAAGAATTCTGACATTCTTTAAAACCTCCTTCTCGAGCTGATACACTGTGACTAGCTCCTTGCCTTTTTTAGGCAATTCAGCGTCCTCCACCACATCATGCAACAATGCTGTGGAGAATAAAATGTCGCATTGCTTCCATATCCATTTTTTACTCTTTCGTGGATATGCTTCCCGAAAAGCCAATTCGGGTCTCAACAGAATTAAAGTGATACATACCCTCATGGGATGCATCACATATGGCTCTCCGTCATCTCTTTTCTGCCCACTATGATATTTCACAGCGAGCGGCAACGCTATTAGCGTATTCCGTAATCCCTTTTTCTGAGCAAAATGCTCAATAAATCTATACATTCTATTATAACTGGCTGTCTTCACTTTTCCAACCTCCTCGTTTCTGAATCAGGGTTTCCAAGTTTCCTGCAATATTATATATCGTTTCAAGGTTTATGTCAATTGTTTTATCCTTATTCTATCTTTTCAATTATTTTCCCTCTTTTCCTACACAACTTATTATATACTTTCTTCTTTTCTTTCTCTAAATATAAAATAATTTCTATCTTCTTCTTCTCCTGTAAATATTTTTTTGTTGTTTATATTCCTATTTTTATTGCAGTTTTTTTTATTTAATGATATGATAATTTTGATAGGAGTGAAAAATTATGAAACAACCAGAATTTGATTTTTATGATAAAACAAGTTTAAAATCATATAACTTAGATAAAACCATGCGTTATCAATTAAATATGTTAGATACATTAGATGTTTTTACAAGAAAACATTCTGAAAATGTAGCTGCTTTAACTTGTAGACTTTGTGAATATTTACATTGTAATAAAGGATTTACAGAATATTGTACTATTTGTGCATATCTTCATGATATTGGAAAATTATTTATTCCCCCAGCTATTTTGCAAAAACCTGCAAAATTAACTGATGAAGAATTTGAAGTTATGAAAAAGCACACTACTTTAGGATATGAAATGTGTATGAAAGATTTAAAATTAAGACCTTATGCCGCTGGTCCTTTATATCATCATGAAGCTTTAAATGGAACAGGTTATCCTCAAGGATTAACTAAAAAAGATATTCCTTATGAAGGGCAAATTATACGTGTAGCTGATGAATATGATGCTATCGTAAGTAAAAGACAGTATAAATCTCATGTTGGTATATCTGATACTTTGAAAATTTTAGTTGACGAAACCAAACCTTCTGTAACTCCAGATTATTCTGGAACATTAAATCAACTTGCTGAAGAAACAAAACTTGGTAAAAGCAACCCTGTTATCGTACGTACTTTATTTAAAGTGGTTATTGATGATATCGAATATGAAATTACTTGTACTCTAAGCTATGTTGAGGCTTTAGCAGAAGAAATCAAACGATTGAAACAAATGTTAAAATATAAAGAAAAAATGGAAAAGGCTAAAAATGAAAAAGATAGAAGCTATTATGAAGAAGGAATCAAAGTACTAGCAAGACCTGGTGAAACTGTTGATAATCTAGAACAAATTCATGAAGAATATATAGAAGCACATAATACTAGAAAAGCAATCATTGATAATTTATATAAAGAGATTAAAGTTATCAAAAAATTAAGAGTATAACATATAAAAGAGGATTTAACCAAAATTAAATCCTCTTTTATTCTTCTAGCCCAAAGCTTACTCCTAATGCGTTGTTTACTTGGTTAATGATTTTTTCATCATCTATATGACCTATCTTTTCTTTTAAACGGCTTTTATCAATTGTTCGTATTTGTTCTGTTAAAACTATAGAATTATTTTTTAATCCGCAACTTTCTGAATCGATTTCTATATGTGTTGGTAATTTATTCTTTCCTGTTTGTGAAGTAATAGCCGCTGCAATAACTGTAGGACTATATTTGTTTCCTAAATCATTTTGTATAATTAATACAGGTCTAATTCCTCCCTGTTCTGAACCTACTACTGGGCTTAAATCTGCATAAAACATATCTCCTCTTTTTATTACCATTTTTTTCACTCCCAATATTGTTATATTATCAAGTATGTGTTCTATTTTAAATATTAGTCATGTAAAGTTTTATTCAAACTTTACTTCTTTATATAATATGTAAATTAATGTTTTTTTGCTATTATCTTTTATTTCCATTCTAGTAGGATTCCCTGTTTCTTTATTAATATATAATATTCTATATTTCGTATATGGATTTTCTTCATTTTCTGTCTTTAATATAATTTCATTACCTTTTTCCTCATATTCTTGTTTATCATTTTGTTGATATGTTTTTATAAAGGTGTTTAAGTCCATACAATTATCTGTCATATATGGATAATCATTATATATTTTGGATATATTTAACTTTGTATTTTCCACCTTTAATTCATTTCCATTTCTCATTATTTTGATTCCTTGTATATTTTCTGGTTCCAATATTTCTTGTTCTGATATATCTGGTGCTATATACTTTTGTTTAATAACATATTTATTTACATTTTTATTGCTATTAACTTCTACATCTACAACGCTTTCATATGAACTAATATTTAAAATATTTTCGATAATTTCTTGACTACTACTATTATTTCCAATTTTTATTTTTTTACTCTTTGTTATATAAAAAAATATAGCAAAAAAAATGGCAATTAAAGTAATGATAATGATTATTTTTTTTAATATTTTATGTTTATTCAAAAAAGGCCTCCTAAAAAGATGTAAATTATGTATATATTATCTATACAAGTAATTTCTTGTTAGGTTACAGTTCATACTAAAACATATTTTAATCTAAACCGTAACCTTGCTACATCTTATTCTAGAGACTTTTAAAATATTCTTCTATTTTATTGATTAACTCTTCCTTTGTTTCTATCTTATTAATAGAATTTCTAAATTCACTTGAATTTTTAAGATTTTTCGTATACCATGCAATATGTTTTCTAAGTTCTTTAACGGCAATTTCACCTTTTTCTTCTACTGCTAAATTAATGTGTTTTTCTATGATATTTAATTTTTCGTAATTATCTGGTTCTTCTATTATTTTGCCAGTTTCTAAATATTCTAATATTTCTTTAAATATCCATGGTCTTCCAAAAGTTCCTCTTCCAATCATAATTCCGTCTACACCAGTATATTCAAACATTCTTTTTGCTGATTCACCATCTACCACATCTCCATTTCCAATGACTGGAATACGAACACTTTCTTTTACTTGTTTTATGATATCTAAATCTGCTTTTCCTGTATAAAATTCACTTCTAGTTCTTCCATGTATAGTTATTGCAGATATTCCAACTGATTCTGCAATTTTTGCTATTTCTACAGCTACAATATTTTCTTTATCCCATCCTTTTCTGATTTTTAATGTGACTGGAACTTTTGAATGTTCTATGACTGTTTTTAAAATACTTTCTGCTTTTTCTAAATCTAGTAATAATTTACTACCATCTCCATTTTTTACAACTTTTGGGGCAGGACATCCCATATTAATATCTAAAATATCTGCAATTTCACTTACATGTTCTGCTGCATATGCCATTGATTCTTCATCACTTCCAAAGATTTGCATACTAATGGGTCTTTTTTCTCCATCTGTATTTAACAATCTCTTTGTCTTTACATCATTATGAAACATAGCTCTTGCACTCGCCATTTCTGTACAAACCATTCCTGCACCATATTCTTTACATATCATTCGAAATGGTCTATTGGTAACACCTGCCATGGGAGCTAGTATTAAGTTATTCTCTAATTCTACATTTCCTATTTTCAATTTTTTGATATAACGCATTATTTCTCCTTATAAAACATATATATTTTCATCTATACTAACAATAGATAACTATATACTTAATACAATTCAGTGTAGAATGCTTGCATATTTATTTTTATAAATGACGAATGTGATTGAAGAATGATTAGAAATTCTTAAATAATTTTATGGAAAATGTTCGCGTCGAGCGTAGCGAGGACTAAGTGAAAGGGTGCCATAAAACTATTTTAGAATTTCTTGTCATTTATATTGAGCCGAGGAATTTGTAATAATAAATATGCAAGCATTCTACACTGAATTGTAATTACGTTTATTGTACAAAAATTGTTTTTTGCCTTTTACCACTAATATTTAATAATAGTCCTATACATATAAAGTTTGTAATCAAAGAACTTCCTCCATAACTAATAAATGGTAGTGGTACTCCTGTTATTGGTAATAATCCCATAACCATTCCTATATTTTCTAATACATGAAATAAAAATATTCCTGTAATTCCAATAGCAATTAGTGAACCTGCTTTGTCTTTTGCTGTTTTCGCAATATAAATACATTTGGTTATTAAATATACATATAGCAAAATGATACCACCTGCTACAATAAAGCCCATTTCTTCTCCAATAACAGAATAAATAAAGTCTGTTGTTTTTGGATATAAGAATCCTAATTGTGTTTGATTTCCTTTCAAGATTCCCATTCCTGTTAGTCCACCAGAACCTATGGCAATTTTAGATTGAATAATATTATATCCAGCACCTCTAGGGTCTGATTCTGGATTTAAAAATACATCTATTCTGGTTTTAGCATGTTCTGGCAATACAAAATTATATAGCAAAGGAACTGCAATCACAATTAGTAAAATCGTTCCAATGATATATTTTTTGTCCAAACCTGCTGAAAATAGCATTAATGCCATTGCTACAATATACGCTAATGCTGTTCCATAATCAGGTTGCATTACAATTAATAAAATTGGTACGCCTACAACGGCTAATGCAATCGGTAATCTCGTTATTCTATTGATTTCATCTTGTCCTTTTCGTTGAATTTTTATAATTGTATAAGTCAAAAATAATATCACAAATACTTTATCAAATTCTCCTGGCTGAAATGAAAATCCAAATATATTAAACCAACTTGTTGCTCCATTAATTGGAGATGTAAATAATACACCTATTAATAATATGATAAATATGCCATATAATACTGGTGATGCTTTTAGCAATAAGTTATAATCGATAAACATAACAATTACCATTGCTATTAAACTTACCACAAACCATATTATCTGTTTTGTAAATTCGTCATATTCAGTTTCTTGCGTGGCAGAAAATAATGCAACTATTCCTATAACACACAGAATAATTGCAGTAATTAAGATTCCCCACTCCATATTTTTTAATTCTCTTTTTCTCATTAAATCACTCTTTTTCTATTTTTTATTTTGATTTAATTCTTCTTTTGTTTCTTTTTCTTCTGCAATATCTTGTTTATTTTCTGAGTCTGTATTTTCTTCTTTTTTGTCTTCTTCTTTATCTTCACTTTTTTCTTCATTTTCTACTTGATCTTTATGTTTTTCATCTTTTTTCTCTATTTTGTCTTTTTGATTTTTTGTTTCTGTTTCTTTGTCTTTCTCCTCTTGTTTTGCATCTTTTTTATTTTCTTTCTTTTTACTTTCTTCTTGCTTATTTTCTTTTACATCTTCTTGTTTTTTCTCCATTTTTCTTGCTTCATTTTTTATATTTAATATTGGAATATTCGCATATAAAGCTGGAGCTCCATTCGTACCATCTTCATTTTCTTTATTGGTTAATCTGACATCTATTGCCCCTTCATCTATATCTATATATTTTTTGATAACTTCTATAATTTCTTGTTTCATTAATTCTAAGAAGTCTGCTGAAACATTTGCTCTGTCTTGCATAAGAACTAAATGTAATCTTTCTTTAGCAGCTTCTTTAGAATTTGGTGCTACTTTTTCTTCTTTTTTTCTTAATTTATTAAAGAATTTCATTATGTTTTCAAACATTCTTAAATTTCCCTCCAACTTTTGTTTTATTATGATTTCTTAAATAATCTTTTTAATTTTGCAAAAAATCCTTTTTCTCTTCCTGGAATCGTGACTTCTATCTTTTCTCCTAATACCCTTTTAGCAATTTCAATATAGGCTTTTCCTGATGGTGCTCTTCGATTTTGAATAACAGGTTCTCCTTTATTGGTTTGTGTAATGATATATTCATCATCTGGTACCACACCAATTAAATCGATAGATAATAAATCAACAATATCATCAACATCCATCATTTCACCTTTTCTTACCATATTAGGTCTTATTCTATTAATAACCAATTCTGGATTTTTTATATCAGATGACTCTAAAAGTCCTATAATTCTATCTGCGTCTCTTATAGCTGATATCTCTGCTGTTGTAACAACAATTGCTCTATCTGCCCCAGCAATGGCATTTTTGAATCCTTGCTCTATTCCTGCAGGACAATCTATTAAGATATAGTCAAATTCTTCTTTTAATTTGCCTACTAAATTTCTCATTTGTTCTTCATTTACTGCGCTTTTATCTCTTGTTTGGGCTGCTGGTAATAGGTATAATTCTTTAAATCTTTTATCTTTTATTAATGCTTGTCTTAATTTACATTTTTCTTCCACAACATCAACGATGTCATATACAATTCTATTTTCTAGTCCCATAACAACATCCAAATTACGTAATCCTATATCTGTATCTATTAATACAACTTTTTTTCCTTCTAATGCTAAACTTGAACCTAAATTTGCTGTTGTTGTTGTTTTTCCTACTCCACCTTTACCTGATGTGATAACAATTACTTCTCCCATAATTCTCCTCCTTAGGATTTAAAAACACATATTTTTTGATGTGTATATCATATAACGAAATCCATTAATTGTCAATCTCATTTCGCACTAAAATTACAAAAATATTTCTAAAATATTACAAAATCTTTACAAATTTTAATGTCTTATTTTTAAAAGAAAAATCGATTTTTCTGTGCAATGTTGTTTTTTATGGTATAGGAATCATTTTCCTATACCATAAAAAAAGTGCCATACAGTAGCACTTTTATATATCCCATGTGGTATAGTTCACATTTTCAGCAATATTTGTATTATAATACACTAGATTACCATTTAAATCCCTCACTGTTTTGGTATAAGTTGAATTTGTAATGTAACTACTTGGTGATATTTTCCATTCATTTGTATTATATTTTGAATTTATCCATGTTCCAAAGTTCATTCCTTCTTCAAATTTGTATACCTCTCCATCAATTGTAAATTCTTTAATTTTGACAGCTGGTAGATCTACTGGCGTTTCTAGATCATCTACATTTAAATATAAAGCAATACGAAACCCGACTCCACTAATACTAGTATCTGGAGCATATGCATAACGATTAGAAGCTGGAGCTGTAGCTCCTTTAGAACCATAACTTCCTCCTCGATAAACTCTTCCTCCTATACCAACAGACTCCATTGTCCACTCCCAAACATTTCCTGCTAAATCATAAATATTATTGATACAATTACTTCTTTGCGTATCTATATCATCTCCAGTCTGATGTGCTACATTTCCAGAATTATTTCCATACCAACCCATTCCTGTGCTATCTTGAATATATTTTGTCAAGCTTCCTGTTGCATTTGGATTTTCAATATTTTCCATCCATTTCATTGTAGCATCCCATTGTACACTATATATTAATGTGCTTGTTACATTTGTATATCCATTTGCTGTATCAAAATTTCTAGAAAGTTCTATTGCACCTCCTGTTGTTCCATTTGTTTCTTGTATATTATTTCCATTTGCTGACCATGGTATTTCATTATATACATCTACAGCTTGTTTTACAAGAACATTTTCTTCTGCATCTTTTCCGGCTTCATATCTTCCAATATAAAATCCACCATATTTTTCCACACTAGCATACATTTCTTGTGCTTCTATTTTGGTTGTATTCGTTTCTATAACTTCTTCATCTGTATTATTTCCTGTACCGTCTGCTTCTCCATAATGTAATACTTGTTCTTTTCCATCAGAATATCCTGCTCTTCTTACAAAATCTTTTTCAAAATTTTCTTGGTCTACTGGTATCCATACAAACTGATTTCCTTGCAAATCATTTCCTACTCTTTCTTCATTTTCATATGCGTTTTCATCTCTAGGATCATCTGATATCACCAATCCTGAGTCTCTTGTTCCTCCAACATAATAAAATTTATTTGGTATAATAACCTCATCCACAATTTTCATTTCTACATTTTGTGTATCTCCCTCAGTATAATCTGTATAATACATTTTTGTTTCATTATTTTCTTTAACTCGAATTCCTTCTACAAAAAAGATATTATGACTATTTTCATTAATGATATAAATATCTGTCAAATCAGATGAATATGTATATCCATTTGCTTTATATTTCTCATAATCTTCACCATAATTTAATGTTAAACCATCTAATTTTTCTAGTTCGATAATATAAAATTTTCCTGTATCATTTGCTCCAATAACTCCTGCGTTTTCCAAATTTGTAATATCTGGATATTCTGTTTGAGCAGGTATATCCCCATATTCTGAATAATATGAAGATATTTTATCTCTTAAGTTTGCTATATCATTTTCCATATTTGTTAAATTTTTTATATAAATATTATCTTTTGCAGAATAAAGAATCATTCCTGTTATCGTTAATATAATAATAACTGCTATTGATAATGAAATCAGTGTAATACCTTTATCCTTTTTTATCATTTGCATTACCTCCAACCTTCTTTAGTATAGTTTACTATGAATTGATTTTATTTTCAATAGGAATATCTATATTTTTATAATCATATTTTTTAGTGAATTGAAAAAGTAAATTCTATTCAAATAAAAGTAAATAGAATTTAATTGTATTTTAATAATTATTGTAAGATTAAAAGAAAGTTGTATAATAGTAAGTATAGGTGCTTCTTGAGAAAGAAGGTATTTTATGAATT
>CASEIX010000023.1 GCA_949288095.1 uncultured Eubacteriales bacterium
AGAGAGCACATCTTACTTGCTAGACAAGTTGGTGTTAAATATATCGTTGTTTACTTAAATAAATGCGATATGGTTGATGATCCAGAATTATTAGAATTAGTTGAAATGGAAGTTAGAGACTTATTAACAGAATATGGTTTCCCAGGAGACGAAATTCCAATGATTAAAGGTTCTTCATTACAAGTATTAGAAAGTACATCAACAGATCCTAATGATCCTGTATATGCACCTATGAAAGAATTAATGGAAGCTGTTGATAGCTATATCCCAACACCAGAAAGACCAGTTGATCAACCATTCTTAATGCCAGTTGAAGACGTATTCACAATTACTGGTAGAGGAACTGTTGCTACTGGTAGAGTAGAAAGAGGAACAGTTAAATTACAAGACGAAGTTGAAATCATCGGTCTAACAACAGAAAGAAGAAAAACAGTTGTTACAGGTGTTGAAATGTTCAGAAAATTATTAGATCAAGCTGAAGCTGGAGATAATATCGGAGCATTATTAAGAGGAATTGATAGAAAAGATATCGAAAGAGGACAAGTTCTTTGTAAACCAGGAACAATTCATCCACATACAAAATTCACATCAGAAGTATACGTTTTAACAAAAGAAGAAGGTGGAAGACATACACCATTCTTCAATGGATATAGACCACAATTCTATTTCAGAACAACAGACGTTACAGGTGTTATTGAATTACCTGCTGGAACAGAAATGGTTATGCCAGGTGATAACGTATCAATGACAATCGAATTAATTACACCTATCGCTATCGAAAAAGGATTAAGATTCGCTATTCGTGAAGGTGGTAGAACAGTTGGTTCAGGTGTTGTTGCTGATATCATTGAATAATTTAAAATTAAATAAAGAATTCGGGATTTTGGGGACGGATTTGAAAATTCCGAATTTTTTGTTTTTTAAGTTGTTGACATTACGTTTTACATAGATTATTATATTAAAAAATAAGATATTTTTTAATAATTAAAATATTTTATAATATAAATAAAGGTGGGGATTGAATATGTATGAATTGATACCTTATATTTTGGGAATTATATTTATGTTATTAGGAGCATTTATGGCAATAATGCCACAAAAATCTGTTAAAAAAGAATTTCAAGATTCAGAGGAACAAATAAAAAAAGCAAGAAGAAATGGTATTATTGTTGCTATATTAGGAGTGGTATTAATTATTATAGGATTTATGCAACCTAAATAAAATGATAAGAAGGATTTTTGATTGATTTCAAAAATCTTTTTTCACTTATAAGAGAAAATTAAAAATGATTGTCAAGATTAATATTATAGAAAAAGAGCAGGTAAAATATGATAAATATTATCTAAATTACTTGCTTTTTTCCAAAAACAATAATAAAATATTACTGTTAATGATATAATGAAATAAGTACGATTTGGAGGAATCAAAAGTGAAAATCATATTAGATGCCATGGGTGGAGATAATGCACCAGATGCCAATATAAAAGGAGCAGTCAATGCTATCAATAAAGTGAAAGCAGAAGTCATATTAGTAGGAAAAGAAGAAGTTATCAGAAGTAAAGTAAAAGAATTTTATGGAAAAGAGATAGAAGAAATATCTGATAGATTAAAAATAAAAAATGCAACTGAAATAATCGAAATGTGTGATACACCAACAGTTGCCATTAAGCATAAAAAAGATTCATCTATGGTAGTAGGATTTAAAATGCTAAAAGAAGATGAAGGTGATGTGTTTATTTCAGCTGGAAATTCAGGAGCATTATTAACAGGAGCAACCTTACTAGTAGGAAGAATCAAAGGAATTGATAGACCAGCATTAGCAGGAATATTACCAGCATATAAAAGTCAATTATTATTAATTGATGCAGGTTCTAATACCAATTGTAAACCAATCAATTTATTACAATTTGCACAAATGTCTAGTATTTATTTAAGAAATACATATGGAATAGAAAATCCAGCAATAGGCTTATTAAATATTGGAACAGAAGAAACAAAAGGAAATGAATTGGTAAGGGAAAGCTATAACTTGTTAAAAGAAAAATCAAAAGAATTAAACATCAATTTCGTAGGAAATGTAGAAGGAAGAGATGCCTTTTCAGGAAAAATAGATGCCATTGTAACAGATGGTTTTACTGGAAATGTATTTTTAAAAACAACAGAAGGATTAGGAAAATTTGTAAAAAGAACATTGACGGAAAGTTTAACGAAAAATTTACTATCAAAAATATTGGCAATTCCAGCATTACCTGCTATAAAGCGTTTCAGTAAAACAATGGATTATAAATCTTATGGTGGAGCATTATTTTTAGGAGTAAAAAAACCAGTAGTAAAAGCACATGGAAGTAGTGATGAATTATTATTTGAATATACCATTATTCAAGCAGAAAAATTTGTAGAAAATAAAGCTGTTGATAAAATGATAGAAGAATTCCAAAAAAATACAAGTAAAGAAGAAAAATAAGAGTCAATTGTGATTAGGACTAAACTGACCTGGTTCCAATTAGCCCAAATAAACAGAAAGAAATTTGACTTAATCGTATAAAAAGAAAAATATTTATAAAATTTACTTGACAAATATACAAACATATAATATAAATGAAACTATAGAAGCAAAATATCAAAAGGATAGATCGTTTGCAAACTTGAGAGGAGGTGAACTCGAGAGAATGAGTTCAGAAGAAGTTTTAGAGAAAGTAAAAGGAATCATTGTAGAACAATTAGGTGTAGCTGAAAACGCAGTTACAATGGAAGCATCTTTTATAGATGACTTAGGAGCTGATTCATTAGATATCGTTGAATTAGTAATGGCACTAGAAGAAGAATTTGATATCGAAATTCCTGATAGTGATGCAGAAAAAGTTGTAACTGTAGGAGATGTTGTTGAATACATAAAAGAAAACGTTAAATAAAAAATAGAGAAAATCAGTTTTCTCTATTTTTTATTGTCTTAGACAACAAAGTCTTATTTATATAGTTGATTAATTTTAAAATAGTATATAAAAATAATGATGCTTATAGTTTTTATATTTTAAGAATACGATTAAAGATATGGGAGAAATTTTGACAGAAACTATATAAATAGTCAAATATGTTTTTATGTGCAATATCTGTATTCACAAATATATTACTAGAATATATTGTTTTTTCTTCCAACTTTAATGTAATTGTACCAATAGTAGTTCCCTTTGTAATAGGTGCATTTAAATGAGATTCATATTCTATATATACATGAAAACAATCTACTAAATCATTTCTTACAGGAATAGAATCATATGGTGGATTTTCAAATATGATATCTAAATAATTTGAAACTCCTTTCATAATAGTAATATTTGAAAGGTTTTCTTTTTTCCAGATTTCAAAATTATCCAAAAGAATTTTTTTAACATCTACATATGTAAAATTATGAAAAGCATATTCAATCAATTTTATACTATCTGTTGTTCGATATTTTTTGGTATCAGCACCAAGTACGACACAAATAATATCCATATCACCTCTTTTACAACAAGTCACTAAGCATCGATTAGCTCCATTCGTAAATCCAGTTTTAATTCCATATACACCATCTAATACACCTAGTAATTCATTTGTATTGGTAAGTGTTTTTGAATATCCATTGATTGTAATGGTATAGTTTTTCGTTCCTACAATTTTGGCGAAAATTTCGTTATTCATGGCGTAATTAGAAAGAATAGCTAATTCATAAGCAGTTGTATAATGTTCATCTTCATCTAATCCATGTGGTGTAACAAAATGAGTATTCGAAAGACCTAAAGTTTTGGCTTTTTCATTCATTAAATTTGCAAAATCAGTAATCGAACCTGCTACATATTCTGCTAAAGCGACAGCAGCATCATTACCAGAACGCATCATTAGCCCATAAAGTAAATCATAAACGGTTATTTTATCACCAGTTTTTAGGCCTAATCTGGAACCACCAGTATTAGCTGCTTTTTTTGAAATTTCAACAGTATCAGATAAGTCACAATGTTCGATAACAACGAGTGCAGTCATAATTTTCGTAGTAGAAGCCATTTTTTTCTTTTGATTTTCATTTTTTCCAATAAGAATGATATTAGAATTTCTATCAATAACGACATAAGCTCTAGAATTAATTGTTGGCGGTTGCGTTATATCACTACTGGTCTCAATACTTTCTATGTCACCTAAAATTTCTGAAATATCAAAAGTATCTTCAGAAGGTGATAAATCATCTGCAAAAACATGAGAAGATATAAAAATAAATATAAAAAATAATAAAATAATTTTGTGATAAATTGAAAATAATTTCATAAAACAATACCCTCTAAATAAGGATATGAAAATGAAAGAAAAAATATAACTGAACATTATAAAATCCATCAAACATACGGACATACGGAAAATAAAATGAAATTAACATAAAAGCTTGAATTTATAACAAAAATGTAATATAATTGTAATGTAGGGCTAAAAAAAGTTAAAGGCTTAAAAAACCTATATCCCTAGGTAAAGTAAAATCAATATTTTACAATGTAAAAAACAAGAAAAAAATGTTATTGACTAAATGAAAAAAAGAGGTAAAATATAAGTACATTGTGATTAATATAATAAGGAGAGATATCTATGAATAACCAAAAAATTATCAAAGGCCTAATGGCTATATTGCTAATCATTTGTCTAGCAATGATACCAGCTATTGTAAATGCAGCAGAGTTAAATCCATCATTGTATTTTGGAATCACAGAATTGAGAAGTAAGACAGGATTAGGATACGCAATAGAAGATCCAAATACAAATGGAGAAACGGGAACAGCAGCAAAGATATGGAATATTGTGCAATATAGTGGAGAAAATACCAATGATCCAACAGAAGTAAATGTGTATTGTATAAAAGCAGGAGTAGGATTCACAGAAGGAGCAGGAACAAAGCAAGTACAAGAATATAATTTGTATTTTGACATGTACACAGAAAGAGAAGCAATAGCAAACCAAGATGCCAATACAAATAAAGTATTATATAACCTAGTAAATGGGGGACATTATAACGAATTATTAGCACTAGCAAATCTAATCTATATACCAGGAGAATCAACAGATGCAGAGAAAGAGACGCTATTAAGAGAATCAGGCATATTAGCATTCCAAGAAGAAAATGCAGCTTTAGGTGAAGAATACAACTTGACAGATGATGAAATAGAAGCAGTACAACAAGCAGCCATGTGGTATTTCACAAACTATGGAGAAGAAGATGGAAAATATGATAGATATGATGAAGATGCATGGTTATTCTATACAGAAAATGGAACAGATTATGAAGCATTATCAAGTTATGGAAGTGACAAAATACCAACAGTAGGAACATTAAGAAGACAACAAGCGGTAATGCTATATAGATATTTAATAGATGAAGCAAAAGAACAAGCGGAAAATTATGCAGAAGGAACAGGAAATCATAGACATAAATTAACATTATATACAACAGCTACTGGTAATTCACAACCATTAATGAAAGTAGAAAAAAATCCACAAGAATTTGACTTAGCATTAAGAAAATATATAACAAAAGTAAATGGAGTAGAAGTAACCAATAGTAGAGTACCAGTAGTAGATGAAAGTACATTAGAAAATGGAACAACAGCAATATATAATCATAGAAAAGATCCCGTGATGGTTGAAAATGGAGATGTAGTAACATACAATATAACCATATATAATGAAGGAGAAGTAGACGGAAGAGCTACAGAAATTATAGATCAGTTACCAAGTGGATTAAGATTTTCAAAAGTAATGACAGAAGGATTTACAGCAGAATATGATGAAGAAACCAATAGAGTAACAATCACAAGAGAAACAGGAAATGATACAAATCTAGCAGCATATGATGGAGAAACATTATCATCAGAAACAATAGAATTAGAATGTATAGTAGATACAAGTGAAAATGGAAAGATTTTAACAAATGTAGCATGGATATCAGAAGAAATAGATGAATATGGAAATGTCATCATAGACGAAGTAGGGGAAGATAGAGATTCAGAACCAGGAACAGCACCAAATGTAAACAAAGATAATATGGAAGATTACAAAGGAAATACAGATAATAAAGATGATTTAACAGATTCAGATTATTTCTATGAAGGACAACAAGATGATGACGATTTTGAAAAATTAATTCTTGAAAGTAATGAGTTTGATTTAAAACTAATTAAGAGAATTACTGCAGTAAATGGAGAAACCGTTCCAGAAAGATTGTTAGGGGTTGATATTACAAACTTAGCAAATGGAACACAAACAACAGCAGATTATCAAATGAATAAAGAGCCTGTTTCAGTAAGTACAGGAGATTTAGTTACCTATACGTTTAGAATATATAATGAAGGTAGCATAGATGGATATGTAGAAGAATTGACAGAAGATATTCCTGAAGGTTTAGAATTTTTAGGAGCAGATATTGATTCTAATATGAATCCAATTACGGATGAAGATGAATTAGCAGCGGTAGAATTTAACACCTCAATGGGATGGACATATGTAGAAGGAGATACAACAAAAATTTCAACAGATTATCTAGGTAAAGGAAAAGGGGAAGAAATTACAACACCAGGAGCAAACTTAATAGAAGCATTTGATCCAAATAGTCCTTATTCTGATACAGAAACAGAAAAGAATCCAGATTATAAAGAAATATCTGTTATCTTTAAAGTAATAGCAGAAGATCCAAGTATTGGAATTATTAGAAATGAAGCAGCCATTACAGAAGATGCAGATAGTGAAGGAAATCCAGTAGAGGATAGAGATTCAAAACCAGAAGAATGGGTAAAATATGAAGATGATGAAGACTATGACAATATCATCTTACAAGAATTTGACTTAGCATTAAGAAAATTCATCACAAAAGTAGATGAAGAAGAAGTTACAACAAGAATACCAGAAGTAAGTTATGATAGAGAAGAAAATCAAATTACATATAACCATACAAAAGAACCGGTAGAAGTGATTACAGGAAATGTTGTAGAATATACGATTAGAGTATATAATGAAGGAGATATTGCAGGATATGCCCAAGAAATAGCAGATGATATCCCAGATGGATTAAAATATTTACCAGAAAATGAAACAAACATAAAATATAGATGGGTAATGTATGATGCAGAAGGAAATGCAACAGACAATGTAGAGGATGCAGTAGAAATCAGAACAGATTATTTATCAAAAGAACAAGAAGAAACAGAAGGTGAAAATTTATTGCAAGCCTTTAACCCAGAAGAAGAAATTGGAGAAGGAAATCCAGATTATAGAGATATCAAAGTAGCATTTGAAGTAGTAGAACCAAATGAATCAGATAGAATTATCATAAACTCAGCACAAATCACAGAAGATAGTGATGAGAACGGAAATCCGGTAGAAGATATAGACTCAATACCAGATGAATGGAATGAAGGAGAAGATGATCAAGATAGAGAATATATCAAATTAACATACTTTGACTTAGCATTAAGAAAATGGGTAACAGAAGCAATAGTCATAGAAAATGGACAAGAAACAATAACTCAAACAGGACATACAGCAGAGATGGACCCAGAGCCAGTAGTAAAAGTAGAGTTGTATAGAAAAGACTTAAATGATGTAGTAGTAAAATTCAGATATAAAATCAGAATTACAAATGAGGGAGATATAGCAGGATATGCAACAGAGATAACAGACTATGTACCAGAAGGATTAAGATTTGTAGCAGAAGATAATCCAGGATGGACAGATGAAGGAAATAATGTAATATCAACCAGATTGTTAGAAAACACATTATTACAACCAGGAGAATCAGCAGAAGTAGAAGTTGTGTTAACATGGATAAATGGAGAAGACAACATGGGACAAATGACAAACATAGCAGAAATATCAGAAGATGATAATGATAAAGGAGCACCAGATAGAGATTCAACACCAGACAACCAAGTATGGGGAGAAGATGATATAGATGATGCACCAGTATTGTTATCAATTGAAACAGGACAAGAGAGAATCTACTATGTATTAGGATTTACAGTATTAGGAACATTAGCAGGAGGATTAATCTTAATTAAGAAGTTTGTTATTTAAGGTAAGTATGCTATATGTGAAATCAAAGATTTCTATGCATAAATCGAAAAAATAAAAGGGGTAAAATAGAAAAATAGGACATGGAAAGATGTCCTATTTTATTGTTAAAATTTCTTTACAATTAGAATCGGTTATGGTATAATTTTCCATGAAATAGACTAGTGAGGTGAAGTGTATGAATCAGATTTTAGCGACAAGTAATCCAACAACCAAAAAGACCAAAACAAAAAGAAGTGGCGGACCAGCAGACATAAAAACAATCGTGAGAGTGTTTGCAATCGTAATGCTAGTATTTGGTGTGTTTATGATAGGAACAGGATCTTATGCTATATATAGGGACAATGAGGCAAATAATTCAGAAATAACCAAACCAGTCATAACAGAAACACTTAATGAAGATAGTACAGCAGTTGTATTAACAGTTACACATGATAAAGCAATTGATAGGATAGAATATAGTTGGAATGATGAAGAAGTTCAAACCATAACAGGAAATGGAAGAAAATATATAGAACAAGAAATAGAAATCCCTGGAGGAACGAATACATTAAATGTAAGAGCAATTGATACACAAGGACAAGAAATTTCTACACAAAGACAATTTACAGCAGAAGAAATCATTAATTTAGCTGTTTCAGGAAGCAAGTTAAAAATTACAGCAGAAAATGAAACAGAAATCGCTTATATGACATATAGATGGGATGAAGAAGAAGAACAAAGAATAGATATAAATGCAACAACAGTAGATCAAGAAATCGACATACCAATGGGAGAACATGATTTAACTGTTATCTTAGTAGATGTTAATAATGAAACAATTACAAAAGAACAAAAAGTAAAAGGTGTTACAAAACCAACAATAGATATACAAACAGATGATGCAGGAGAATATTATTTAATCACAATCACAGATGAAACAGGATTAGATAGAGTTGAATTAAATATTAGAGGAGAAGAAAGAACCATTACAGTTGAAAATAGAGAAAAAGAATTGAAGTATAAGCTACAACTAAATGAAGGAGACGAAAATAGGTTAGAAATTACAGCATATAATGTGGATGGAATTGCTTCTGATACTAGAAAAGTAATGGCGGCAAAATAAATTAGATAAGATTTCCCTACATATAAATTATATGTAGGGAAATAGATTAAGGGGAGAAAATGGATAATACTTTTTTTCAGTTATTAACTTATTTTGTTATTTATTCATTTTTAGGATGGATTTTAGAAAGTGTTGTAAGAACAATTTGCGAAAGAAAAATAATCAATACAGGATTTTTAATAGGACCATTCTGTCCAATATATGGATTTGGTGCTATTATCATGATATTATTTTTAGATAGATTTAAAAATAATATCTTCCTTTTATTTTTCATTTCTATTATCATATTAACTCTATGGGAATATATAGTAGGTGTGCTTTTAGAAAAATTATTTCATACAAAATATTGGGATTACTCAGACCATAAATGCAATTATAAAGGTAGAATTTGTTTGACAAATTCCATAGCCTGGGGAATTCTAGGGGGTTTATTTATCAATTATATACATCCATTTATCATACAAATACTAAATTATGTAGATTTTATGTATGTAGCGATTATTGCAAGTATCATAGCTCTAATATTGTTAATTGATGCTATTATTAGTGTTGTTAAAATTAAAAATATTAAATCTACATTAGAAAAAATAGAAGAAATAAACGAGCAAATTAAACAAAAATTGTCAGAATTAAAAGATAAAGAAAAAATATCAGCAAATGATAATATACAAAATCTTGTAAGTAATTTAAAAATGCGAAGAGATAGAACAATGAGGCATTTATATAGAAGAGCATATAGATTAAAAAAAGCTTTCCCAGCAATTGATACAAAAGAATTTACAGAAATATTGAGCAGAAAAATTGAGTTTAAACATAAAAAAACAAAAAAAGAAAAAAAGGGTGAATAGTATGATTCAAGAAATTTATATTATAGATGATGATGATTCGTCTATTGTTATTTTTAGAGAATTATTTAAACAAGATAAGGAATATAAATTTATTAGTGTAAAATCAGAACAGATTGATATTGCATTAAAAAATATTCCATCATTAATTATTATTAATGAAGATGCGATAGATAGAGATGTAGTAGGACTTTGTAAACAAATCAGACGAGATGAGGATAACAAAATTACACCAGTTATCGTTGTATCCTCTAATAATGATAAAGAACATAGAATGAAAATATTAAGAGAATCTATCGAATATTACATCAAAAAACCAGTAGATGAAGAATATTTATATTTTACGGTAAAAAATCTAAATAGGTTACTGGCAAATAACAGAAGGGTAAGTCCACTTACAGGATTACCAGGAAATGTACAGATACATGCAGAATTGAAAAAGAGAATATCTAATAATGAACCATTTTCTGTATTATATTTAGACTTGGATAATTTTAAGGCATATAATGATGTATATGGATTTGTAAAAGGAGATCAAATTATTGAGTTTACAGCAGAAACAATATTAAAAGGTGTTCATAGTGATCTTACGGAAGAAGCTTTTGTAGGACATATTGGTGGAGATGATTTTGTAGCAATCGTACCATCCACAAATTGTGAAAAAATATGTCAAACAATATTAGCTATTTTTGATAATAATGTAAAAAAATTCTTTACAGAAAAAGATTTAGAAAAAGGATATATAGAAGTTGAAAATAGAAAAGGAATTATTGAACAATTTCCTTTAACATCACTTTCCATAGGTGTAGTAGTGGCAGATCCAGGAAGATTCCAAAACATATTGGAAATAGGAGAAGTAGGAGCACAAGTAAAACATGCTGCAAAATCTGTTATGGGAAGTAGTTATGCGGTAGATAGAAGAAGATAATATAAATAGGAAGAAGAACTTGAGTAAAAAAATAGACTCAAGTTTTTTTGTGTTCTAAAAAAAGAAATATCCAATAAACTAAAATAGAAATAAAAAATATTTTGGGAGTTTATATATATGAATAAAAATAATTTAAAAAGAATGGTAATCATATTTATAATGGTGATTGTGAGTATAACATATGTCAGTGTGACGAAAAGAAGTAGAGAGATAGGAGATGCTGTTCAAGTTACAACATTACCGGTTTCAGGAAAAGTGGTAATATTAGATGCTGGACATGGTACACCAGATGAACGGTGCAGAAGGTAATCATGGAGTAACAGAAGCACAAATTAACTTAGAAATTGTATTAAAAATACAACAACTTTTAGAACAATCTGGTTGCACAGTAATCCTTACAAGGTCAGATGAAAATGCTATTTATGATTTAGATGCCAAAACCTTAAAACAAAAAAAGATTTCCGATATTCATAATCGTGTAAAAATTGGAAATGAATCTTCAGCAGATATATTTGTATCCATACATTTAAATAAAATAAGTGAACAACAATATTATGGTTGGCAAACATTTTTTAATACAAGTAATGAACAAAGTAAGATTCTAGCAGAACAAATACAAAATAGTTTAAATGAAAGTATACAAAAAGAAAATAATAGAATTGCAATGAAATTAAACACTGTGTATATTATGAAACATGTAGAGATTCCTATATCGATTGTAGAATGTGGATTCCTTTCTAATCCACAAGAAGAACAACAATTACAAGAAGATGAATATCAAAATAGATTAGCTTGGGGAATTTATAATGGAATTATTAGTTATATTTCAAATACATAGTAAATATTTGAAATATAAAAGATGAAAAATAATGTAATAAACAAGGGAAAAGGACATATATATTAATATCATGACTATGTAGGAGGAAATACATGTTTATCATATTTAATAAGCAGAAAATATATACATATTGTATATCAGTAATAATGGTCATACTATTATTTTGTATAGCAGGAACACTAACGAATGAAAAAGAAACAATAATGACATCTTCTACAAATGAAAAATTGTTACCAATATATGAGGTACAGACAGAGGAAAATAAAGTGGCATTAACTATGAATTGTGCATGGAATGCAGATGATATTGATAAAATATTAGAAGTATTAGAAGAAAACAATGTAAAAATAACTTTTTTTATGGTAGGAGATTGGATAGAAAAATATCCAGATGCTGTTAAAAAAATATATGAAGCTGGTCACGAAATTGGAACACATAGTGATACACATCCACATGTTAATAATTTAAGTTATGAAGAAAATGTCAAAGAAATAGAAAATAGTAATGAAAAAATAGAAAAGATTACAGGAACTAGAACAAATTTATACAGAACGCCATATGGAGAATATAATCAAACTGTCATAAAAGCAGCACAGGATAAGGGATATTATACAATACAATGGAGTTTAGATACATTAGACTATACAGGACTAACAGGAGAAGAAATGTGGAATAGAATTAAAGACAAAATTGCATCAGGAGATATCATATTAATGCATAATGGAACGGAACATACAGCAGATAGTTTAGATAAGATTTTAAAAAATATAAAAGAGAAAAATTTAGAAGTTGTAAAGATTTCAGATCTTATATATAAAGAAAATTATACAATTGATGTTAATGGAACACAAAAAAGTAAATAGGGTATGTATAAAATTGGAAATAAAGGGAAAAATAAATATAGTTTTTTTAGGAGAAAAAGAAAATGCATTTTATTGGTATTTTTTCAAATCATTCAGAATATGAAATGATAAAGCAAAATATAATAAAAATAGTAAATAGAAAAGATTTAGAGTTGATTCACATAAGTTCTAAAAATATACAAAATATGAAAAACATTGTATTTGAGACCATCGTATTGTGTCATCAAGAAAAAATAGAAGATGAATCAAAATCTATATTAAATAAACTTTGTAGTAATTGCATGTTTGTAATCATAAATGCAGATGCATTTTGTAATACAAGAGTAATATCAAATAAAAAAACAAATTGTGTAAGTTATGGTTTAAATCAAAAATCAACGATAACGATATCAAGTATTCAAGAAGATAAAGCAATTTTATCGATACAAAGAAATATAAATAATTTAGAGCAAAAGACAATTGAAATGGGAGAAATAGGAATAGATTTGAAACAATATAAACCAAATCAAATAGAAAATATATTGGCAATTTTTGCAATTTATCTTATATATAGCAAAGAAAATGCTTGAAAAACAAGGGATTTTTACAAAAAAATTACAAATTTAACTTTTTATGTAGACAAAACCGGGAAAATGTTGTATAATAGGTAATGTAGACTAAAAGAGGTAAAAAAATACAATTGATAAAATAAATTTTAAGGAGGAAAATAAATTGGATACAAATTATTTAGAAAACAACTATTTAACATTAGTTGGAAAGGTTACAGGAGAAAAGAAATTTAGTCATGAAATTTATGGAGAAAGATTTTACATCTTTAACTTAGAAATACCTCGTTTAAGTGGTGTAGCAGATATTATACCAATTACAATTTCAGAAAGACTAATTAATGAAGATACATTAAATGAAGGACAAAAATTGTTAGTAAAAGGACAATTCAGATCATATAATAGTTATGAAAGCGAAAAGAACAGATTAATCTTAACTGTATTTGCCAAAGATATTAAAGTCATATCTGAGGAAGAAGAAAGTGAAGAAGAAAATGAAATGACGAAAAAAGATGTTGTTACCAATGAAGTTGTTTTAATTGGTTATATTTGTAAAAAACCAATTTATAGACAAACACCATTTGGTAGAGAAATTGCAGATATCTTACTTGCAGTTAATAGAGCATATAATAAATCAGACTATATTCCATGTATTGCATGGGGAAGAAACGCAAGATTTTGTCAAAATCTTGAGGTAGGATCTCAAATAAAATTAGTAGGTAGAGTTCAATCAAGAACTTATGAAAAGAAACATGAAGATGGAAGTGTTGAAACAAGAGTTGCTTATGAAGTTTCAGTAGGAAGCTTAGAAGTAATTGAAGAAAATGATAATGAAAATACAGCTGAAACAGAAAACCAAGAAGCTGTATAAGATATAAATAGAAAAGCAATAAAAAGTTTGAAAAGTATAGTCTTTTCAAACTTTTTTTGATATAATGCAAAAGAACTGTTATTGTTCAAACCGACATACACAAGTGGGAAGGATTCATAAATTATTTATTACTCGGTTCAATACGATATTTAAGAATTTGTAATATAATTTATTGAGCTTCTTTCACTCAGACCCTCACTGTGTGAGTACCGTGAACATTCCTCAATAAATTATATAACAAATTCTAAAACATCTCCAATCACATTCGTAATTAAATAATTTATGAATCCTTCCCACTTGTGTATGTCGGTCTAAGCAATAGCAAAGAATATATGATATTTGCATAATAGATAATTTTAATGTGAAATATCAATAAAAATTTTGTGGAGGAGAAACATGTTTAAACACAAAGAAGAAAAAGAGAAAAAAGAAGAGATGAAAGATAAAAAGGGGATACTTCAATCTAAATGGATTTTTGGAATTATAGCGATTGTATTGATTGCCATATTTTGTATTGCAATGACACCAGTTACATTACAAAATGATACATTCTATACGATAAAAATAGGAGAACAAATAACCAAAACAGGAATTGATATGCAAGATCATTTTTCTTGGCATGAAGATTTGGCTTATACCTATCCACATTGGTTATATGATTTAATAACATATTATATATATGCAGGATTTGGTATGACAGGAATTTATGTAACAACTTGTATATTAACGGTTATACTAGGTATTTCCATATATATTGTTAATACAAAAATCGCTAAAAATCAATTGGTTTCATTTATATTAACAGCAATTGTTATCTATATTATAAGAGGATATATTGCAGCAAGAGCACAATTATTAACTTTTATTTTATTTGTATGGATTATCTATTGCATAGAAATGTTTTTGAAAAATAAAAAAATCCGATATGCTGTTGGATTAGTATTGATTTCAACTTTAATTGCTAATTTACATGCAGCTGTTTGGCCATTTATATTTGTATTATTCTTACCATATATAGCTGAATATTTACTTGCATTAATAGCAGAAGTTACCATATACAGAAAAATAAATATAAAAATCTTAAATTTTAGAATTAAGTTATTAACAAAATCAGGAAAACATGTTGATAAAAAATTGGCATTAGAAGAAAAATTAAAAGATATTATTACAAAAAATGAGAAAATAAAAGTAAAAAGAGAAGAAGAACTAAAAAATCCATATAAAATTAGATTTACTAAAAATCCAAATGTAAAATGGTTAATATTGGTTATGATTATATGTGCGTTTACAGGATTATTAACACCATTAGGAGACACACCATATACGTATTTAGTTAAAACGATGGAAGGAAACACAACACAAAATATTAATGAACATTTACCAATGACCATTATTGATGAAACAGAAGCTTTATCAGCAATTGTAGTCATTTTAGCAATCTTAACTTTTACAAAAACTAAAATTAAACTTAGTGACTTATTTATGATAGGTGGTTTATGCTTTTTGATGTTGGCGTCAAGAAGACAAATTACCATGTTTTGCTTAATAGGTGTATTAGTGGTTAACAAAATGATATGTGGATTATTTGAGATATATACAAAAAACGGATTAGAAAGATTGACACAAATGATTGCAGGTAAAGTAGGATATATCATCATGATTGTTGTTATGTTAGCCTTAAGTTATCATTTTTATGAACCAAAACAAAATGATGAATATATAGATGAATCTTCTTATCCAGTTCAAGCATGTGATTATATATTAGAAAATATAGATTTGGGAAAAGCTAGATTTTATAATGAATATAATTATGGTAGCTATATGATATATAGAGGAATTCCAGTATTTATTGACTCTAGAGCAGATTTATATGCACCAGAATTTAGTGGCAAAAAAGAGGATATTTTCATGGATTTTATCAATACATCTAGTATAGGAGAATTTTATGAAGATACTTTCGAAAAATATGATATTACACATGTGATTACTTATAAAAATTCAAAAATGAATATGATTATAAAAGAAACAAAGGATCCAAACTATAAAGAGTTATACGAAGATGATTACTTTACAATATACGAGAGATTAAATGCATAAAATAAGAGAGGTATTTATGAGAAAAGAAGAAAAGAAAAAATTGAAAAAACTTTATCTTATGCTAGCTGTCATGATATTTATTATCATATTTATAGATCAGTTATCTAAAGTTCTTGTGGTACATTATGGAGAAATCACATTGATAGCTGACAAAATTGTATTAAAACCAGCAGAAATACGAAATGGTATGTATGATGAAACTTCTAGAGGGGTGACCATATTAACCAATTTAGTTATTGTGGGGATTATTTTAGGTATTATAAAAAGTGATAATCAATTTATAACGAAAAAAATAAAAATATTGTTAAGTTTTGCTTTTGCAGGAGGCGTTAGTAACATCATTGATAGACTATGTAGAGGAAGTGTTGTAGAATTTATTCACATTGGAAATTTTCCAGCATTTAATATAGCTGATGTTTGTATCTTAATTGGTTGGGTTTCCTTTGTTGCTATATTTGCTTCTTTTTCTGCAAAAGAATTATCAAAAAAGAAACCAAAGACAGATAAGAAAAGAAAGACAGAAAATAATGATAATGCCAATTCATAAATGAAAGAAAGGATAGAACAATACATGAAGTATTTTGAAGTAGAAAATGAAAACAAAAGAATTGATGCATATTTATCAGAAAAGCTTGAAGATACATCAAGAGTAGCAATACAAAGATTGATAACCAATGGAAAAGTATTGGTAAATGGTAAAATTATAAAACCATCTTATAAAGTACAAGTAGGAGATAAAATCGAAGTAGAAGAAGAAGTACCAGTAGAAGTATCTTTAAAAGCACAAGATATTCCTCTAGATATTATTTATGAAGATAATGATATCATTGTAGTAAATAAACCCAAAGGAATGGTAGTGCATCCTGCAACTGGAAATCTAGATGGAACATTAGTAAATGCTATAATGGCAATTTGTAAAGATTCTTTATCAGGAATCGGAGGAGAAATTAGACCAGGAATTGTGCATAGATTAGACAAAGACACATCAGGAATTATTATTGTGGCAAAAAATGATAAAGCACATATAAATTTAAGTGAACAAATAAAAGATCATAAAGTCAAAAAGACATATATCGCTTTGGTAAGAGGAATTGTCAAAGAAAACGAAGCAACCATTAATATGCCAATTGGAAGAAGTGAAAAAGATAGAAAGAAAATGGCAGTTACCAAAAAAGGAAAAGAAGCGATTACACATTTTAAAGTATTACAAAGATATGATAAATATACATTATTACAAGTAAATATAGAAACAGGAAGAACGCATCAAATTAGGGTGCATTTATCACAAATTGGATATCCGATTGTTGGAGATGAAGTGTATTCAAATGGAAAAAATGAATGGAATATAAAAGGACAATGTTTACATGCGAAAAGTTTAGAATTTACTCATCCAATAACTGGAGAAAAGATGCATTTAGAAGCAAAACTACCAGAATATTTTGAAAATATATTAAAAGACTTAGAAAATAGAAAAAGATAATTTTAAAATTAAAATAATGCATTTATATAGTTTATAAATTTAGAAGGGAGAATATCTGTTGGAAGAAATACGATTACAGAAATATCTAGCAGAAGCAGGAATCGCCTCAAGAAGAAAAGCAGAAGAACTCATCTTACAAGGAAAAGTTCAAGTAAATGGAAAAGTAGTAACAGAATTGGGAACAAAAGTACAACCTGGAAAAGATAAAGTAATGTATGAGGGAAAAATTGTACAAATAGAAAATAAAAAAATATATATTTTATTAAATAAACCAATTGGATATGTAACAACTGTAAAAGATCAATTTGACCGTGATTCTGTTTTGGACTTAGTAAAAGTAAAAGAAAGATTAGTACCAGTAGGAAGATTAGACATGTATACATCAGGAGCTTTAATCCTTACAAATGATGGAGACTTTGTATATAAAGTCACACATCCAAAGCATGAGATTAACAAAACTTATACAGTTACATTAAAAGGAATTATTAGTAAAGAAAAAGTAGAAGCTTTGAGAGCAGGCGTAGATATTGGAGGGTATATTACAAAGCCTGCTAAAGTAAAGATATTAAAGACTGATGAGGAAAAACAAACCACAAGATTAGAAATTATTATCCATGAGGGAAAAAACAGACAAGTGAGGAAAATGTGTGAAGCGATTGGACACAAAGTGCTTGCTTTACATAGAAGTGCAATTGCAGGTATTGATGTAAAAGATATAGAACTCGGAAAATGGAGATATTTGTCGAAAGAAGAAGTGAAAAAAATATTACAAGATTAAAACACAAGATTTGCTTGTGTTTTTCTGTGTTTTGTGATTTAATATACATAATTTAATTTATATATTTTATTCTAAATTTTATCATATATTTTAATATCAAAAAAATTTTCAAGAATCAGTTTAAAATTTATTTTGTAAGGAGGCGATAGGTCATATATCAGTTTACCTATAAAAACTATATTCAGTGTATTCACAATATCAAACAAAAAGATTATTTAGATTTACAAGAAGAAAGTGAAAAATATAGTGTTTTAATCGGAAAGGATTTGGACACAAAATTTAAAAGTATTATAGAGTATTTATTTAAAGATGAAGAGAGAATCTGTGTTTTTATTAATTCTTTTTCAAATTGTCATGAAAAAATAGAAAAAGAAAAATTAGTATATATGGATTTCTATAAAAGTCAGAAAGGTATAAGAATCATATATAAGCATTTGGATAGACAAATTTTTTATATGATTATGTATCAACAAGAGATTTTGGTTGATTTACCATATGTTGTTTTACAAGAATGTATCAAAATCATTCAAAATTGTAAGCAAAAAAATATCAAAAATATAAGTATCATTCCTATTGTGATATATGTTAAAGACAATATGTATCATTATGGAAAAACAATGAAACAATGCTTTCAGATGACAACTTATGATCATCATATACTAGAATTAAAGTACAATATAATCAATTTAACAAAATTTTTAAGATATCCTAATATGAAAAATACCATATTAGAGGATTTAATATATATAGAAAATTAAAATACATTTATTACAATTGAATCCTAGATATATCATAATTATTTTTTTACACCTTGTGTGTCGCAACCACTAAATACAAATAATCGTTGGTTGCTCCAATCGCACTTGCTATCGCTCGTTTGGTCGCTTACGCGGTATTTCAAAAATAATTATGATATATCTAGGATTCAGTTGTTATACTGCAATAATACACCATCTCTATTTTTTTTACATAAAATATATTAATGACAAAATAAATGACAGATATATCAAAAGATTAGAAAGGAATGAAACTAGATGAAAACCATATTAGAAATAAAAAATATTTGTAAAACCTATCAAAGTAAAGAAGGGGAAATTTTAGCACTAGATAATATTCATTTTAGAGTAAAAGAAGGAGAATTTGTATCTATTATAGGTCCTAGTGGATGTGGAAAATCTACTTTACTATCTATTATTAGTGGGTTAGAAAAAAAGACAAAAGGAGAAATCTACATAGATAATAAAAAAGTAGAAGGAATTTCAGAAGATGTGGGATATATGCTACAAAAAGATTGCCTATTAGAATGGAGAAACATATGGAGTAATAGTATATTGGGACTAGAACTAAAAGGAAAACTAAATGAAAAAAGTAAAAATTATGTAGAAAATTTATTAAAAAAATATAATCTTTATGACTTTAAAGATAAATATCCATCAGAATTATCTGGAGGAATGAGACAAAGAGCAGCTTTAATTAGAACTTTAGCAACAAAACCTAAAATTCTATTACTAGATGAGGCATTTTCAGCATTAGATTATCAAACAAGAATCATGGTCACAAATGATATTTATTCGATATTAAGAAAAGAAAATATGACGGCTATTATTGTCACACATGATATTTCAGAGGCTATTAGTATGTCTGATAGAGTGGTGGTATTAACAAAAAGACCAGGAAGAGTAAAAGACATTTATACAATTGATTTTGAGATGGAAAATAGAAATCCTATCAATGTAAGAGAAAGTCCAAAATTTAGTGGATATTTTAATACTTTATGGAAGGAGCTGGGGGTTGATGAATAATTCTTTATCACAAGAAAGAAAACAATATATCAAACATAATCGAAAAAGAAAAATACTGGTATTTATAACACAGGTAGCAATATTAATCGGATTTTTAGCTATATGGGAAATATTAGCGAATATGAATGTAATTGATAGTTTTATTATGAGTCAGCCAAGTAGAATATGGGAAACGCTAACCAATTTAGGCTCAAATGATTTGTTAATGCATATTAAAGTAACTGTATATGAAACTGTTGTTGGATTTTTGATAGGAACAATTTTAGGAACCATCATTGCTATTATGTTATGGTGGTCTAGATTTCTTTCAGATGTACTAGAACCCTATTTAGTTGTGTTAAATAGTTTACCAAAGGTTGCTTTAGGACCTGTTATCATTATTTGGGTAGGAGCAGGAACATCAGCTATTATTGTTATGGCAGTTGCGATTTCATTGGTTGTTACTATATTAGAAAATCTAAATGGATTTATCAAGACAGATAAAGATCTGATTAAAATGGCAAAAACATTTAAAGCTACTAAATTTCAAATATTGACTAAGATTGTTATACCAGCCAATATTTCTACTTTTATCAATTCTTTAAAAGTAAATATCGGACTTTCTTTAGTAGGTGTTATTTCTGGAGAGTTCTTAATATCTAAAGCAGGTTTAGGATATTTGATTGTATATGGAGGGCAAGTATTTAAATTGGATTTGGTTATGGCAAGTGTGATTATACTTGGTGTTGTGGCAGGACTTATGTATTTAGCTGTATTATTATTAGAAAAAATCATATTGAAATCTAAAAAATTTCAGTAATAAGTAAGGAATTACTATTATAAATAGTAGTTCTTTTTTTTAGAAGGGTTATATATTTCACATATTTTGACAGACAACATAAAATATAGGGAGAAAATTAAGGAGGTGTGAAAATGAGTAAAAAAGGAAAAATTGCGCTAGTGGTAATCATTGTACTCATAGCAATTGTTATTGCTGTTGTCGCTATAAAATCCCAAAAGGGAAATTATCAAAATACTTTACAAATCATTAATGTTAGTGAGGTAACACGTTCTGTTTTTTATGCACCACAATATGTAGCAATCAATAATGGATATTTTGAAGAAAAAGGATTAGAAATTGAATTATCTACTGGTCAAGGAGCAGATGCGGTTATGACAAGTGTATTGGCAAATCAAGTAGAAATTGGATTTGCAGGTCCAGAAGCATCTATTTATGTATATAATGAGGGAAAAGAAGATTATACAGAAGTATTTGCACAATTAACGAAAAAAGATGGATCATTATTAGTGTCTAGAACAAATGAAGAAAATTTTAGTTGGGAAAATTTAAAAGGTAAAACAGTTATTCCAGGAAGAAAAGGTGGCGTACCATATATGACATTAGAATATGTCTTAAAAAAGAATGGAATTAATCCAGAAACAGATGTGGTATTAGATGACAGCATCAAATTTGACCTAATGGCAGGTGCCTTTGCAGCTGGAAACGCTGACTATGTAACTTTATTTGAACCAACAGCTTCTTTAACAGAACAAGAAGGAAAAGGATATGTTGTGGCATCAGTTGGAGAAGAGGCAGGAGAAATACCATATACAGCATATTTTGCGAAAAAAAGTTATATTGAAGCAAATGAAGAATTGATTCAAAATTTTACAGATGCGATTTATAAAGGGCAAGTTTGGGTAAAGGAACATACAGCAGAAGAAATTGCAACTGTTATACAGGACTTTTTCCCAGATACAAGTATTGAAATGTTAACAGAAGCAATACAAACATATAAAGATATAGATGCATGGAATGAAACACCGGTATTAGAAGAAGAAAGTTTTAATAGACTTCAAGAAGTCATGACATTGGCTGGAGAGTTAGAAAATCCAGCACCATATGACAAGGTTGTAAATAATATGTATGCATTTAAAAGTATTGAAAATTAATTTTTACTATTATGTAAAAAAAATGTATTGACAAATAAAACTCATAATGTTATATTTACCAATAAAGGAGAAGTGATAATATGAACATGGATTTTTCTAATATTGGTAAAAGAATACAAGCAACAAGAATAGAAAATAAAATTACACAAAAAGAAATGTCAGATTTCTTAGGAATATCTATGAATTATATAAGCAAACTAGAAAATGGGAAAACGAAAATAGATTTAAAAACATTTATGAAAATATGTGATTTTTTAAATATTTCTATGTATGATGTTCTAAATGAAAAAAGTGATCATATAATAAGATATATGGATAAAGAATTATATGAATTAATTATTAAATGTAATCTGGAAAAACAAAGATTCATTTATAATATGGTAAAGCTATTGATAAAAAATCAAGTAGTATGAAAACGCTAAACTCTAGAATTAGATAAATAAGAATCGAAGTGTAAATTAGTAAATTTTGGAAAAAAGTCAAAAATTTGACTTTTTTTTAGATTTATAGTATACTATTCTGGTACTACTTTTTTTAAAATATAAAATATTTAAGGAGAAGGATTACAATGAAAAGTAAAATGAATATAAAAAGCATCTTTATTATGGCAATTATATCATTAGCTAGTTTGCTTTTTATAAATATCAGCTTAGCAGCAAATACTGGAACAATCAACGTAGATGTTGCTAATTTAAGGGAGACAGCAGATGCTGAGAGTACAATCTTGGAACAAATTACTTTGAATCAAGAAGTCGAAATCGTTGGAGAAGAAGGTGACTGGTATCAAGTTACATATAATAATATTACAGGATATGTAAGTAAAGAGCTAGTTACAGTAAATTCAAATCCAGAACCTACAGAAGATAATAATCAAATAAGTGAAAATAGTACACAAGAAAACAATGTGGCAACAGAAAATACGACAGAAGAAGGTACTGAAACAGACAGTACAGAAGAAATAACATTAGGAGAATACAAAATTTCAGAGGATACAAGACTAAAATTAATACCATCAATTAATGCAACAGATGTGATAGAATTAAAAACAGATGAAACTGTTACTGTTACAGAAATCATGAATGGATGGGCATGTGTAGAAACACAAACAACAAAAGGTTGGTTAAGAAAAGATAAATTAAAGAAAGATGAGCCTGTGGAAGAAACTGTAGAAGAAGTGCCAGAAGAACCAGCTCAAGAAACACCAATCAAAACACAATATGTAAATTCTACAACTGTTAACGTAAGACAAGAAGCAAATACTTCTAGTACAATTGTAACAACTGTAGCATTAAATACAGAAGTTCAAGTTTATAGTGAAGAAAATGGCTGGAGTAAAGTAATGGTTAATAATGTAGAAGGATATATTTCAACTTCATTATTATCAAACAGTAAACAAGAAACATCAAGAAGCCAAAGCACTTCTAGAAGAACAAGTAGTACAAATACAAGCACAAAAACAACAAGTCAAACAACAACAGCACAAACAACAACTGTACCAGCATCTGGTAACGGTTCAGCAATTGTTGCAACAGCAAAACAATATTTAGGATATAAATATACTTATGGAGGAAGTTCACCTAGCACAGGATTTGACTGTTCAGGATTTACTTCATACATATTTAAACAATATGGAATATCTTTAAATAGAACAGCTGCAGGACAATATAGCAATGGTGTTGCTGTTAGTAGAGCAAACTTACAACCAGGTGACTTAGTTATGTTTGGTAAATCTGGAATTAATCATGTTGCAATATATATCGGTGGAGGACAGATTATCCACGCATCAACTCCATCAACAGGAGTTAGAATTGATTCTTTAAGTACAGGATATTATAATAATAATTATGTAGGTGCAAGAAGAATACTATAATGAAAAGGAATGATAACAAATTTGAAAAGACCAATTATCATTATCGTTATAGGATATATCATTGGAATTATATGGGGGCTATACTTAAATTTTAGTATAGTCCTTTTATATATCCTAATAGCTTTCTTTTATGGCTTAAAAAAATGTTTTAAAAGTAAAAAACATAAAAAATTTCATATTTTATCTAGTTATCGATATATTCGATATATCAAATTAATTTTCACAAAACAAGTTATTTTTTTAATCATTATTAGTTCGATAATTTCTAATACAATTCTTATATTCCAAGAAAAACGCTATGAAAATTTATATCCTGAGGAAAATATAACAGTAGAAGGGATTATTATCAGTAATCAGGAAGAAAGAGAATATAAAAATCGATATAAACTAAAGGTATTAACAGTGAATTCATCTAATAAATATTACTCTACGCAAATCTATATTGAAGTAAAAAAAGATATTCAATTTGAATATGGTGACAAAGTATTTTTGCAAGGAGAGTTTCGAAAAGGAAGCGAACAAAGAAATACAGGTGGATTTGATTATCAACTATATTTAAAATCCATTCATATATATGGTACTTTAAAGGTTGAAAATTATCAAAAAATATCTTCTGATAATGTAAATTGGATTGCAAAAAGTATAAACACAATCAAATTAGCAATTACAAAGAATATTGAAAATATATTAGAAAAAGAAGAAGCACAAATTGTAAAAGGACTAATCTTAGGAGATACAACAACTTTAGAAGAAGAGTTAAAAGAAAAATTTCAAATTGCCAATATTTCTCATGTGTTAGCAGTATCTGGCATGCATATTGTCTATATTGTTATTGGAATAGAAGTTATTTTTAAGAAGTTGCTAGGAAAAAGACCTGTAAAATATGTGATTATCTTTGGATTAGTATTTTATATGAGTATAACAGGATTTACAAGCTCGATTGTAAGAGCGGGAATCATGGGAATGATGAATATATTCGCTTTTTTAGTGTATAGAAAAAATGATATATGGACATCGATTGCTATTTCCTTAGGAATCATCCTAATACAAAATCCATATGCAATTACAGGTGTTGGATTACAATTATCTTACTTAGGTACGATAGGGATTATTTTATTCAATAAAAATATAAGGCAGTATTTGGATAATATAAAATGGATAAGAAATAATATACGAATAAAAAGAAGTAAACGAATTTCTAAAATAATAGAGAAACTAAAAGACATGATATCTGTTACACTTTCTGCCCAATTGATGATTCTTCCGATTATGCTTTATCATTTTAATATGATTGGAATTTATTTTGTGATAACCAATATTTTAGTCAGTATCATGATTGGTCCCATTATGTTTTTATCCATTATTTTTATCTTCAGTACATTTATTCACTTACAAATTTCACAGTTTATTTATATTTTTTTATCATTTGGTATAAAAATCTTAATACAAATTTCCAATTTAGCGAATTTACCATTTTCGAAAATATATGTACCCACACCAAGCATTTTATTTATCTTTATCTATTATATTGGCATATTGGCAGGTAATCAAATATATGTCATTTATACTAGTAAATATTTAAATGGTACAGAAAGAAGAATAAAAAATCTAATTGCATTGATGAAATACAAATTATATGAGAAAAAGAAGAAAACAAAGAAAATATATCAGAGAATTTTCCAAGAAAAGAATGTAAAAGCTTTTATTATAAGAATTTATAAAGTAATTTTATTAATCGTTTTTTTAATAGAAATTTATCAATTTCCTAAAGATTTAGAAATTCATTTCTTAGATGTAGGACAAGGAGATTCTAGTTTGATCATCACACCAAATCGTAAGACCATTTTAATTGATGGAGGAGGAAGTACTTCAAGTACATTTGATGTTGGAAAAGATACATTAATACCTTATTTATTGGACAAAGGATATACAAAGTTAGATTATGTATTTATTTCTCATTTTGACCAAGACCATGTAGGTGGAATATTATCTCTATTAGAAGAATTGAAAGTAGGACAAATATTTATTAGTAAACAGGGAGAAACAAGTGATAATTATGAAGCATTTTTAGAAATTGTGACACAAAAGAATTTAAACGTACAAGAAGTAAAGATGGGTGACAAAGTGACAATAGGAGATGTTACTTTCCATATATTATGGCCAAGTGAAAAGCAAATAGAAGAAAATATGTTAAACAATAATGCTATGGTGATGAAATTACAATATAAAAGTTTTAGTATGCTATTTACTGGGGATATAGAAGAAGTGGCAGAAAAGAAAATGTTAAGCGTATATAGTGACAACTTAGATAGTTTAAAGGCAACTATATTAAAAGTTGCTCATCATGGGTCTAAAAGTTCATCAACAGAAGAGTTCTTAAAAACGGTAAATAGTAAGATAGCTATTATTGGTGTAGGAGAAAATAACATGTTTGGACACCCAAGCAATGTTGTTCTTGAAAGGTTACAATCATTTCGGTATGCAGATTTTTAGAACAGATGAAAATGGAGAGATTAGTATAAGTGTTAATCATAGAAGTAGAATTCATGTGAAAAAGTTTATAGGAGACTGAAAATTGCCAAATGGGACGTGGCATTTTGGCAACTTTTGTATGTCTTTATTGTTAAAAAATACAAGAAAATGTATAAAGGAGAAAAAAAGGTAAATAATACTATAAAAGGTGAGAAAAGGTAAAATTGAAAATGATAAGAACTTTAAGAATCAATTTTATCTTTGGAAAGGAATGTAAGAAAATGAAAAAAAGTATAATCATTTCAGCTATTATTGTATTATTTATTTTAGGAATCGTCATTGGTGCTATTTTAATAAATAATTTTTCAGGAGAAGAAAAGGAAACAGAAATAGCAGAACAAAATCAAGAAGAAATATATGATGAATGTACAGATGAATATGAAGAAATGGTACAAAGTAATACATTAGTAGAGGAGACAAGCTCAGAAGGAGAAAAAATATCTCCCAATTGTTCCATTATATTTAGAAGACATTATAATGATTGTGGGCATACGATTGAACAATATGCTAGTGTTCCAACTGAATTAGTTAATAAAACAGAAGAGGATTTACAAGAACAATATCAAGGATGGACAATTGAAGAATTCTCGCGAAATCAAATTATATTATATAGAGACTTTGATAGTGAATGTGGAGAACATTATGTCTTAAGAGAAAAAGATGGAAAAGTGGTTGTATATCTAAAAACAGGAGATACAGAAGAATTAGTAGAAGAAACGGATATTGCAACAGAATTTTTAACAGAAACAGATAGAATTGAATTACAAAATGGTATTGAAGCAAATGGAAGAGTGGAATTAAATCAACTAATAGAAGATTACGAGTGAAACGATAATTTCAGTTTGATTTAATTATGTAAGTGAGAAGTAACCAGTAGTAGCAGACCAAGCCCAAAGGGGGATTTGTAATTAATCTAATAAGACGTGGATGCCTGGGACTTTCAGGAATAATCATTCTGACAATTGAAGTTGGGATGATTATAAGTGGTAGTATTATCACTTATATGTTAATAAACAAAAAAAAATCTGATACGTCACCGTAGGCGTATCAGATTTTTTTCTTTTCTTTTTTATCAATGGTAACTTCTTTTTTCAAATCATCTTTATCAATAAATCCTTTTTTATAAACATCTTTAATATACATCAATAAAGAAAATACAGTAGCAAATAAAGCTAAACAGAATAACCACAAATCTAAATTAGACCATATAGATGGTAATTCAAATTGATTAATTAATAATGAAAATACAATAGCAACATAGAAAAGAACGGTTGCCAACTTTCCATACCATTTGCTATATACCACTACATCTTTACCATAAAGGAAAGATGCGCCTGCAATCATAATTAATTCTTTTAATAATACAACTGCTAATATCCAAATAGGAATAATATGGATTAAAGTTAATGAAGCAATTGTTGCAATTTGCGTTAATTTATCTGCCAAAGGATCCATTAATTTTCCAAAGTTTGATATTAAATTAAATTTCCTTGCAATACATCCATCAGCAATATCTGTGATACCAGATACTGTGAAGAAGATAAAAGCAATGATATAATCTCCATTAAAAATGCTGATTACAATAACTGGTATTAATAAAAATCGAATAATGGTTAGTGCGTTTGGTACATGTTTTAACATAAAAATCTCCTATTTTACTTCAAATTTTAAATTTCCATTGACAAAATCAATATTGACAGTTTGTCCATCTAATAATTCTTGTTTCAATATCATTTCAGATAATTCATCTTCAACATATCTTTGAATAGCTCTTCTTAATGGTCTAGCACCAAATTTAATATCTGTGCCTTTTTCTAAGATATAATTCTTAGCAGATTTTGTAATATTCATTTTGATATCTTTATCTGACAAAGCTTTGACTGTATCATTTAACATTAAATCAACAATTTGCAATAATTGTTCATTCGTTAATGGGTCAAATGTAACAATTTCATCAACTCTATTTAAGAATTCAGGTCTAAAGACATCTTTTAGACTATCCATAATTTTATTTTTATTGATCATAGAGTTTCCAAATCCAATAGAATTATTGTTTAAGTTAGAACCTGCATTTGATGTCATAATGATAATCGTATTTGAGAAACTAACAGAATTTCCTTGGCTATCTGTTAAGATTCCATCATCTAATACTTGTAATAAAATATTAAATACATCTGGATGTGCTTTTTCAATTTCATCTAATAAAATAATAGAATATGGTTTTCTCTTAACTTTATCAGTTAATTGTCCTGCATCATCATAACCAACATATCCTGGAGGTGCACCAATTAATTTAGAAGTAGAGTGACTCTCCATATATTCTGACATATCAATTCTAATAATAGAATCTTCAGATCCAAACATTTCGTAAGCTAAACTTTTGGCAAGTTCTGTTTTACCAACACCAGTAGGACCAACAAAGATAAATGAAGGTGGTCTTTTGGTTGATTTTAAACCTGCTCTATTTCTACGAATAGCTCTTGCTACAGCACTTACAGCTTCATCTTGACCAATAATTCTCTTATGAAGATTGTTTTCTAAGTTTAATAATTTTTGTGTTTCTGCTTCTGTAATTTTTTGTACAGGTATTTTTGTCCAACTTTCAATAACATTGGCGATATCTTGAACTGTTAATTGTCTAGGTTTCATCGTTTCATTTAGTTTATCAATTTGTTCAATTAATTGACACTCACGGGTTTTTAAATCAGCTGCTCTTTGATAATCTTCTGTAGAATCAGCAGCAATGACTTCTTCTTTTTCTGCTTGGACTTGTTCTAATTCTTGTTTTAATTTTTCTAAAGTAAATAATTCTTTATTCTCTAAATTAATTCTTGAACAAGCTTCATCTAAAATATCAATTGCTTTATCTGGTAAAAATCTATCATGAATATATTTTTCAGACATGATAACTGCTTGTTTAATGACATCTAAAGAAATTTTTACTTTATGATATTCTTCATAATATTTTTTAATACCTTCCAAAATTCCAATAGAATCATCAATATTTGGTTCTTCTACTAAAACTTGTTGGAATCTTCTTTCTAAAGCAGAGTCCTTTTCAATATATTTTCTGTATTCTTTCAAAGTAGTTGTACCAATTAATTGGATTTCACCATTGGAAAGCGCTGGTTTTAAGATGTTAGCAGCATTCATAGAATGTTCACCATCACCAGCACCAATAATATTATGGATTTCATCAATCACTAGAATGATATTTCCATATTCTTTACATTCATCAATGATTCCTTTCATTCTAGATTCGAATTGTCCTCTAAATTGTGTTCCTGCAATAACAGCTGTCATATCTAAAAGATATACTTCTTTGTTTAATAATTTTGCAGGTACATTTTGATTGGCAATTCGAATCGCTAATCCTTGAGCGATAGCTGTTTTACCAACACCTGGTTCACCAATTAAGCAAGGATTATTTTTAGAACGTCTATTTAAAATTTGGATAATTCTTTTAATTTCAGTATCTCTTCCAATAACGATATCTAATTGGTTATTTTTTGCTTTTGCGGTTAAATTGGTACCATAAGTATCTAAGAATTTTTTCTTTTTATTTTGTTTTGTATTTTTCTTTTTCTCTACTTTTACTTTTTTTCTACCATTATTTAATTCTTGTTCATTATTAGCATTATTATTATTTGAATTTCCAAACATATTAGAGAATAATGAACTTAATGGAATGGCTGCTCCTGATACTTTACCAGAACCATCTCCATTGTCATCACCATTATTTTCAAAAGTGATGGCACCATCGATATTTTCAATGTCTTCTAAATTAATATTTTCAGCTAAATCTTTAAAAATGGTCTCAAATTGTTTTGTCATATCATTTAAATTTACATTGTCTTTAGATAAAATTTCATTTTGTCTATATAATACTTCATTAGGGTTAATGCCTTTTGCTTTTGCACAATCATAACAATACCCTTCTAAAGATTCTTTACCATTTTCTATTTTTTTATAAAAAAGGATAGCTGGGTTTTTATTACATTCTGAACATAACATACTTTAAATTCCTCATTTCTATATAAATATACAATATATATCATACCCCAAATTCCACGAATAGTCAATAAATTTAATCATTTTCATGTTGAAATATTTGTATGAAAATGCTATAATAAAATAAGATTATAATATAAGAGGTATTCATATGAATGTAAATTTACCAAAGAAAGCAAAGGTTAGTGTTAAATCTGTTATCATATATACAGTTTCTATAATTACTTGCATTATAGCCATTATTATAACAGGACTATCAATTTATTATGGAAGTGATGAATTAGATAGATTAATTACAATTGGTGGTTCGACTTTGACACAAGCAGATGAAGAGTATCAATTATTAGTTTCTAATTTTGATGATGTATTTCAAAATCAATTGGAAGGATATACAACAGATGTAAATATAAAAAAAATAGATGAAGAACAAGATATAATATATACATATTATACAAAAGATGAAAGCAAAAAAAATAGTTATGATATGAATATCAATATTCCATATATTAATATTGAAAATGAAACAATAGCAGCATATAATGAGGAAATTAAACAAACTTATGAAGAAAAAGCAGAAAGCACATTACAAACAGAAAATGAAAATATTATTTATACACTTCAATATGAAGCAACCATAGAAAATGATATTTTATCTTTAATTATTAGAGCTAACTTAAAAGAAGGATCAAGTGCACAAAGACTAATTATTCAAACATTCAATTATGATTTGAGAAATAATAAAGAAATAACATTAGAAGAGATGATAAATTTAAAGCAATTAAATACCAATGATGTGCAAAATAAAATAAATCAAGAAATAGAATCAGAACATCAAAGAGTAGAAGACTTAAGAAGTTTAGGATATAGTGTCTTTGAAAGAAATCCAGAAGATGAAATGTATAAAATAGAAAACTCACAAGAATTTTTTGTAAAAGATGGAAATATTTATATTATATATGCTTATGGAAATGAAAATATAACAAGTGAAATGGATTTAGTAATTGTATAATTTTATCCGGACAGAAACATTTTCAATTAGATAAAAAAGAGAGAAGCTTTGAAGCTTCTCTTTTTTTGAAAATAAAAGGGGATGTTTTTTTATTTAAATCAGTAATCGATTACTGATTATGTTTGTATTATAAACTGCAAATTTGTCCATTTTGTGAACTAAAAGTGAAAAAGAAGTAATCATTAAGAATTTGTAAGATAAATAATAAAGCTTAGAAAACGTTTTACAGAAAACATTTTCTAAGCTTCTAAGTAAAAGTTTAACTAAGGCTGTTCACCTAATGTAATAGTTAAATCTTTTTCTTGACCATCCCTATTAACGGTAATTGTCATTTCATCACCAATACTATGCGAATTTTTGATTTCATTTAATTCATCCATTGTTTTAATATCTTTTCCGTCTGCTTTTACAATAACATCACCAATTTTTACACCAGCTTTTTCTGCAGCAGAAAATGTTTCAACATCTTTTACATAAATACCTTCTACTAAATTATTTTTTTCAGCTGTTTCTGCATCTAGGTCCATTCCTGTAACACCAATATATGGTCTTCTTACCTTGCTATACTGAATTAATTGAGAAGTAATATCTGTTGTTGAGTTAATTGGTATAGCAAATCCCATACCTTCAACATCATTACCTGTTAGTTTCAAAGTATTAACACCAATAACTTTTCCCTCACTGTTTACTAAAGCACCACCACTATTACCAGCATTAATAGCTGCATCTGTTTGGATTAAAGTATAAGTTTTACCATCTGAATCGGTAACTTCTCTGTTAACAGCACTAACAACACCACATGTAATTGTACTTTGTAAACCTAAAGGACTACCAACAGCCATTGCAAATTCACCTACTTTAATAGAATCTGAATCAGCAAATTCTGCTTGTGTTAGACCAGTTGCATCAATTTTTATAACAGCTAAGTCTGTTTCTTCATCAGTACCAACAATTGTTGCTTCATATGGTGTATCATCATTAAATAAAGTAACAGTAATTTTTGTTGCTTCTGATACTTGATAATATGCTTCAGCTTCACTAGAAGAAACAACATGGTTATTTGTTAAAATATATCCATCATCACTAATAATAATACCTGAACCTGTTGCAGTAGCAGTAGATGTTTGATTTCCCCCAAAAATAGAGAACATAGATGTTACATTATATTCAATTTGAATACCAACAATTGATGGTAAAATTTTATTAGCTGCATATACAGCTGTATCAGAATAGTTAGATAAAGAAACTTGATCAACATATCCTGTTGCTTGTGCATTAGAAGAACTATTAGATGTATTAGAATTTGTATTTCCCATAATTTGATTTCTGATTGTTGGAACACCAAAACAAGTTCCTAGTACAACTGCACAACCAACAATTCCACTAAAGAATGGTAAAACAACATTTCTTCCAAAGTTTGATTTCTTTTTAGGTTTATCATCAATTTCATAAACTGCTTTATAGTTTCCTGGATTTGAAACAGTTTTGAATTTTGAATGGTTTGCTTCATTTTCTTGATTATTATTTTCCATATATATTACCTCCTACAATTATATATATATTAACCTATTCTGAACATATAATACAATATATTTGTGAATTTTATGTGAAGAAAATAGGATTTTTATAAGCCTATTATATAAAATCTATGTAAAATAAAAAAGATTTTCCATCAAATTTTATTGAAAAAAAGCAGATAAAAAGATATAATATAAAAAATTAAAGAATAAAAAAGAATTTGTGATAAATAATAGAAATATAGAGGTGAAAAACAAATGAAACAAAATAATCAAAATGGGATAACATTAGTTGTATTATCAATAACAATCATTGTTTTAATAATCTTAGCAAGTATAACGATTCAAACAGGAAAAGAATCAATTCAGAAAGCCAATTTAGAAGGATTAAAAACCAATATGTTATTAGTTGAAACAAAGGCAAGAGAATTTGTAGAAAATGCAAGTTTTGATTTAGGGATAGACCCTGAAAATGCTACTGATGAAATGAAAGCAAAGGCACAAAGTGAATTAAATGGTGAAGATAAAGGTACATTAGTTACTTCTGGTGATAGTATTATAGATGAATTATTGAATATTGGTATTAGCCAACAGGATATTGATAATGGAAATGTGTATAAATTGACAACAGAAAATTTAGAAAAAATGGGAATTAATGATGTAGAATCTAATGATGAAGAAGGATGGTATGTTATTGTATATAATATAAATGACACAACGGCAGAGATTTATCATACAATGGGATATCAAGGAAAATATTCTTTAACAGATATAGAACAGATAGAATTATAAGTAAAGCATGTATAATAAAAAGAAATAAATAAGAAAACTAAGGAAAGAAGTGTGGAGACAATAAAAGAAAAAGAACTAGAAAGATTAACGAATTTAAAAAGTATGGAAAAAGAACTTTATGATAAAGGATTTGAGTATATTTGTGGAATCGATGAAGCAGGAAGAGGACCATTAGCTGGTCCTGTTGTCGTTGCAGGGGTTATTATGCCAAAAGATTCTATGATAGAAGGGGTAAATGATTCTAAAAAGGTATCAGAGAAGAAAAGAGAAAAACTATATGATGTGATTTTAAAAGAGGCCATTAGTTATTCAGTTGCCATTATTGGACAAGATGTGATCGATGACATTAATATTTTAAATGCAACAAAACAAGGTGTTACAAAAGTAGTAGAAGAATTAGATGTAAAACCAAATTTAATATTAGTAGATGCTTTAACACATATCAACACAAAAGGAATTCCTTATGATTCGATTATTAAAGGAGATGCTAAATGTTATAATATAGCAGCTGCATCTATCATTGCAAAAGTAACAAGGGATAGAATTATGCGTGAGTGGGATGAAATTTATCCACAATATGGTTTTATGAATCATAAAGGATATGGAACAGCCAAACATATAGAAGCATTAAAGGAATATGGACCATGTCCAATACATAGAAAAACATTTATTAAACATTTTGTATAGGAGAAAATATATGAATATTCTAGAAATTATAGAAAAAAAGAGAGATAAAAAAGAATTATCAAAAGAAGAAATTACATATTTTATAGAGGGGTATACACATGATAAAATAGCAGATTATCAAGCTTCTGCATTAATTATGGCAATTTATTTAAATGGAATGACAAAACAAGAGACAACAGATTTAACAATCGCAATGGCAAATTCAGGAGAAAAACTAGATTTGTCAAGTTTAAATGAAGTAATTGTTGATAAACATTCAACAGGAGGCGTAGGAGATAAAGTATCTTTAATCCTATTGCCATTAGTAGCATCTTTAGGTGTACCAGTAGCCAAAATGTCTGGAAGAGGATTAGGGTTTACAGGAGGAACTGTTGACAAATTAGAATCTATATCCGGGTATCAAACAGATATCAATATCCACAATTTTGTACAAAATGTGGAAAAAATAGGAATTAGCATGATTTCTCAGACATTAAATTTAGCACCAGCAGATAAAAAAATATATAGTTTAAGAGATAGTATTTCTTGTGTAGAAAGTATTCCATTAATTGCTTCTAGTATTATGAGCAAAAAAATTGCGAGTGGTGCACAAAAAATTGTATTAGACGTTACTTGTGGTTCAGGAGCTTTTATGCAATCCAAAGAGAAGGCAGAAGAATTAGCAGAAGAAATGATTGAAATTGGAAGATTAGCAAATAAGGAAACAGTATGTGTACTTACCAATATGGATGAACCATTGGGATATGCAGTAGGAAATTCTTTAGAAGTTATAGAAGCAATTCAATCTTTAAAAGGTGACATGCCAGAAGATGTAAAAGATGTGGTATTAGAACTAGGTGCTTATATGGTAAAACTTGCAGGCAAAGGAGAAAATATTGAAGAAAATACAGCAAGATTATTAAAGAATATTGAAAATGGAAAAGCATATGAGAAATTCATACAATTGGTAGAAAATCAAGGGGGAGATTCTTCATATATTAAAGATATAAATCAATTTCCAAAAGCAAGTTATATAGAAAATGTATATAGTCAAAAAAGTGGATATATTCAAAGTATGAATGCAAAAGAAGTGGGAAAGATTGTCTGTGCTTTAGGAGCAGGAAGAATTAGAAAAGAAGACAGTATTGATAATGCAGTTGGAATTATATTAAACAAAAAGGTTTCTGATAAAGTAGAAAAAGAAGATGTGTTAGTCACCATATATGCAAATTCAAAAGAAAAATTAGAAGAAGCAAAAAAGAAATTATTAGAAGTGATAAAAATAGAAGAACAAGAAATTGAAAGACCTAAAATGATATTAGAAATTATGAAATAATATATTATATTTATGTTATATCTTTCCTAATATTTTTATAATTAGATTGATTGATATATTATGTAAAATATGATATAATAAAATCTGTAGTCTGAAATAAGTTTTTTTAGAATTGAAAAACAAAATATTTATGATATAATATATATAATTTAAGAAAGGAAGATGAGCATGAAAAAGGAGAAAAAACGACAAGAACAAATTAAAAAGGTAAAAAAATATGATAAAGGACAGATTTTTGTAAAAGTAATGGCTGGTGTTTTAGCATTATTAATGGTACTTGCAACAGCTTCAACATTAATATACTCACTAATGATATAATAAAAGAGGTAAAAATATGATAATTGATTTTGGAATGAATTGGGAGAATTTCTATACGGATAATATAGTAGGATATATAAAATCATTGCAAGAAAATCCATTTGAATTAATTACACTGATTATAGATTTAACAATCGTAATTTTTTTAATATATTCTTTTCTAAAAATTGTAAAAGGATCTAGAGCATGGCAGTTAATAAAGGGAATTGTATTATTAATTGTCATTACTTGGTTAAGTGGATTATTTAACTTGCAAATTTTAAATTGGATTTTAACAGGAATCATGAATTTAGGAGTGATTGCCATTATTGTTATATTCCAGCCAGAGTTAAGAAGAGGTCTAGAACAATTAGGAACCAATAAATTTACAAAATTTTTTGGGATTGATAAAGATTTAGCAACAAAAACAAAGGAAGATATTTATAAAATTGTTATTGCAGCAGTAGAATTATCCAAAAATAAAATAGGAGCTTTAATTGTTATAGAAAGAGATATCAAAATACAAGATGTTGTGGCTACTGGAATACCAATGAATGCAGATGTATCTCCTCAGTTATTGGTTAATATCTTCGAACCAAAGACACCATTACATGATGGGGCAGTTATTATTTCAGGAAATAAGATTGCAGCTGCGGCTTGTGTTTTACCACTTGCAGATGATAATGATATCGCAAAAGAATTAGGAACAAGACATAGAGCAGCTATTGGTATATCTAAAGAATCTGACAGTATTGTAGTTGTGGTTTCTGAAGAAACGGGAAAAATTTCTATTGCAAAAGATGGAACATTGATTGCAGATGTTAGTGAAGATGCATTGAAAAAAATATTAATTACCAATGTGGTAACTAAGAGATTTGCAGTAGAGAAAAGAGAAAGAAGAATCAAGTTAAAAGAAATAAGAGAAAAATTACGCAAAGAAAAACAGGAAGAAAAAGCAAAAGAAGAGGAAGAAAAGAAAGATTAAAAGTCGCATATATAGCGACTTTTATTTATAAAATAGAAAGGAAATAGAAGTGTGAGAAATATCAAATTAGTAATTGAATATGATGGAAAAGAATTTAATGGATGGCAAAAGCAACCAACCAAATTAAATATTCAAGGAGAAATTGAAAAAGCAATACAGCGAATAACAGGTGAAGAAGTAGATTTAACAGCATCTGGTAGAACAGATGCTGGTGTTCATGCTCTTGGACAAGTAGCTAATTTTAAAACAAATTCGAATATACCAATTGAAAAGATTCCGATAGCGTTAAATTCTAATCTAAAAAAATCAATAGTTATAAAATCAGCAGAAGAAGTAGAAGAAAGATTTCATAGTCGATTAAATTGTAAGAGAAAAACATATCGATATATTATTAATAATTCAAAATATGGAACCGCAATTTATAGAAATTTAGAGACACATATACCAATGAAACTAGATATACAAAAAATGCAAGAAGCTGTAAAATATTTTGAAGGAGAACATGATTTTAAAGCATTTAAAGCAAGTGGAACAAGTAGTAAAAGTAGTGTGAGAACAATTTATAAGGCAGATGTAATAGATGCGGGAAATGAAAGAATTTATATAGAATTAACAGGAAATGGCTTTTTATATAATATGGTAAGAATTATTTCAGGAACACTTGTAGAAGTGGGATTAAGAAAGATACAACCAAATGAAATACAGACAATTATACAATCTAAAAAGAGAGAAAATGCAGGAAAGACATTACCACCACAAGGACTATATTTAGTTAGTGTAGAGTATGAAAAATAAGAAGACCAAAAAGATAATTTACGTTATTTTATTTATAATCTATTAATCATATGAACAAAGTCAATGGATTATGCATAAAATATAGTAAAAAAGAAAAAAGGAGAAAGCATATGAATACAATTTTACTTATATTTTTTGCAATACCATTGGCTGTTATTATATTTTCTATAGCCTTACAAAAGATATTAAAATGTCCAGCATTGGTTGCAGGAATTATATTTGCAATAGGTGTTATCATTACATTTATTATAGGAAATCTAATCTTTTTGGCGGCGACATTGGTATATACATTTATCAGTTATATTACAGCATTGATTACTTGTTTGATATGTAGATTCTTTAATAATGATGACAATAATAATTGTTGTAGAAGAAACCGTTGTTGTAATCATAATGAAAATGATTTATTAACGATAAGTAGTCGTTGTCAAAATAATGGAAATGGTGACTTATTAACAATTAATAGTAGTTGTGCAAACGGAAATACGAATAATTTACTTACAATTAGTAGTAATAATGATAATGGAAGAGATTGTTGTTGTAATAATGGTAATAATTTTTGCAATAATGACGAAATTATGACTAGAATTAATGTAATTCCAAATACTGCAAACAATGGAAGAACAGGTTGCATTTGCGGAAGATATAGAAGAAGATAGTAAAAAAGGGACAATTGGGGACGTTTCTATTTGGACATTTATTCAAAAATGTCCAAATAGAAACGTCCCCAATTGTCCCTTTTTTGTCTTGAAATTTTGTCAAAATTATGGTAATATATATCATACAAAAAAGGAGGAGAAAATGTTAGAAATTATAGAAGATACAATAATAGATAGTGTAAGATTAATTCCTTTCTTATTTCTTACATATTTATTAATGGAATATATAGAACATAAAACAAAAGAAAAAACAAAGGAAACCATAAAAAAATCAGGAAAATTTGGACCATTTTTTGGAGCATTACTTGGTATTGTTCCTCAATGTGGATTTTCTGTTTCTGCAACCAATTTATATGCAGCAAGGGTAATAACATTAGGTACACTAATTGCCGTTTATTTATCTACTTCTGATGAAATGTTACCAATATTCTTATCAGAAGGGGTAGCTATTGATGTTATTATAAAAATATTAGCGATTAAGTTAGTTATTGGTATGATAGCAGGATTTTTAATTGATTTGGTTATACGATTAAAGAATAAAGGAAAAGAAGATGAAGAAAAAATTATTGATTTATGTGAAAAGGAACATTGCCATTGTGAGCATGGAATATTCAAATCTGCATTAAAACATACAGTCAACATATTTTTATTTATCTTTATAATAACATTTGTTATTAATATAGCAATTTATTTTATTGGAGAAGAAACAATAGCAGGATTTATGTTAGATAGACCAATATTAGGCCCAATGATATCTGGACTTATTGGATTAATTCCAAATTGTGCTTCATCAGTTATCATTACACAGATGTATTTAGAAAATATCATATCTGTTGGTACAATGATTGCAGGTTTATTAGTTGGTGCAGGTGTGGGACTAGCAGTACTATTTAGAACCAATAAAGGTATCAAAGAAAATATTAAAATTACTGTTTTATTATATGCAATAGGTGTTATATCTGGTATCATATTAGAACTAATTGGGTTAACCATATAAGAAGCTTAATCATATGGCTTGTGAGAAAAAATATATATGTTCAGAATAAAGCAAAATCTTTTTATATAATAAAAACATAAAGACTTACGAAATGATTTAATCGTAAGTCTTTTTAATATGTATATTTTTATTTCTTTTCATTTCTTTTAAAATTGATAACCACAGCATCGTCATTATCAAAGAAATATTTAGAATCTGTTGTATCTGTTTGTACTGGATTGATTTCATCTCTTTCATCTTTGAAATCTAGATTTTTTAAATCAAATTTCTTTTTAGCTGAAGTGTCATCTTCTGTGGCAGTTGTAACACCATCAGAATATTTACCGAAATCAAATACTTTAATTTTTTGCTTTTCTTTATATTTTGATTCTAAGTATTTAAATCTACCTGGTCCAACGATTGGTTTTCCGTTAAGACCTTTTACTTTAAATGCAGCCATTGTATTGGTTAGCATTGATTGTAATTTACCAGGTGTGAAATAATAAACATATGACCATTTTGCATCACCATATTTAGAGCTATACTGCGTTTTTTCTGTATCAAAATCAACTTTGTAAGTCCATTCTCTGTGTTGCCCAAATTCGTCACACCACCATTTTAGTTCACTTATTTCTGCATTTCCTGTAAATACCTTGTTTGCACAGTTTGATAAAATAGTATTTTTATAATTTTCTCTAGATTTTGGAGTTTCTAATTGTGCTAAGTTTTGTGCAGAGATGATTGTTCCTACACGATATTTTCTATACATGGTGAACATAGCTTCTGTTGCTTTACAAATAAAGTCTGGGAACTCATCAATATATAGAAAATTAGGGATCCTTGAATTTTCTCCGCCAGGTCTTCTTAAAACAGCATTTTGCATTGAAATTAAGAAGAATAATCCAAAAGCTTGATGTGTTGAGGAACCTAAATCACCACGTCTTGTACATACAAAAGTAATCTCACCATTTGCAAGAGCTTTATCAAAATCAATATTATTAAATCGATTACATAGGATAGATTTAACACCTGGCAATCTTAAAAGATTATCTAATTGTGTAACAGCTGCATAAATGTCCTTTTCAGTTTGTGCTTTAGCAGGTCCATCTTTGTAGAAACATTTTCTAAAATATGCAAGTTGTACAGCGTATTTTTCTTTTAAATCTTCATCATGTGCTAATATTTCACACATTTTTTCAATCAACTCAAAATTAGTGAACATTTTTAGCATATCTTCCATATTAGGAAGAGCACCTTCATTCATTCTAGGATACATTTCTTTTAGTAAAATAGCTAAATTTTCGATTGCTTGAATGATGAAGTCTTCCCTATAGGCATCTTCTACTTCTTCATGTGCATTATTATACATAGATTTTAAAGCAGAAGAGATTGTAACTGCTATTTTTGAAGGTTCATCATATACAAAAGGATTTAATCCCATTGAATTAGGATTTGATGGATCAATCATATTGTATTTAAATCCATAGTTTTCACAAACTTGCGTCATGTGTTCAATGATTTCATAATCTGGTGACATGATTTCTAATCCCAAATTTCTATATACATTTTCTCCATCTAATGGTCCTAAAATCATTTTTTTCATATAGCCGTTAAAAACAGCTTCTTTTCCATCATTAGGAGCAAGCATTTCTAATTTAAAGTTTTCATTTAGATAATCATTATCGTAAGGTCTTTTTAAATGAGCAATACCTGTTTTTAAAGCGGTAAATCCCATTTCCTTTGAAACTTCTCTAAAAAAGAATTTTTTCTCGATATCTCTAGCAATCATTGGTTCAAAAACTAAAGATGTTTTTCCTGTTCCAGAGCCACCACATACAAATAAAGACGAATATCTAGAAACTTCTGGAATGGTAATGACTGTACCGTAATCATGGTCTGTACATAAAAATACTTCACAAGTATAAATACCTCTATCTTTCTTAGGATCAGATAAATCAATACCAGGATAATCCCAAATAGAACGAATCTGATCTAAGTTGTCATTAATACCCATATATAACCATTTAAATACTGGAAATATGGTAACAAGTGGTAAATAAAGCGAAATACTAATAAATGCAGGTTTTACAATATCAGAAAAATCTGTAATTAATTCTACATAATTTGGAACTGATAAAAGTAATAACCAAGCCCCCATATTTAACCATTGTGTGAACATAGAAACAGCTATGACATATAGTCCAACAGCATATACATAGAATATAGCAACTTTTTTCATATTGGAAGTAGCAAATTCGGATTTTCCTGAAAATAGGAATGCAAAAATTGGACATGCCAAAGCTAATGTATATTGGATAGGTCCCCAATATGAATAGGATACACCTGTAAATATCATAAGAAGCATTTCTACAAGTCTATCTACTGCTAAGTATACAGTGATTAAGGTTAAAATATAAGTTGCAAATGTATTTCTATTGATATTTAATTTCTTTAAAAATTTATCGATTAGCTTCATCTAAAATATCCTTTCAAAATTTATAATCATACATATATATTATCCTACAAAATAGCGAAAAAAACAAGAGTTTTCGCTAAATTTATTTAATTTTTACTTAGTATAAAAATGAAAGATTTGAATATACTATTATGGCAAAAGGCAAGGAGGAATGTTATGGAAGATGGATATATGCAAGAGAGTGAATTGGAAAGTTTGGATGAAAGAGAAAAAGAAATAGAACTAATCAAAAATATTATAAAAACAAGAAGAGAGCTAAAAAATGTAGATAGAAATTTTGAATATGCACAAGATGATTTAGTAGATTATTATATCTACGAAATGAAAGCAAACCAGGCAAAATTAAATTACTTAATTAAAATGGCTAAAATGAAGGGAATTACGGTTGATATGATTAATGATATCAAATATAGACTTTCTAGTGATGAAGAAGTCGGATAGGTCTATTTGTCCAATGGATAGCATAATAATGAGTAAGAGAATATATATGTTATCAATTGGAGGTAGAAATGGATTTAAATATAGTTACATATTTGGCTTGTATCTGTTTTATATTTATCATTGGGAGAATTTTTATTGTCCCACTTAAAAAAATATTAAAACTTATCATCAATTCAATATTTGGTGGGCTTGTTATATATGTGATTAATTTAATAGGTGCTAATTTTGGATTTCATATAGGTTTAAATATTGTCAATAGCATTATCATAGGATTACTAGGATTACCAGGCGCAGTATGTTTAATCATTGTGAAGCTATTAATAGGATAAACAAAAAAATAAAGCGACTATTGAATAATGTTAAATTTTCTGATAGGATAGAAATACATAAAAGAAATAATAAAAGGAGCAAAATAATGGAGTATATAAATCATAAAGATAAATTGAAAGATATAAAACTAGATAAAAATAATTTTTATGTAATAATTGATTTTGACAGAACCATAACAGAAGCAAAAAGTTTTAGTGCATGGAGAGTATTATACTATTCAGAATTATTAGGGGAAACATTCAAACAAAAATATGCTGAGATACATGATGAAACAGAATTAAGTGAAAATGAGAGTAATGAAGCAAAACAAAAGGCTTTTGAACAAAGATTTATGGCATATATGGATTTATTAAGAGATTGTCATTTTAATAAAGATATATTAAAAAAGGCAGTAGAAAAAACAGATTTAACATTGCGTGATGGTGCAAAAGAATTTTTTAGAAAGATGTATGAAAACAATATTCCAGTTATTATTATATCTAGTAGTATAAAAAATGTAATAGAAGAATATTTAAGACAAAATCATGCATTTTATGATAATATTCACATATATGCTAATGATTTAGATATGAATGGAAAAAAAGAAAATGATGTAACCAATGTGACACCATATAATAAAAATGAAATAGAATTTTCTGAAAAATTAAAGAAAAATATAAAAGACAAAAAATATATACTATTACTAGGAGATATACTAGATGATGTTAACATGGTATCAAAAGAAAAGTTAAATCATACCGTTACGATAGGATTTTTAGAAGAAAATATAGAATCTAATTTAGAAAAATACAACAAAACTTTTGATATTGTGTTAACAAATAATGCAAGTTTTAAAGAAGTTTTAAAGTTAATAGATTTTAATTAAAAAATGGGAAAAGACAAAATCAAAATATTTTGATCTTGTCTTTTTTATTTATTATATAGTTTTCAAAATTTATTCTACTGTAACAGACTTTGCCAAATTTCTAGGTTTATCAACATCTAATCCTTTTTCCTTTGAAATATAATATGATAATAATTGTAAAGGAATAATAGATAAAATTGGTGAGATATATGGACTAGTCTCAGGAATTTCTAGTACAGTATCAAACATAGATTTATCAATTTTTTGGTTAGTAATAATGAAAGTTTTTGCTCCACGAGTGATAACTTCTTGAAGATTACTAACTGTTTTCTCAACTAAGGTAGGTTCTGTCATAATACCTACAACGGTTATGTCTTTTTCGATTAAAGCAATTGGTCCATGTTTTAATTCACCTGCTGCATAACTTTCTGAATGAATATAGGAAATTTCTTTTAGTTTTAAAGAACCTTCTTTAGCAACCGTTTCATCAATACCTCTACCAATAAAGAAAATATCTTTTTCTTGATAAATTCTCTTTGAAAATTGTTTAACAACATCTTCTAATTTTAGACATTCTTCAATTTTTCTTGGTAAATCTAAAATTTCTTTTTTCAATTCATATAACATTTCAGAATTTTTTTCTAATATTTCTGCAAAGTAAATTGCTAATATAACCATTAAAATGACTTGTGAAGTATATGCTTTTGTAGAAGCAACTGCAATTTCTGGTCCAGCATGTGTATAAATAGAATAATCTGCTTCTCTAGTAATAGAACTACCAATAACATTAGAAATAGCAAGTGTTTTGGCACCTTTTTGTTTTGATAATTTCAATGCGGCAATGGTGTCTGCGGTTTCTCCTGATTGAGAAATAAAGATACATAATGTTTTATCATCAATTAATGGATCTCTATATCTAAATTCAGAAGCAATATCTACTTCAGTTGGAATTCTACAAAGTTTTTCAATAATATTTTTTCCTGCTAATCCAGCATGCATAGCTGTACCACAAGCAACAATGTAAATTTTATTTAAACTTGATAAATATTCTTTTGTGAATTTTAATTCATCAAATTCACATTTTGAATTTTGGCTAAACTTAGCACCAATGGTTTCACGAATAGCTGTTGGTTGTTCATGAATTTCTTTTAGCATAAAATCTTCATAACCATTTTTTTCACTACTAGCAGCATCCCATTCAATACTTTGTGTCTTTTTATCTATTTTATTTAAATCTTTATCATAAAATTCAGCAGAATCTCTTGATAAAAATACATATTCTAAATCGTTTAAAAGATAGAAGTTTCTAGTAAATGACAAGATAGCTGGAATATCTGAAGAAATATAATTTTCATCAATTCCTTTTCCAATAACTAAAGGACTATCTTTTCTAACAACAATCATATTATCAGGAAAATCTTTACAAATAATTTCTAAAGCAAAACTTCCTTTTAAGTCAGAACAAGCATTTTTTACTGCTGTTAAAAATTTCATTTTTCCTGTTTCTTTTGTCTCTTTTGTATAATAGTAATGAATTAAATTTGGCACAATTTCTGTATCTGTATCAGAATAAAATGTATATCCATTATCCATTAAAAATTTTCTTAATTCATTATAATTTTCAATAATACCATTATGAACAACACTAAATGATTTTGCATTATCTTGATGAGGGTGTGCATTTTCCTTAGATGGTTTTCCATGTGTTGCCCATCGAGTATGTGCAATACCAATCGTACCTTTTAAGTCATCAATTCCTTTTATATAATATAAATTTTTTACTCTTCCTTTATCTTTCATAACAACCAAACCTTCTGGCTCAATTGTTGAAATACCTGCAGAGTCATACCCTCTGTATTCCAATCTTAAAAGTCCATTAATTAAAATTGGACTTGCTTTTTGTTTTCCTATATAACCTACAATTCCACACATAATAAAAATCCTCCTAAAATTTGTTTTTGGGAATTAAAGGTATGCAAATAAAACCTATATGTATTGACCTTTGTTACAATATTACTATTGCTCTTTTCATCAATACTCATGACCATAAGTGAAAGCCATCAGAGCATCCGCCGAATCTTTCGATAACTCTGAACCTCGTCAACACTATTTCATAGTGTCCAGGCGCTATATATGAATGAAATATTGCCCTCCTTTCTAGATATTTTCTTGCATACTTTTAATTTACTGCTATTATATTATACTAAAATGAAAAAATACGCAAGTCCTACTTAAAAAATTTTATTTTCTTGAAAAAAGATAACATAAAATTTGAAAAAGTCGGCAAAAAGTGTTATACTATAAATTGTACGACCCAAAGAGGTTGTAGCACATTGAAAAATAGGTGCGGATAAGCACCTCATACATAAATTGAGGCTTTTATTCAGCCTATTTTTCTTTGTGCAAAAATAAGCGCCAAAGATGGTGCGAAAGAAAGGAGGCTGAAAAAATGGCAGTTCTCACGCTTCAGGATCTGATTGACCGAGAGGAAAAACTCGGTCAAGATTCCAGCGAAGAGACATGGGAGGAAAATATTCCTAAGGAAGATGAATGATCAACCCAGGTCTCTGAGGTATCAGCCCATTTGCTGAATGCCTCAATTTATCTGGCAAAAGCAGGTTATCCTCATTTGGGTAGCTTGCTTTTGTTGTATTTTATAAAAAGAAAAAACAATAAAAAGATTGAAAAGATAAATCAATTTATATATAATGCAATTATATATTACAAAAAATATAATTTAAAATTATGAAAGGTAAAAAATATGGATAATAAGAATATAGAATTTCAAGAATTTTTAAATAAAGATATAGGGTATGGTAATACTCTAAAAAATAAAAAAATGAAATTATTAAATGAAATAAAAGAAAGTGTCATAAAGGATAAAAAATTTTTTGAACAAGCTACAGAAATAGATTTCAAAAAGTGGAAAAAGAAACTGGATTTATCTATATTTTCTAAAATTATTGATAAATATATAGAAATGGAGAAAGATAACCATACTATCATGATAGAAGAGGAAAATACACAAATAGAAAAAATAGTGATAAGCTATTATGGAAATCCATATGTAACATGGATTTTATGTATCCAAGCAATTATATATCAAAAGCAATTATTACTAGAATCAGGAGAATTTATGCTATCTACCAATACTTTTATAGTGAATATGGTAAATCAAATATTAAAAGAAAATCATCTTCCAAAATTGTTGATAGATTGTATAGAAATTGTAGATAAAACAGCTATTATTGAAAAAGAAATCAAAACCATCATTATTGGTGCTACACAGAACAAAGCAGAATATTTGGGAAAATATACTTACATACCATATAACAACTATATTATCTATTGTGCAGATGAAGAATTAGAAGAATTAAGTAAAAGTATTTATGATTATGCATGTAATAATTTTTTTGAAACAGAAGTCCTATTTGAAGAAGATATTGAAGAAGCTATTGCGATAATCAATCTTCACAAAGAGTGTATTGCAATTATATTAACTAAAGATACAAATTTACAAGATCTATTCAGAGAAAAAATAAAAAACAAATTATATATCAATGAAAATCCATTTTCAAAAGAAGAAATCAATCTTCCTGTTGATTGTTTAAAAATGAAACACGAGAAATAAAAAAGTTTTTAATAATAAGCATGATAAAAAATGACAAAAAGATTGAAAATATGAGAAAATTTATATATAATACAAGTATTCAAAGTAAAATGGCATAAAAGGGAATAGGTAACCAAAAGACCTAAATATGAAATAAGGGGAATCAATATGAATGTACTAATTAATGAAACAAGAATTGAAAAAAGATTGGATGAAATGGCAAAACAAATAGACAAAGATTATGAAGGAAAAGAAATCATCTTAATTGGTATTTTAAAAGGTTCAGTTGTATTTATGGTAGAATTAGCCAAAAGACTAAAAACAAAAGTGCAATTTGAATTTATAGAAGTATCTAGTTATGAGGGAACAGAAACGACCGGAAAAGTAAAGATTGTAAAAGATATTAAAAACAGTATTGAAGGAAAAGATGTATTAATTATAGAAGATATTATCGATACAGGAACAACTTTAGCATTTTTAAAAGATTATTTGAAATTAAAAAGACCAAATAGTTTAAAAATTGCAACTTTACTTAGCAAACCATCAAGAAGAACAAAGGAATTAGAAGTAGAATATATAGGATTTAGAATAGAAGATAAATTTGTTGTAGGATATGGTTTAGATTATAATCAAAACTATAGAAATTTACCATATATTGGCTATGTAGAAAGCGAAGATGAGTTTTAAAAAAAGAAGAAAAGTTTTCAAGACTTTTCTTTTTTTTTTCAAAACAAATAGATTGTATTTAAAAGAAAATAATATAATGAAAACTCAAAAAATGCTTTGGAAAAAATAGAAATAATAGTCAAAAATTGACTTTATGTAAATTAATATAGTATAATAGAAAATAGAGGTGAGCGAATGGTAGATATTCATAAAATGACAATAAGAGAAATCGATAAACAATTTCATTTGCAAATGGAGTTTAGTGATGTTCCATATATATTACATAAGAGAATTACGCAAGAAGAAATCACACAAAGATTTGGAACGATAGATAACACTGCAATTTCTATGTCTGATATATTAGACTATTTAGAAGAAAACGAAAAAGATGTAGATAAAGAAAGGCTAATGGTAGTTAATTTAAATTCCTATACACAAATAAAGAACTTTCAAAGTAGAGTAAAAAATCACATGGGAGTATTTGGATTTGAAGAAAAAGAAATAGAAAGAGACTGGAACAAGGCTAGAGACTGTGTAGCAGAATTTTGTGAAGAAAAAGACATTGCATTTGCAAAACAAGAATCTGTAGGAGGAAGATACTTTACAAAGGTAGTATCTAGTAGAGAGCTTTTAGGTAAACCTGTATCAGAAGAAGAAAGAAAACAAGAAAAAGCGAATAGAAGAGTTATCAAAATGCTTTCTGAAGAGGCCTTATTAAATGCATTATTACAAACCAAAGACTTAGAAGACCAAGAAGAAATATTTAAAGTTCCAGGATTAGGAAACAATATATTACAGACAATGGTATACAATTCTTTTTTGAAAATGCAACTTTCCCCATCCAAGATTAGAAAACTTATAGAAACAGAAAAATTAGATGTATATTTGGAAGCACATTTGCTTCAATTAGATGGGACAGAAATTAAGAAAGCATTTGAAGGTGTAGAAAAGTATATAGATATGGAAAAAATGTGTTTATATACTTTATCTAATCTTATTACACAACTTGAAAATGCAGATATTATCTATTATACAATAAAAGACGAAAAAAGGGGTGTTTCAATTTATGAAGCATGTATGGGAACAAATGCACAATTAATTCCCTATTTGGAAAAAAGTTTAGGAGAATATAATTCCATTTTATCTGATTTCAAAACAGAATTTACGATAGGAGATAAAACCTATACAACTGAAGAACTTAAAGAAAATATGAAAAAATATATACATGGCAGATATTTATCTAGCTTTTCCATAGAAGAACAAATTAAAATCTTTTTAGAAAAGGGAATTCAAGAAACAGGAATGCATAAGAGTCAACTACAATACATTCAACAATATATTGTAACTGAAAGAGGTGTAAAAAACTTAAAAGAATTAAATCAAATGATGGATATACAGCTATTGAATGAAAGAGATGTCGTAAAATTATATGAGAATAGAAAATTAAGTCTGGAAAATATAAAAGAAATGAGAGAAAGACTAAATTTAGAAAGACAAATAACACCTGCATCAATACAAAATCAAATAGCTTCTTTGCAAAATGTGAAAGAGGAAAAAAGGCAGTATGAAGAGGAAACAGTTAAAAGATATGTCGCATTATATAGAGAAATATATGTTACGGGAAAAACAGAGGAAGAAATATTAGAAGAAGCAAAAAGATTATTACAAAGACCAGAAAGTATGAAAAAGAAAAATGATGCAAAAACGCCGATAGAAGAACATGCAGATTTATTAAGATTTGGTGCCATTTCTGAAGAAACATATATAAAATTAATGGAAAGAGGAATCATAAGTGTAGAGGATTTTATAAATCAATATCAAAATGATTTGATTCATATCGATACAATTCGAAAATTAAAAGAAGAAGGCGTAGAATTTAAAGGGGTAGATATAGAAAAACAAATCATAGATAACTATATGGAGATAAGAGAGCAAGAAAATCTTGATGATAAAGAATTAAAAAAATTCATTGCATTATATAAAGTACTCCAATTAAGTGGATTATCAGAAGAAGAAAAAATCGATAAAGCAGATGAGTTTGTGATGAAAATTGGTGTGAAAATAGAAAATGATATAAAGGCAAAAAAACAAACAAGAGAATTTGGTGCCAAAGACAGAAAGCAATTATATGAATTAGGAGTTATTCCAATAGATACAGTGGTGTTTTGGGGAGAAAGACAGGAATTGATGGAATTATTGAAAAGCAAACTTTTAGTACCAAAAGATGTCAGAAAATTATACGAAAATGGAAGAATTTCTATGCGTGATTTTGAAGAAATGATGGAATCACCCAATATGACAATAGGACAAAAATTACATTTAGTAAATATGGTGTTTTCTACGCACGAAGTGGCTGGTATAAGGCAAGAATTAATGACAAAAATAAAAGGATTAAAAAGTGTTACTAATTCAGAGAGTATTGCGGGAAAAAGAGGACAAAAGGGAGCTTTAAAGAAACAGAAAGAATTTGTAGATAAATCCAATGAGAATAGTCGTTATATCTTTGATACAGCAGAAAGATATAATGCGTGGATAGAAGCAGATGAAAATGTTGCTATGTCACTTTTTGATGATGGGCATTTAGCAATTGAATTACCAAATCTAAAAGGTGGTATAGTGGTATTAGAACAATTGTGGAAATCTAAAACAGTAGTGGAAAATGGAGAAAAAAACGAACAACTTGTAGATAAATATGGTGCAACTGGTTATGTATTAACGATAGAAGAATATGAAAAATATAAAGAAAGTTTTGTAAGTTCAGACAATCGAATTGAAAGATCAAATCTAATTGAACTGATAGGAAGTTTACCAAGTCTCGAAGAAAAAACGATAGGAAGAAAATTAATTCATAGTAAAAACAAATATACAATGGATGTCCAAAAGTTATTAGGCATACCAAATGATTTAGCAGAAGCAAGAACAGATAGTAAAAGACAACAAGCATTAAAAAGAATAAAAGATAGTAAAATATATACTTCAGAAGAAAAAGCAAGAATTATTCGAATACATGAAATGTGGGAGCAAATACGACAAAATAGAGATAAATATATAGAATAACAAGTTATTATAAATAGAGAGGTGAAAAATGAAGAGTTTAGAAGAAATAAGTATTCAAGAATTGGATAACATATGTCCATTGCAAGTTCTAGAAGTAGATGTTCCATATGTTATAAGAAATAAATCAACTGAAACAGTTAAGAAAGATTTAAAGGCAATTATGAGAGATGAAAGAAGTAAACGAGAAAAAAGAGAAAATGATAGAAATAAACAAAGCAAACTAGGAACACGTTTAAAAGTAACAGAAGGATATGACGAAAATATTATGCCACACAGAAGAATCATAGAATATTTAATAGAAAATGATGCTGATAAAAGAATAGCGTTATTAATTAGTTTATACAGATACAAAACAGCTATAGATAGTATCAATGATATTCATCATCCTAATAGAAAATATTTAATTAGTGAAAGAGAGAAAATTGAAGCAGGGCTTGAAGAAACGCAAAAACTGGCACAAGCGTTATTAAAAGATGAAAAGGATATACGAATTAGCAGATTAGGAAAACGTGGAAAGGATTATTTTATAGAAGTTATTTCTAGTAGAGAACTTCTCAATAAGATGCCATCTCAAGGAGAAAGAAAACAGGAAAGAGAAAATATCAAAATCATACATGAATTACCACCAAAAGCACTTTTTTCAGCATTGTTGATAGTAAATAGTTATGTAGAAAATCAAGCAGATATAGTTGACATACAAGGATTGGTTAACCAAATATTAGAATTAACAAAGGCAAAAGTAAGAGCAAAAGGTAAGTTAACACAGGAAGATATAGATGCATTTGAAAATCCAGAAGAATATGTAGAAACATATCCACTAGAAAGAAAAGTCAATATGTTATATCCAGAAATAGCAGAGACAATTGAAGGAGTAGAAAAATATTTTCATATGCCTAAAATATGTTTGTATACGATTATGAAAATGGTGGAAGCATCAGAGAATGGAGAAACAAGTTTTTTTATAGGAAATGAAATTTCTCTAGAAAGCAATCCAGAAAGAGATTACCTAAATTTAGAACCCTATTTACCTCAATTCTATTCACTTATAAAAGGAAAAAAAATAGAAATTTCACTTGAAGGGAAAACATATACTACTGAGGACGCTGAAAAGGCAATGAAAAAATTTGTTAATGGAAGATATATGTCAGATTCGGCAATGAAAGATATGATTAATGAATTATTACAAAGTGGAAAAAATGCATCTGTTATAGATATAAAACAATTACAATATATAAGAGAATATATTGTGAATAGTAGAGGGGTAATATCTACAATTGAATTAAAAAATATGATACGTATTGGATTATTAACAGGACAAGATGTTTTAAAAATGTATGAAAATCGAAAACTTAGTTTAGAAAATGTGTTAGCTATTCAAGAAGATATGGACTTAAAAGAATTTCTAACACCTGCCTATATCGTAGAAAGGTTTAGTGAATTAGAAAATTTAAATGATGAAGAACATACCTATGAGAGAGAAACCATCAAAAGGTATTTGAATTTATATAAAGCATTATATTTAGAAGGAAAATCAGAAGAAGAGTTAGAAAATGCAGGAAAAGAGTTGATAGAAGAATTAAAAAAATCAGAGAAAGAATATGATGAAAGAAGAGAATCAAGAAAACAAGAAGGATTATTAAGATATGGATTAATTTCTGAAAGAACATATGCGTTATTAGCTTCTAAAGGAATAATAAGACCAGAGGATTTTATGAACCTGTATCAGAAAGATATTATTCATCTGAAAACGATAGAGCAATTAAGAGAAGAAGGAACTTATTTTGATAATGTTGATATAGAAGCATATATTATAGACAGTTATATGAAAATAAGAGAAAATGAAAATTCTGATAAAACAGAGTTGAAGAAGTATATTGCATTATATAAAGTAGTTCAATTAAGCGGATTATCAGAAGAAGAAAGAAATGAAAAAGCAAATGATTTGGTAATCAATATTGGAACAAGGATAGAAAGTGACATAGAAGCTGGAAAACAAATAAAAGCATTTGGAAAAGAAGATAGAAAAAACTTATATGAACTAGAAGCAATTCCAATAGATACAGTTGTACTTTGGGCAGACAAAGGTGAATTGATAGAACTTTTGAAGAGTGAATTTTTAGTTCCAAAAGATTTGAAAAAGCTATATCAACAAAACAGTATTATTTTACATGATATACAAGAAATCATAGAATCTCCAGATGTAAAATTAGAGCAAAAAATAGCTATCATTAATATAGTATTTCCATCACCAGAAGATGCAGAAATAAGGGATATATTATTTGGGAAAATAACAGAATTAGATGAAACCGTGGCTTCTGAAAAAGAATCTACACATAGAGGGGTAAGAAATGGTAGTACAAAACCAAAATATCGTAAACATATATTTGATACGGCAGTTCGATATAATAGCTGGATACAATCAGATGAAAATGTAAGAATGGAAATTTTAAATGATGGGCATATTGCTGTACATTTGCCAAATGTAAAAGAAGGAATTGTTGTCATTGAACAATTTTATCAATTAAAAAAAGCAAAAAATGGAAAAAGAAACATGGATGATGCATGGGGAGTAGGAGGCTATGTATTACCTGAAGAGGATTATCAAGCAAACAAAGAGCAATTTATTACCAAGGATTATCGAGTTGACCGTCAACAGTTAGGAAATATTGTAAAAGAATTAGAACCAATGTTAGAAGGTAAAGGAATATCTGGAAAATTGTATCATTTTCAAAATTATCCAGAGGTGGTACAAAAACTAATAGGAATACCAGTAGATTTAGCAAAAGCTAAAACAGAAGAAGAGAGAGAAAAGGCAATCAGAATGTTGGAAGACAGTAAACAATATTCAACTGAAGAAATGGAAAGAATAAAAGCTACAAGCGAGGTTTGGAAAAGAGTAAGAGAGAGTAGAAAAGCTTACGAAAAATAAATAAAACATTTGGCATGAAAACAATGATGTGATATACTATATAAAGTAGATAAAAGAAAGACTTATAAAATATAAGCCTTTCTAATTTGTTTTCATAAAGCCTTTTACAATAAAGGAACTTTGGGAGTAAATACCGATAATAGAGAAATTCAATAAAGACAAAGGAATGAAATGAAATGTTTGATATAGAAGAAGAATTAAAAAAATTACCAGGAAAGCCTGGCGTATATATTATGCATGATAAAGAGGATAACATTATCTATGTAGGAAAAGCGGTTTCACTAAAAAATAGGGTTAGACAATATTTTAGAAAAAACAATAAAACCGCTAGAATTGAAAAAATGGTTTCTTTAATTGACCATTTTGAATATATTGTGGTAGATAATGAGGCAGAAGCTTTAATATTAGAATGTAATTTAATTAAAAAGAATAGACCCAAATTTAATGTGTTATTAAAAGATGATAAAACTTATCCCTATATAAAAATTGATGTAAAATCAGAGTATCCAGGAGTCTATTATACAAGAAGAATCATCAATGATGGTTCAAAATATTTTGGACCATATGCCAATCCAGGGGCAGCAAAAGAAATGTTAGACTTTATTAAAGAAAGATATAAAATTCATCAATGTAGAACCTTAAAAGAAAGAACAAGACCCTGCTTAAATTACCATATAGGTAGATGTTTGGCACCATGCATGGGAAATGTAGATAAAGATGAATACCGAAAACAAGTCAATGAAATCATCGATTTGTTAGAGGGAAAAACAGATAAGGTTTTAAAAGATTTAGATTTACAAATGCAAGAAGCATCTCAAAAAATGGAATATGAAAAAGCAGCGTATTTAAGGGATAGAAAACAAGCAATCGAAAGGGCCTCAGCGAAACAAAAAGTATCCAATATATCAGAAAATAGTATTGATGTTATCGGAATTGCAAAATCAGATTTAGAAGTTTGTGTAGAAATCTTTTTTGTAAGAGGAAGTAAAATGATAGGAAGAGAACAATACTTCTATAAAGATTTAAAAGACATGGAAGATAAAGAAATTCTTTCAGGATTCATCAAACAATATTATTTTGATAATCCAAACATTCCTAGTAAAATTATGATAAGAGAAGAAATTGAAGATAGAGAGGCAATTGAAAGTTGGTTATCCATAGAATTAGGAAAAAAAGTGGAAATCAAAACACCTAAAAAAGGTGAAAAATTAAGATTTGTAGAAATGGCAGAAAATAATGCAAAAGTAACACTAGATAATAAAGAAAAAGATAAAAGTGAAATTTTATTAGAATTAAAAGAAGTATTAAAAATGGATATATTACCAAGAAAAATAGAAACTTTTGATATATCGAATATATCAGGTGAATACATGGTAGCTGGAATGTGTGTTATGCAAGATGGTGTGATTAAAAAGAATTTATCTAGAAGATTTAAAATCAAAACAGTATATGGACAAGATGATCCTAAATGTATGGAAGAAGTAATCACTAGAAGATTAAGACATTCTATTGAAAATCCAAATGGTGGATTTGGAAAACTTCCAGATGTCATATTTGCAGATGGTGGTATTACCCAAATACGAGCAACAAAACAAGCAATTGAAAATGCTTTAAAAGAAGAAAAAGAAAAAATTATGCAAGAAGATATGACAGAGCAAGACAAAAAAGAAAAACTAGAAATGATAGAAAAAGAATTAGATATTAAAGTGTTTGGTATGGTTAAAAATGATAAACACCAAACAAGAGCTTTAATGGATGAAAACAGAAATGAATTAACCATTTCAGAAAACTTAATGAAACTCATTACCAGATTTCAAGATACTGTTCATGATACAGCCATTACTTATCATAGAAAATTAAGAGACAAGGAAATCACAAAATCAGAATTAGATGATATCAAAGGAATTGGTAAAGTCAAAAAACAGGCTTTATTAAAACAATTTGGAAGTGTAGAAAAGATAAAACAAGCATCCATAGAAGAATTAATGAAAGTAAAAGGTATTACAAAAGAGTTAGCAGAAAAATTGAAGAAATAAAAATAAATAGAGATAAAAAAAGTGGGGAAACCCCACTCCGGGCATATCAGATATGCCCTTTTTTGATTTGCCCCAAAAGGGCTAGACTAGGGTAGCGACCGGCTAACCCATATTTTATTTTACGAGCCCGAATGTGAAAGAGTAAAATTCCCACACTTATCAGACTCACTAAAAAAATAATTGCTTTTTTCATATCTAAATCCTCCTTTATAAATGAAAAAAGCGTTACCAGAGATTATTCTCTGGACAGTATCTTAAACAGTATATCATGAAATTAGGATAATAACAATAGAAAACAAAAAAGTAAATATAACCTTACAAGATAAAAAACTTGAAAAAATAATTAATTTGTAGTATAATTAAGTTATAAACAAATCAAAGGAGGAGTAAGAATGAATAATAAGAGTAAAGTCCGGGCTATAGTTTGGACATTGGAAACATGGGCTGGGGTAATGAGTTTTTTATTTATGAGCAACAATTGGGAAGTGTTTGTTCAATTTATAAGGACGTTAACTCCGGCAGCGTTAACGACACTGCTTTTGCCAACGTTTCTGGCGGGAATTGTGGCAAAGGCCAACTGGCCAAAGCATGAAAAGAAGCCGTCAAGAAAGACTGCAGAGCACAACTGAAAGAGGGACTGTTAGTAAGATATGAGAGTGTCTTACTAATGGTCTTTTTTTATGTATTAGGAATAATTTATTAAAGTAATGCATATACATATATTAGGAGGGATGAATATGCAAAATACAAATGAAGGGATTTTTATATGTACATATGATAGTAAAGTATTGAGAATGAGAGAAAAAACAAAGAAAAATTGGAAGGACAAGTTATATACAAGTATAACAAAACATAAATTTATATCAATAGTTATATTATCATTTATTATGTTGTCTGGCATAAATGTAATGATGGTATATCATTTCTTTAAAATTTTACAAAACATTTGAATTTATGAAAAAAAGGAAGTATAATATATAACAAGAAAGGAGCTAAAAATATGAGTATAAAATACAATGTTATGATACAAAAAGAAGAAGAATGGTATGTAGCAAAATGTTTAGATAATAATGTTGCATCACAAGGAAAAACGATAGAAGAAGCATTAAAAAATTTAAGAGAAGCATTAGAATTATATTTATAGATATAGAATTAGAAGAATTTTTAAAATATTTAAAATCGTAAAATTTTTAAATCGGCAAATACCCTTGGAAAAATCAAAAAAATATGGTAAAATATAGCTATTCTAATAATAGGAGGAATAGTAGCTTATTAATGCTACTTGAAAAGAATTATGAAAATAGCAAATGAATGGAAAGATTATAAAATATTAGACATGGCAGATGGACAAAAATTAGAAAAATGGGGAAATGTCATTTTATCTAGACCAGACCCACAAATTATTTGGAAAAATAAAAGTTTTCCAAACAAGTGGAAAGAAATGAATGCTGTATATAATAGAAGTAAAACAGGAGGAGGTTCATGGGAGTTTAAGAAAAAAGTACCTTCTCAATGGCAAATTAAATATAAAAATTTAACATTTAACATTAAACCAATGGGATTTAAACACACAGGCTTATTTCCTGAGCAAGCAGTTAATTGGGATTGGATGATACAAAAAATTAAAAGTGAAAAAAGACAAATAAAAGTATTAAACCTATTTGCCTATACAGGAGGAGCAACTGTTGCATGTTTATCAGCAGGAGCTTCTGTATGTCATGTGGATAGTTCAAAAGGAATGACCACTTGGGCGAAAGAAAATGTAACATCTTCAAAATTACAGGATAGACCAGTTCGATTTATTGTAGATGATGTTGTAAAATTTGTAAACCGAGAAATTAGAAGAGGAAATACTTATGATGCCATCATTATGGATCCACCTTCATATGGTAGAGGTGCTAAAGGAGAAGTGTGGCAATTTGAAAATAATATTTATGATTTAGTGGAATTATGTACAAAAGTATTATCATATAATCCTTTATTCTTTTTAATTAATTCCTATACAACAGGAATATCAAGTAAAGTCTTAGAAGATATTTTACAGTTAACTGTATCAAAGAAATATAAAGGAAAAGTAGAATCTGGAGAGATTGGACTTCCTATGGAAAATTCTAAGTTGGTTTTGCCTTGTGGGATTTATGGAAGATGGGAAAAATAGAAGGAGAAATATATGCAAAAACTAAAAATCATATATGAAGATAACCATATTATTGTTGTTGAAAAAATACCAAATATTCCTTCACAATCTGATAAAACTGGAGATATGGATATGCTAACACTTGTGAAGGAGTACATAAAGGAAAAATACAATAAGCCAGGAAATGTATATTTGGGATTAGTGCATAGACTAGATAGACCTGTTGGTGGAATAATGGTATTTGCAAAAACTTCAAAAGCAGCTTCAAGATTAAGTAATCAAGTAAGGGAAAAAGTATTTAAAAAAGAATATTTAGCAGTTGTAGATGGAAAGATTGAAAGTACAAAAGGGACTTTAGTTGATTATTTATATAAAAATGAAAGAAATAATATGAGTAGGGTGGTTAACAAAGAAAAGAAAAATGCGAAAGAAGCGAAATTGGATTATGAAGTGTTAAAATATAATGAAGTAAAAGATTTATCTTTAGTGAAAATAAATTTACATACAGGAAGACATCATCAAATTCGTGTACAATTGTCTCATTTTGGGCATAGTATATTTGGAGACCAAAAGTATGGAACGAGAGGAAGAGGAAAGCAAATAGCTTTATGGGCATATAAATTAACAATTGAACATCCAATAACAAAAGAAATATTAGAATTTAAAGATTTACCAGAACCAATTGGAACATGGTGCATATTAAAAAATGAACAAAATATGATTGAAGAAATATAGTTGGAAGTAAAGAATTCAACTATATTTTTTATATTATTTAAAAATTTTTTATAAAATAAATAGAAAAAATTTTTCGTAAAAGAAAATAAAGTTTTCACAAAATAAAAGACATTTACAAATTATAGAGTGCTACAATCAAATTAGCAAGAAGAGGTGAAGAAAATGATAGATACAATCTGCACATTCTTGACTAATAGAATCAGAAAAGAAATGCCAGAAATATATGATGAAAGAGCAGAGGTAATCAATTATGGATTACAAAATATAGTAGGAGAAATACCAAAAATTTTCTTATTGTTTATTATTTCATTTATTCTGGGAATGTTAAAAGAAGTATTATTTATGTTTATTGTTTTAACACCATATAGAGGAGCATCTGGGGGATTTCATTTAAAAACACATTTAGGATGTATAGTTGGAACAACTGCATTTTATTGTGGAATTGTACTTCTTTCGCAACATGTTATATTAGATGATATAACAAAATATATTTTAATAGGAATTAGTTGGATATTTGGAATGTTTATGATAAAACTTTATGCACCAGCAGATACAGAAAATGTTCCTATATTATCTAAAAAAGATAGAAAAAAGAAACAAATGATAGCATATATTACATATTCAATAGGTCTTATGGCTGCTTTATTAATTCAAAATAATGTAATTTCAAATATATTATTATTTGGAAATCTTCTACAAACATTAACAATTACAAAATTGGCATATAGATTAACAAAAAATAAATATGGATATGAAGTGTATGGAGATGCTTCAGTTTAAAAAGTTTAAAAAACATATACCGGTGTGTTTTTAAAAATATATAATAAGGGGGAATCTATTATGTTCAAATTTTTATCTAAAGTAGCAGAAAAATATGCTAAAGTAACTAACACATCTTGCTTTGCTTTATGGGTATTACATCAACCTAAAATGCCAGAAAGCATGATAAAAAAAGATTAATTACTTGGCAAAAATAGGACGAAAAATTATTTTTGCCGACCCATATATAACTTAAAAGGTTATATATTTACAATCCAATACAAGACAGCTTTTGAAAGCTGTTTTTCTTTTTAAATTAAAAATAGATATGAACAACTAAATTCATATCTATTTTTGAATTAATAATATATTTCGATTTGTTGAGAAAAATATTTTTCATTTTTAGTAGTATGCAAGTTTAAATTTTTACTTTTATTTAAAATTTTTCTAACTTCCCATAAACCTAATCCAGTATGATTTTCTTTTCCAGAAAAGCCCTTATTAAATATTTTTTCAGTATCAACATTTTTATCATTATATGTATTTTCCACAATGATGAGTTGTCTGTGATTTTTAGAATCATCTCTGAAAATAATATTCATTATTTTTTCTTCGCACTCACTACTTGCATCTATTGCGTTATCTAAAAGTATACCTAAAACTCGAGTAAAGTCATATATTTTCATGTTGAGTTTACTTAAATCTAGTAGAAGAGACATATTGACTTTGATTCCTTTTTCCTCGGCTTCATTATATTTTGTGGTTAACAAACTGTATACACCAGGATTATTAATTAGTTTAGGATTTAAAATATATAAATTATTTACTTTTTGACAATCATCTTCAAGTTGTACATAATATTTTTTCAATCCTTCCATATCATTCGTTTTTACATAACCACCAATAGTTGTTACAATATTATCAAAATCATGTTTAAAACCTCTTACATTATCATGCAAGATACTTAATGTTTTATTATATTCTTCTGCATTTTGTAATTTCTGAGTCATAGAAGCAAGTTTCATTATTCTAGTTAAACTGTATATACTTATTGAAAAATATGCTAACATAGATAGGAAACTTAAAAAGGTGATTAATAAGGGAAGATTATCTATATAATAAACAGTGATAATTGCTTCTACTAAAAGTGTAAAAATACCAAAAACTAAATTAAAATAAATAATCTTTTTATTTTTTCCATCTATTTCATCAAATATTTTTAATGAAAGATTTTTCTTCTTAAAAAATAAATAGATAATAAAAGCAATAATATATTGAATAAAGATGTACAATATTCTATATATAGGTATCACAGAAGAATCATAGAAGGAAATATTTAGTAATGCAAGATATGGATTTGTAATAAACATACCTATCAAGGCAAAAATTACAATAGGAATAATAAAAGCAAGGATAGTTTGGAAAATATTAGTTTTAAATAATAAATGTATAAAAATAACCATAAAGATATAATTTATTATTAGATTAAAGGGAGTAGGTATAAAATAATTACTAATAATACTCACAAAACTGATGAATGCAATATAAATTAATTTTTGCTTTTTAGATGATTTTATATTTAATAAGCTAGAAAATAAAAGAACGGAAAATACTATTTCTATAACTGTAAACGGTATAGAAAGTATACTTATTAAACACTCATTAGGCGTAGTTAACGCATTCCATATATTACTCAATAATTCCATGATTTTTTACAACCTCCATAAATTCCTTTTTATATTTAGGTCCAATACTACAAAATGTATCATTATTAAAATACACAGTTAAAGCAACAGGATCTACATTTTTAATATTGTTTAGATTAACAATATAAGATTTGTGACATCTTACAAAATTATCAGGCAACTTATCTTGAATCTTATTAAAAGAACTATAAGACTCATAATCACGAGAAGAGGTATGAAAGTTTAATTTCATACCATCTCTTTTAATATATTGAATTTGCGTTTCATCTACAAGTGTATCCTTATTATCAATTTTAATATATTTCTTTGGTAATCCATAAATATCATCAAAAAGCCTTTTTACAGTATCTTCTAATCTTTCATAAGTAATAGGCTTAGCTAAATAATCAAATGTTTTGTATTTATAAGCCATCATAGCATATTCTAAATGACCAGTTGTAAATATAAGATAAACATCTTTATTTTTCTTTCTAATTTCTTCAGCTAAATCTAAACCAGTTTTTTGAGATTTTAAATTAATGTCTAATAATAAAACATCAATTTGATTTTCATTGTCAAAACAAGCCAATAAATCTTCAAAGTTATTAAATTTGAAAGCTACTTGACCTTCAAGATTATTTTTTGTAAATATATTTTCCAAAAGTTTTTCTAATCTATCTAAAATATGTATATTATCATCACAAATAACAAAATTTAACATATGAGAATCCCCCTTTTTATTGGATAAAATAATATGTTTCGACAATAAAAAAATAATTACCTTATTTTTCCAGCAACAACAACAATATATTCTAAAATAATCATCTTGTCAATACTCTCAGAATAATTTTATATTGCAGATAAAAGCGTTAATACCAGTAAAAATCGAAAGAGGAATAAAAAAGGTGACAAAAATAATTTTACAATTATTGGAAATTACAATTTCGTATACTACAAAGATATATTGAAAAAATATATTTATTTCCTAAAATTTATGATATACTAATAAATAATTATTAAAAAAGTGAAGGAAAAAGATGATTGACTATACAAACGCAACAGAAGAATTTAATAATTATAAAGGTTCAGAAAAAGAAAATTTTAATCTACAACAATAAGAAATAATAAAGAAGGTGGAATTTATGAAGAAAAATGGAATATTATTTGATTTAGATGGAACATTATGGGAAGTAAAAAATTCAACGTTTGAAAGTGCAAATAAAATTGTAAAAAAGCATCAATTAAAAGAAATATCTATGGAAACAATCTGTGCAGTATTTGGACTAAATAAATTTGAAGTAGCACAGTTATATTTTCCATATCTTGAATTGAATCAATCTTTAAATTTATTAGATGAAATTGAGATTTTAAATATAAAAAATTTAAAAGAATATGGAGGCAATATATATCCAAATTTAAAAGAAACTTTAGCAAGTTTGAGAAAAAAATATGAACTATTTATTGTTAGCAATACATCAAAAAGTGAATATATTGAAGCATTTTTAACATCAGCCAAGTTAAATAACTATTTTAAAGATTATATTGCTGCTAGCGAACTTGGAATTTCAAAGGCTGATGCAATAAAAAAGATAATAGATGATTATAAATTAACTAAAGCTGTATATGTAGGAGATACCAAAAAAGACATGGAAGCTTCTAATTTAGCTAAAATACCATTTATACAAGCAAAATATGGATTTGGAAAGAATTTAAATGCAGAATATTACATTAATACATTCAAAGAATTACCTTATATAGTAGAAAAGCTTATTTAAGTTGATACAGCTATAAAGTATGAAGTTAATCATTCATATATATAACAAATAAAAAAGATACTATACTAACAATAGTATATAAAAAATGTTAGTTTGAATTATTATTGAAAGTTAAAATAAATGTGAAATTAGAGATATTAAGAAATTAGTATCTCTTTTTTATTTACTGTAAAATCAAAGAAAATTTTAAAATTTTATCCGATTTACCTGTTTTATAATAGATGTTTATAGTGAAGGAATAATTTAAAATATGATTCATAAAATTAAACAAAAGAAAATAAGAGGAGGAACATAATGCGTAATATGATAAGAAAACAATCAGTTAGAAATATAATGATAATGGTATTGCTTATAGCAATGATATCCTTAACGATTATACAAAGTCAACAAGAAAAAAGGATAGATACAAATGTAGAATCAGTAAGCAATAAAAAAATAGAATGGGGAATAAAAAGAAATGATAATCACGAGCAACCAGATCTGGGAAGTGAAAATAGAAAAGTATTAGAAGAAAATAATGGAATAGCATTAGGAAATAGTGAATCAAAAGTAATTTATTTAACATTTGATGAAGGCTATGAAGCTGGATATACAACTCAGATTTTAAAAATATTAAAAGAAAATGATGTAAAGGCAACTTTTTTTCTAACAGCACATTATATCAATACCCAAGAAGAACTAGTAAGACAAATGATTGATGAAGGACATATTATAGGAAATCATACGGTTAATCATAAAAGTATGCCAAGTTTAACAGAAGAAGGAATTAAGAAAGAAGTAATGGATTTACATCAAAGTGTATATGAAAAATTTGGATATGAAATGAAATATATAAGACCACCCAAAGGAGAATTTAGTGAGAAAACAATACAAGTAACAAATTCATTAGGATATAAAACAGTTATGTGGTCATTTGCTTATGAAGATTGGAATGAAGAAAAACAACCAAATGAAGAAAATGCAAAAGAAAAAATTTTGAATAATCTTCATAGTGGAGAAATTATGTTGTTACATGGGAATTCAAAAACGAATACCAATATTTTAGATAGTATTATAAAAGAAGCAAAAAATATGGGATATGAATTTAAATCTCTTGATGATTTTGAACAATGAAAAGGGAAAAATGAGTCCGTCCCCAAAATCCCTTTTTAAGAAAGGATAGATAATCAACATGAAAAAAAATAGAATGCGTAAATTAAATAAGATATTGGAAATACCAGAAGAAGTATATTCAGATGTTCCTAAAATTTCCCTGATAGGATTTGATGAAATGATTATAGAAAATTATAAAGGAATTTTAGAATATGAAGAATTTTTTATAAGAATTAGTACCTATAAAGGTCTTATTAGTATTAATGGATATAATCTAAATTTAGAAACGATGACAAATGATGATATACGTGTAACAGGAAAAATAGAGAGTTTTGATTTTGAAAGAATAACAGATTAGCTAAAAGGAGAGATACATGTTCATAAAGAAAATTATCAATTATATATATGGATATTTACGAATTGTCGTAGAGGGGTATTATATCGAAAGATTTATTAATATTTGTAGAAACCGAAATTATATGATGTGGAATATAAAAAAAGTAAATGATATAAACATAGCATTAAATATAGAGATAAAACATTTTAGAGAAATCTGTAAAATCGCAAAGAAAACACAATGTAAAATATCCATTAAAGCCAAAAGGGGGTTACCTTTCTTTCTTAATAAATATAAGAAGAGAAAACTGTTTGCATTATTTTTAATATTTGTTCTTGCAATCATCTTTTTAAGTTCACGTTTTGTATGGAATATAGAAATTATAGAGGAAAATGGATTAACAATTGAAAATATTATGGAAGATATTCAAGAAGCAGGACTAAAAACTGGAATATTAAAAAATGATGTAGATACAAAAGAAATTATCAATAAAGTGAGATTAGAAAGAGATGATATTGCATGGATGGGAATTGAATTAAAAGGAACCAATGCAATTGTTAGATTAGTAAAAGCTGATGAAAAACCAGAGATTGTTGATGAAGATGAATATTGTAATATTGTTTCAAATAAAAATGGCGTGATTACCAAAATAAATGCACAAGATGGAACTGCAAATGTGAAAGTAGGAGATACCGTAAGTGTAGGAGATGTATTAATTAATGGATGGATGGAAGGAAAATATACAGGAATTCGATATGTCCATGCTAAGGGAGAAATAGAAGCAAGAGTCTGGTATACCATGAATAAGACGATTCCATATACAACTACGGAAAAACAGTATACAGGAAATATGGAGATAAATTATGGAATAAAAATGAATAATTTTAAAATAAATTTTCCGAAAGGGGTTTCAAAATTTGAATTTTATGATACAATAGAAACTGAAAATAAAATAAAGCTATTTTCTAACTTCTATTTACCGATTTCCGTAGTAAAAACGACTTATCAACAATATGAAGAAACAGAAAAGACATATTCTGTTGAGGAAGCGAAAAACTTAGGGATACAAGAAATAGAAAAGGAATTGGAAAATCAAATAGAAAATAAAGAAAATATTGTCAATAAACATATAAATACTTATGAACATGAAGATAGTATTGATATTTATATTACATATGAAGTACAAGAGACAATAGGGACAAATGAAAAAATTGTATTTTGAAGGGATGATATAAATGGAAGAAAAAAGTTTAAGAATCACAGGAACAGATAAAACATTTTTTAATAAAATCACAAAAACATTAACTAAAATGTTAATTCCAACGAAAATAGGGATTAATGGGATGTTAATTTCCATAAAAAGAAATAACTTATTAAAGGCTTTTGAGGGATATAAAAATAGTGGAGAAAACTATAATCAAAAAGAAGCAGAAGCAAAATATGATACAGCCTATGAAAGCTATTTAGAAGCTTTAGATAAATATGTTATGGATTCTATTTATAAAAAAGTAAAAAATGATACTGCATCAGAGTTTGAAAAAGAAGCATTATCTAAGTATTATGAAGTAACAAGTTTAAAAGAAAATGAATTTGTAGAATACAAAAATAGAAAACAAAAATATTTACTGGAATTAGATAATGATGGAGTTCAATTATCAGGAAAAGAAAAACTAATTGATAGATATAATCAATTTTATGTTTCAAAAATGGATATATTGTATAAAGGAATTTTAAAAAATTATTCGATAAAATTAGCCGATACAATGAACACATATGAAACTTCAAAAGAATGGATATATACAAAAATATTTCATACATTAGAAGAATATATACAAAATATTTTAGCATTAAAAATAAGAATTGGAAATGATAATGTTGCAAAAGATGTAAAAAAAGAATATGAAAATTATGAAACTTACACAGTAGGGAAATTAGATACAAAAGACAATATAGAGAAAAATGTTTTATTATTAAGTATTAGCAGAAAATTATTCACACATAGTTTGCCATTAATTGTTGCAATACAATGCTATGAAAAAGTTTTAAAAGATGCAAGAATTTTAGTTCAAGACACAAAGATTGCTACAAAGAGAGAAAAAGCATATAGCATGTTAATTAACTTATTTGAAGATTATAATGTGAAATTATTATCTACAAAAGTATATTGGGAAAATGCAAAAGATAGAGAAGAATTTAAAACTTTCTGGAACAAGTATAAAGAAATATGTAAATTAAAAGAAACAAACTTTATTGAATATGTAAGACAAAAAGAAGTTTTATTTATCAAAAATGATATGAAAAAAATACAAGAAGGAAATACAAAGACAGATTATAGTAAATTAATTACATATTATAAAAGAAAATTAATTGATTATGGAGCATTAAGAGAATTAAAAAATGCATGTATATCAGAAGGAAAATATACAAAAAAATTAAAGGAAGTTGCATAAATGGAAACATATGAAATCATATATAAAGATATTGAAGAGGTAAAATCTTGGGAAGATATTGTAAAAAAAGTCTTTGAGGAATGTTTTAAGGAAGAGGGATTGCAAGATTCAAAATTATATATTACTGTAACCTTTACAAATCCTGAAAACATACAAAGTATCAATAAAGAATATAGGAATATAGATAGGCCAACAGATGTACTTTCTTTTCCTATGTTTGAAAAAGAAGAATTAGACAAAAAGATACTAGAAAACGACTTTTCATATCAAGATATATTAGGAGATATCGTTATCTCTATACCTAAAGTAGAAGAACAAGCAAAAGAATATGGACATAGTTTTGAAAGAGAATTAAGTTATATGTTGGTTCATGGATTTTATCATTTGATGGGATATGACCATATGGAAGAAGAAGATAAAAAAGAAATGCGAACAAAAGAAGAAAAGATATTAAAAACGTTAAATATATTACGATAAAAGGAAATAAGAAGGGAGTACATATGGAAAAGGGTGGAATAAAAATTTTAATTGCCATATTAGTTGTTTTAATTATTGTAGCAGGTGTTGTATTAGCCTATAAAATTACACAAGATAAAAATAATACAGAAACAATATCTGGTGAAGAAAATAAGGAAACAGTAGCAGTAGAAGAAAAGACAGTACAAATATTTAGTGGAAATGACAGACCATTTGCAGTTATGATTGATAATCATAGTGATGCTTGGCCACAAGCTGGATTGAATCAAGCATATATGGTGTATGAAATTATTGTAGAAGGTGGAGAAACTAGATTAATGGCTTTATTTAAAGGTGTTGATTTAGATAAAATAGGACCAGTAAGAAGTGCTAGACATTATTTCATAGATTATGCAATGGAAAATGATGCCATTTATGTACATTTTGGACAAAGTCCACAAGCTCAAAGTGATATAAAGAAATTTAGTATTAATGATATTAATGGTATAGCAGAAGATGGAACAACTTTCTGGAGAGTAAAAGATAAATATGCACCACATAATGCAGTAACAAGTATAGAAAAATTATTAGAATCAGCAAAAAGTAAAAATTATAGAACAACATCAACAGAAAAAAGTCTGTTAAATTATGTGACAGATGAAGTGAATTTAGAAGATGGGCAAGTTGCTGATACAATCACAATACCACATTCAGATTTACAAACTGTAACATATGAATATGATAAAGAAAATAAAGTATATGTAAGATATGCAAGAAGAGAAGAACAAACTGATTGGGATACAGATGAACCTGTAACAACAAAAAATATTATCATTACATTCTGTAATAACTATACTTTATCAGATTCAGAGAATAAAGGTAGACAAGGGTTAAAAAATATAGGAACATTTGATGGATACTATATTACGAACGGAAGAGCTATCAAAATTCAATGTATCAAAAATGCAAGAGATGAAAAAACAATTTATCAAGATATGAACGGAAATGAAATTCAAGTAAATGATGGAAATACATTTGTCAATATATGTCCAACAAATGCAGATGTAGAAATTGAAGGGACAGAAGAAGTAACTGGAACAACAAATACAGTGAACGAATAGAAAGGATGTGTAAATTATGAATGTATATGATACAGCAAATAGGTTAGCAGCAGAAATAAAACAATCAGAAGAATATGTAAATTATAAAATGGCTAGAGAAGCATTGGCATTAAATCCTGATTTAAAAAAGAAGATTGGTGAATTTGAAGTTGCAAGATATGAAGCACAACTAACACAAATGCAAACAGGAAAAGAAGATGTAGAAAAAACAAATAAAATGAAAGAATTATATGCAGAATTAATACAAATAGATGAGGCAAAAAAATATTTTGATGCGGAAATGAAATTTAATATTTTATTGACAGATGTGAATAAAATTATTGGTGAGGCTGTAAGAGATTTTATGTAATAACAGTAGCCTCATGTATAAGAAGAACATATTTTAAAGCAAAGCTAATACATGTAGGATGATGGAAATCTTATAAGTATTAGCTTTATTTAAAATTAGGATTTTTAATAGTATAGGATTTTTTAAAAGAAAATTAATCTAAATGTGTAGAGAGAAAGGAATAGAAAAAATGGAGTTTGCAATCATTATTACTTTTTTAGTTTGTATCATAATCATTTTAAGAATTTTATTTGGAAGTAGCAAAAAACAAATTGAAACAATAGCTAAACAAGAAACACTAGATGAATTGGCAAAAAAGTATCCAGATAATATAGATATTTGTAAGGAATATTTAAACATGTTACATAATGAAAATGTTAAAGTAGAAGAAGATAAAAATGCAACAAATTCATTATATATTGCATTATCAAATAAAATTATTATTGCAGATGTAAAAGAAAGTTATACAAGAATACAAACAATCGCACATGAATGTTTACATTCAATTCAAGATAGAAAGATATTAGTATTTAATTTTATATATTCAAATCTATATATACTATATTTTCTGATAATATCTATTTTAAAACTATTTAATATACTGCCATATGAAATGATGTTTTTGGCAATTTTAATTGTGGGTGGTTTTATTTATTATTTTGTAAGAAGTTACTTAGAAAATGATGCCATGATAAAAGCAAGATTTTTAGCAAAGGATTACATGGAATACAAAAAAATATCTTCACAAGAAGAAATTGATGAAATAGTAGGTCAATTTGATAAACTTAATGATGTGGGAATTAGAACTGTTAATTACATGCTATTGTTAACGGTGATGATACAAATCATTATTTTTTGTGGTATATGCATAATAAGATAACATTAGTCACTGCTCAGACCTAGGTAATCTTCCAGGGATGATACGTTATATTTTTGAACAAATGGTATAAAACCTTAAAAAAATATTGCAATATTCAATGTTTGCATATATAATATAAACATTGATATATCATGTTGAAAGGATGTTTAGAAAATGAACAAAACCAAAAGAAAAATTTTTGAAACATCAATGAAATTATTCGCCGAAAAAGGATATGATGCGACTAGTATTGAAGAAATTACTGCAACAGTGGGTGTAGCCAAAGGAACTTTGTATTATCATTTTTCGAGTAAAGAAGAAATTTTCAATTTTTTAATTGAAGAAGGAATGAAATTACTCCAAAATAGTATTGATATTAAGACAGCAAAATATGATAATTACATAGATAAGTTAAAAGCAGTAGTATTGATCCAAATTAAAATTGTTATGAAATATGAAGATTTGATAACCATTTTATTGAGTCAATTTTGGGGAAATGAAGCAAGAAACCAAAAGTGTAAACAACATATTTATGAATATATTAAAAAAATTGAAGAAATCGTTAAAGAAGGTATTGAAAAAAAACAAATCAAACAAGGAAATCCAAAAGTGATTGCATCCGAAATTTATGGATTGATTTGTTCAACATTGGTATACAAATTAAGAAATGAAAAAGAAATTGATATTATGAATTTATATAAAGAATTTGAAAATACGGTAATAGAAGGACTAAAAATTAAATAGATGGGAGAAAGAAAATGAGAGAGCCAATACATGAATTTATGAAATTTACAGATTTAAGAGATATGTTAGAAAAGTCTGAAAAACTTTATGGAGATAGACCAGCTTATGTATTTAAAACAGAGGAAGAAGGAAAATTTAGAGAAATTACACATAAAGAATTTAGGAATGATGTAAAAGCATTAGGAACAAAATTAGTCAATATGGGACTAAAAGACAAAAGAGTTGCAGTTATATCAGAAAATAGATATGAATGGGGAATTGTTTATTTAGCTGTTGTAAATGGGACTGGTATTATTGTTCCATTAGACAAATCTTTACCAGAAAATGAAATAGAAAGTTTAATGATTCGTTCAGAAGTAGAAGCCATTGTATATTCTGAAAAATATAATGATGTTATGAACAAAATTAGAAAAGAAAATACAACAAAAGTAAAATATTTTATTTCCATGGATTTAGAAAAAGAAGAAGATGGTGTATACTCTGAATCTGAATTAATAAAACAAGGAAAAGAATTATTAGAAGAAGGAAATAGAGAATTTTTAGATGCCAAAATTGATGCAGAAAAGATGTCTATTATGTTATTTACATCAGGAACAACAGCTATGTCAAAAGCAGTTATGTTATCACATAAAAATATATGTGCCAATTTAATGGATATTACATCTGTTTTAAGAATTTATGATACAGATAGATTTTTATCTTTCTTACCATTGCATCATACATTTGAATGTACAACTGGATTTTTATACCCATTATCAAGAGGTTCTTCAATTGCATTTTGTGAAGGAATTAGACATATAGCAGATAATTTAAAAGAATATAAAGCAAGTGTCATGGTTTCTGTTCCAATTTTATTTGAAGCCATGTATAAAAAAGTAATGAAAACAATTGAGAAAAAAGGTAAACTAAAAAGTATACAAAAAGGAATTAAAATTAGTCAATTCCTATTAAAATTTGGAATAGATATTAGAAAAAAATTATTTAAAGAAATTCATGAAACATTAGGTGGAAATATAAGAGTATTTGTAGCAGGAGGAGCTGCACTTGATCCAGAAACAGAAAAAGGATTTAATGAACTAGGATTTACATTATACCAAGGATATGGTCTAACAGAAAGCTCACCAGTTATTTCAGTAGAAGATGATAAATATCAAAGATTAGGTTCTATCGGAAAAGCTTTCCCAAGCTTAGATGTTAAGATAGATGATCCTAACGAAGAAGGGATTGGAGAACTATTAGTCAAAGGTCCATCTGTTATGCTTGGATATTATAATAATGAAGAAGCGACAAAAGAAACCATTACAGAAGATGGATGGTTACATACAGGAGATTTGGCAAAAATAGATAAAGATGATTTTATTTTTATTTCAGGAAGAAAGAAATTTGTGATTGTCTTAAAAAATGGAAAAAACATTTATCCAGAAGAAATAGAAGCATTAATTAATAAAATAGAAGGGATAAAAGAATCTTTTGTTTATGGAAAACCAGAAGAGGATGGAGATTATAAAATATGTGCAAAAATTGTATATGATGAAGAACTAGTTGAAGAAATATATGGAACAAAAGATCCAGAACAATTAAAAGAAAAAATCTGGCAAGAAGTTAAGAAAATGAATAAATCAATGCCAGCCTATAAATATGTAAGAGAAATTAGTGTAACCAATAAAGAACTAATCAAAACAACAACACAAAAAGTAAAAAGATTTGAAGAAATTAAAACAGTATTAGCAGAATAAAATAAACAAAGCAGAATTTTTATTCTGCTTTAAACATTATATATAGAATACTACGGAATCAACGAATTTGACCAAAAAGCAAAGAAACAAGAAAATGTTACAAAATTGTAATACTTTTGTAACAAAAACTTAAAGAAAAAATCTTCCGTTAGTATTGTAGTTTTTTGTAGGTTAATGTATAATTATAATTGTATAAAAACATATGCTTAAGATAAAAAAGGAGGTAATTTACATGTCTAAATCTGGCATAGTAAATGTGAGAATGGTTATCACTGAGGAGAAAATATTATCAAATATAGATAAAGTACATAAGCTTATCAATCCAAACAGTAAAAAACAAATTGTACAATTAGAAGATGATTCTTATTTCAAAGATTTAATAGAATCTATCAAAACATATTTAATTGAATATCCAAAAAAGAAAAATTTTCCAATAAGTGTATATAAGGCTGCTTATGGATTAGTTGAATATGCTACAAATCAATTTGAGGAAAATACAAAAAAGATTGAGGAATTGATTAGACAAAGAGAACAAAATATAGCTTTATCAGGAAAATTGAAAGAATTAATTGATGTTGTAGATAATAAACAAAAAGATTGGAAAGATCAAGTAAAAAAAGCAGAAGATGAATTTCCAGAAGATATTATTGATACTTTAAATATTGTTGGAAAATCTAAAGGAAAAAAATCTCAAAATTATCAAGATGCTATGAAACTATTAAATGCTAGAGTAACAAATCTAGAATCTAATTTACATATAGAAATTGATATGGAAAGAATAGAAGATAGATCAAAAGCATTAAGTTATATAGGAATTGAAGTAGCAGATGCATTGAAATCTATTCCAACACCAGTAGAAGAAACAACCCCAGCAGTAGAACAAGTACAAGAAGAACAAAATGTACAACAAGTAAATGTAGCTGAACAACAATATCAACAAGCTGTAACATTTGAAGCAAAACCAAGCTTATGGCAAAGAATTAAAAACAGTAAAATTGTAAGAGCAATTAGATATATTACAAAAATTAGAATTGTTATACAATATCCAGCATTACCAGAAGGTAAAGGTTCAGATAACTATTAAAATAAAATAGAAGGAGTTAGCCTAATAACTAACTCCTTTAATAAGTATAAAAGAAAAATAAAAATATATCTTAGACTAAAAGTAGCGAATAATTAGTAAGAAATTATAGGAATTTGAAAAAATGTCTTGACAACTAAATGAAAATAGTTTATACTTTAACTTGCGTTAGGAAAACGCTCCCTTAGCTCAGTTGGTCAGAGCAACCGGCTCATAACCGGTGGGTCCAAGGTTCGAATCCTTGAGGGAGCACCATTATACATATGGGTAGGTGGCCGAGTGGCTAAAGGCGGCAGACTGTGGTCTTTGGTTAATCAAAACCTAAACTTGCAGCTCATATAAGTGATTATATGATGAACACCGGGCTAATTCGGGGAACTCTTAACAGTTAGGCTGATGACAATCCCGAGCTAGGAAAGAAATTTCCGAGTGTAGAGACTTTATACCTGGTATCTTGAAAAAGATAAAGAGAAAGTCCAGACTACAAACATAATATAATTATGGTAGTGAAAACTATAGTAGTAAGAAATCTGTTCTCATTTGAGTACGAAGGTTCGAATCCTTCCCTGCCCACCAAGACGAGTTTTTGTCGAACTCTCTGTAATGCTTGATATAACTTGATTTCAAGATTATAAGAATTTGACAACACAAAAACTTTAAACCGTTTCAAAAAAGAAGCGGTCTTTTTTTGACCCAAAATATTGAAAAAAGGAGGTTTTTGTGGTATTATGTTACATATAATTAAACAAGAAATCAATATGAGTAAAGAATTACTCTCTAAAATTGAATGGACTTGCAAAATGAAAAAGGTTAAACCAAAAATTATCAATGGTACCTTAAGAATTGTGGAACATACTAATTTAGCGTATGTAGAGCCACACAGAGTAATTATTAAAGATAAGATGTACTTATTCTTTAATGAGCAAGATTACTTCTACATAGATAGTTTGGAAAATAAATATCCACTATCAAAATTTAATGAATACATAACATAGCAAGTCAAAACATTGATATTTTAGAGTTTTTAAAAATTGTACTATATTGATTTATTAATCGTATTTAAAAATAAAATGATAGAGATAGTTAAAGCAATAAATATAAAATTCTAAAGTGTCAATAGCAAAGGCAAACATGCTATGTGACACTTTTTTTGGTGTCTTTCTATTATTCATCAAAATAAGGAGGTAATGTTGTAATGAATGAAGAAAGGAAAGTAGCAGGAATTTATATTCGTGTGAGTACAGAAGATCAAGTAAGGGAAGGATTTAGTTTAGGAGAACAGGAGGAAAAGTTAAAACAGCTTTGTAAATATAAGGATTATAAAATCTATAAAATTTACAAAGATGCAGGAATTAGTGCGAAAAATATGTCTGGTAGA
>CASEIX010000024.1 GCA_949288095.1 uncultured Eubacteriales bacterium
AGAAGATACAACAATAGGAACGACATACAAAGAATATGGAATAAAAAACATAGTAATAAATGGAGACGGAGCAGATTGGACAGGAAATATAGTAGAAGGAGCAAAAGAGATATTTCAATTAGATATGGCACATATACAGAAAAAAATATATATGGCAATAAGTGATGAAGAATACTTAAAAAAGATGCAAGAAATAGTATATACAGAGCAAGCCAAAGATATATTTAGCTTAATATATAACTACAAAGTAGAATTAGAAGCAGATAAAAAGAATGATGAATTAGAAAAAGTAAAGGAATTAGAAGAATATTTAAGAAACAATGAAAAAGGACTGTTGAGATATCAATATAGGTTAGGATACAAAGAGGAAGAAATAGAAAAATATAAAGAAGAATTACCATCACTAGGGTCAGAAGAAAGCCATATGTATTGTGTATGTAGAGATAGAATGAAGAAAAATAGAACAAGTTGGTCAGTCGTAGGAGCAGAAGCGCTATTAAAGGTAATAATGAACAAAATGAATGGAACAATGGAGTTCAAAATAAAACAGAATTTATACAAGGAAATGTTTTAGATGAAAACCTTTTACAAAATATACAAGCAGAAGTTGCAATATTAGACCCAGATTGGAGTGCGGGAAGTAACAAAAAAGAGCATGTGATGAATTTAGAAATGACACAACCAAGTATAAAGGAAATGTTTTATAAAGCAAAAGAGAATATAACACATAATTTGGTATTAAGAATACCGAATACATTTACATTTGAGATATTAAATGTTTTAGGAAAATGTGAGATTGAAAACATTATCTGGGATAATAGAATTAGATTTAAATATGCCTTTTTTGCAGATGACATTCTTGAAAATAGAGAAACAAATTCTTATTTTATAATATAAATAAAAAAGTTTAAAACAGAAAAATAAAGAATAAAAGGTATTTCTGCAATCCAATATTGCAATTTTTATTACAATATTGTTAAAATAAGATTAGCAAAGGAATTTATATAAAAAATAAAGGAGTGTAATACCTATTATCAAAGTTGGTTTATGGTATTGGGAGAATTGACTTTACTATTAGTTGGAATATATGCAGTATTTAAAAATGATATTTATATAAAAAATAAGAAATTATTCGTAAAGGAAGGTTAAGTATGAAACTTTATGTTATTAGACATGGAGAAACAGACTGTAATAAAGAGAATAAATATAATTGTAGATATGATGAAGATATTAATGAAATAGGGATAGAACAAGCTAAGAAAGCGAGTGAAAAAGTAAAAACATTAGATATAGACGTAATCATTTGTTCTCCAATGAAAAGAACAAAACATACTATGGAACTAATAAATGTAAATCATGTTCCAGTAATATATGATGAAAGACTAATGGAAAGAGAAGGGGGAAAACTCACATTAACTTCTCTTGATGATTATCCTTGTGAAGAATATTATAATTATTATTCTACAAAATATGTCGAAGGATTAGAAACATTACCAGAATTATTTAAAAGAGCACATTCATTCTTAGATGAAATAAAAGAAATATATAAAGATAAAAATATATTATTAGTAACACATGGAGCTGTTGCAATTGCAATGCAGTTTTACTTTCAAAAAATACCAAAAGATGGAATGTTATTAAAAGCAGGTGGACAAAAAAATTGTGAAATTAAGATGTATGAAATGTAAAAATTAAAATTGGCTAGCATTTTATGTAAAGAAGTGGTATAATAAGTGTGTAAATGTAAAAAATTCCAAAAGGAGGAGTAGAATGAAACGGAAAATAATATGTTTTTTGTTAATAATGATAGTGGTTGGTGCTGGCTGCTTTGCTTGCTCGAAAGAGGATGAAGAGCCAGAAACAATAGAAACCGTGTATGAACGAAATATCACGGTTTCTGAAGACGGAACATATTTCTTGTTCTATACAAACTTAGAACAAGAGTATGTAGACTTTTTAGAGATGATGGACCAAGAAAAAAACGAAAAGTATTGTATAATGAATCAAAATGAATATAAATTAGGGAGAAAAATAGTATGAATGATACCATAATATATGAAACAGAAACATTTATGGCTTGTGTACCAAAAGTACCACATATTCCAAGGGAAGATGGAGGACATATTTGGATAAGAGCAAGGGAAAAATATTTTGCCAGTAGATTGGATTTGAGTCCAAAAGAAGCAATTGAAGTGATGAGATTAACCATGCTAGTTAGTGAGGCAATGATAATAGGGATGAAAAATAGAGGAATTCATATAGAAAGAATCAATTATCAAGAAAATGGAAATTGGGCATATGTAGAAGGAACAAAACCAGTGTTTCATATACATTTGTATGGAAGAACTAGAGATTCCAAAACACAACCATTTGGACAAGCTTTAGTATTTCCATATAAAGATACAGGATTTTATGATACATTTAAACCATTCAATGATAAAGATATACAAGAAATACAAAAGCAGATTCAAATATTGGAAAAAAGCGAAAAATATAATATAATAAATTGGAGTTTAGATAAAGTGTAAGGAGGAGAGAAATGCAAGAATTTAATTATCATTCACACACATATAGATGTGGACACGCAGATTTAGATTTGACAGATGAAGAATATGTAGAAGCATACATCAAAATGGGATTTAAAAGAATGGCTTTTACAGACCATTGTCCAGAAAAAAATAAAATAGATAAAAGAAAACATATGCGTATGGAATATAATCAAAGAAAAGAATATTTAGAAAATATACAATCATTAAAAGAAAAATATGCTGGACAAATTGAAATCCAAAGTGGGTATGAAGTGGAATATTTACCAGGAGAAGAAGAAAACTTAAAAGAATTAAAAGCTGAAACAGATAAATTGATTTTAGGACAACATTTTGTTTATGATGATAATAAAAATCTAAAAATACATGGAAAAGATGATTTTTCAGATAAAGAATTATTAAGATATGCAGAATATATAGAACAAGCAATGAAATGTGAAATTCCAGATATCATTGCACATCCGGATTTATATATGTTAAAGAGAAAAGAATTTGGAGAAATTGAAACAAAAGTTGCACACCTTATTTGTCAAGCTGCTGAAAAATATGACGTACCTTTAGAGATTAATTTAAACAACATATTTGCAGAAACATACTATGAAAATGAGAAATTAAATCATAAACCAATAGAGGAACAAAGAAAAAAATTAGAGAAAGTAGCATATCCATGCAAAGAATTCTGGAAGATTGCATCAGAATATAATATACATGTAATATATGGTATAGATGCTCACCATAGAGGACAAATTGAATTGTTTAATGAATTTGTGGAATTAGCAAATGAAATCATAGGAAAAGACATTATTGAAAAATTAGATTTTATAGATTTAAGGTAAATGTAATGATCTTGAAAATGGGATAATGAATATACAAAATCTATAGAAAAAGACGAAGAATGGTATAGATAGCATAAGAAAAAGAATTTGTAAAATAATAATAAAAAATGGTGATATATTATGAATACATGTCATATTAAATATTGTGGAAAAGATGAAAATGGGATAGATAGATATTGGTGCCTAACCCATAAAGATGTTGCATCAGATAAAGATGGACATCCATTAAAAGAATGTCTATGTAACTATAAAAAAATATATGATAACAAATTAAAAATAGAGCCTAGAAATATAGAAAGTATAAAAGTAATATATAAAAATGCTTTAGAAGAAATAAAACCAATTATTTATTTAAATAAAAATGAAGAAAATCATGCTTTACAAATAAAGGATAGTATATTAGATTTTAAAGATATTGGTGGGCTTATGATTTCAAAATTAAATAGTATCAAATTAATACCATCTTTTTGTTCTTATTGTGGAAAGCCACATACAGATGATGGTGTATTTGCATACATACCACATGCAAAACACTTGTGCCAATATTGTGGTTATTTTTATAATGTAGAGAAAGCCAATATTGGAAACGAATTTGCTTTGTTTTTTGATGTTCCAGATATAAACTTAGAAGAAGGAATAGTAGAAATAGAAGATACATTATCCTTAGAGTATGATGCTTTAAAAGGAACGCTACTTACAAATGGGAAGAATGTAAATAAAGTGAAAGTGAAAGGAAAAATCATATATCTTAAAGCGTATTTGAATGAATTGTTTAAAGATGAATATTAGAAGTAAAAGATGATACAATAAAATATTCTAATAAATAATTTATAATTGGTATTGGTGGGGATTTTGGATACAAAAAAGTATCTAAAAATGTTGACAATATCATATTTTTGAATGATAATACATCTAGAAATAAACAAAGTAACAAAGAATAAAAATATGAAAATATAAAAAATAAAATTATCATAAAATTAGGTGATCATAGCCAAGATATGTTTTTATAATCTGAATTTTGATGAGAGTAGCTGATACTCTCATTTATGCTAATTTGTAAAAAACACTACACAAAATAAGAAAAGTGTGATAAAATACTTGTGGTGTTGTTTGAGAAAAGGAAAAAATAAACAACAAAATAATTTATTCACTGAATAGTTTAATAATAAATAGCCAAAAAGTGGTTTAAATACTATAAAATTAAAAAGGAGGAATTAAAATGTCAGGACATAGTAAATGGCACAACATACAAGCCAAAAAAGGAAAAGCAGATGCAGCAAGAGGAAAAATATTTACAAAATTAGGAAGAGAATTACTAATTGCTGTAAAAGAAGGTGGACCAGATCCTGCAGGAAATTCAAAATTAAAAAATGTTATTGCAAAATGTAAGGCAGCAAATATGCCAAATGATACAATCAATAATGCAATTAGAAAAGCATCAACAAGCAATGAAAATTATGAAGAAATTACATATGAAGGATATGGACCAAATGGAGTAGCCGTTATTGTTGAAGCATCAACAGATAATAAAAATAGAACAGCAGCAGATGTTAGACATGTATTTGATAAAGCAGGAGGAAACTTAGGAACAACAGGTTGTGTATCATATATGTTTAATAAAAAAGGTGTTATTGTTATTGAAAAAGAATCAACATCTATGAGTGAAGATGATTTAATGATGTTAGCATTAGAAGCTGGAGCAGAAGATTTTTCATCAGAAGAGGAAGTATATGAAATTACAACAGATCCAGCAGATTTTACAGCTGTTCGTGAAAAATTAGAAGAAGCAGGATTAGAATTCTTACAAGCAGAAGTTCAAATGGTACCAACAACCACTGTAAAACTAGATGAAAAAGGAACAGAAAAAATGGAAAGATTAATTGAAAACCTAGAAGATTTGGATGATGTTTCAAATATTTATCATAACTGGGAAGAATAAAGGTAAATAGATAAATGACAGTAGGAATACAGTTATTTATCTATTTATATTATAGAAATATCATATTTAAAATAGAGTATATTACTTGAGGAGGTATTTATGGGACAAAAGAAAAGTAAAAGCTTGTTAATAACAGTTATTGTTTTATTAATTATTATTCTACTTTTAGTAGGTGTTATAGCATATTTATATTTTTTCACAGATATGTTTAAAAGTAATAAACAGTTATTCTTCAAATATACTTCACAGATTGTACAAAGTGAAAATGGATTTATAGATAATCAGTTAATGCAATATTTCCAAAAAAAGAATAGTACAAGTTATGAAAATAATGGAGAAATAACATTTGATGTATCTATTCCCAATATGGAAGATGACTTAGAATTGGCGAATAATCTTAATATTACTTTCTCAGGAAAAGAAGATCCGAATAACTCAAAATCAGAAAAAGAAATTAGTTTGAACTATTCAGATAGTGTCAATTTTCCATTAACATATAGAAAAACCAATAATATAACAGGAATTCAAACACAATATATTGGAAGCAGTTTTGTAGCTGTTAGAAATGATGAAGAAATTTCAGGATTAGAAGATATCAATAATTTATTAAAATTACAAAATATAGAGTTTTCTAATGAAGAAATACAAAGTTTGAAAACAAGCTATTTTGATAATATATTAAATACATTAGATGATAGTAAATTCTCTACACTAACAGAAGGAAATTTAACAGGATATAGATTAACATTAACAAGCGAAGAATTTAAAAATACATTGGTTCAAATCTTAAATGCTTTAAAAACAGATACCAATACAACACATAAATTAAATGAAATATTACAAGGTATAGGAATTGATACACAATTAAATGAAGATTCTATAGATGATGTTATAGAAAGTATTAATGATTGGAAATTAAATGATAATGTTGAAATGACTGTATATGCTACAGGAGGAAATCTTACTAGAGTAGATGTAGAAAGTACAGGAACTACATTAGAAATGAATAAAGAAGGAAATGGACAAGATATCACATACACAATAACATTAAATTCTACAGAACAAGATATAAATGCTGTATTTACAGCAAAATATGCTGGTTTAGCTTCTGATAGTGTAACGGAAACATATGAGCTAACATTAGAAGGAAAGTATGAAGAAACTAATGTGGTAGAAAAATCAGACAATACACAATATACATTAGATATTTCAAGTGAGAGAGAAGCAATTGAGTCATTAATAACAACTGTTCAGGCAAATAAAATTGCAGTAGGAGAAGATAGTACACAAATCAGTGATACAGATGTAGAAGAAGAATTATCATCAGGAGAAAATGAAATCTATGCAGATATGCGTTTAGAAAGAGAAACTGATACAACATTTCATATTACATTTGTTAGTACGGGAGATAGATTTGTCATAGATAATACAGGAGAAATTGTTGAAGAACCAGAAGAAACAACTACAAACGAAAATTCAAACAATACTTCAAATAGTAGTTCAAACAGTACTTCCGAAACAACCATCAGCCAAAATAAATATAGTGTAACAAATAATGCACAATTTAAAGATGGAGTGGAAATAGAAGACTTAACAGAAGAAAATGCTGTTATTCTAAATGATAAAAGTAATGAATATGTTAGTAATTTAATGAATGCGATACAAGAAAGAATGGTAGAAGTTAATCAAGTACAAATGGAAGAATTAGGTGTATCTGAAGATGAGAATCCAATTCAATATCTAATACCAGCATTTTTAGGGGCAAGTCAAACAAATGCGCAAATTGATGAACAAGCTGTAAATGCATTTAATGCAAAATTTGAATTATATCAAAGTACAAACACAAAGGGCGCAACAGTCAAAGGATTATTAACAACCATTCAAAATAATAATGAAACAGAAGGAAATGATAAAATAGAAGAAATCAATATGGATGGGGAAGAATATGAAGTAAATGAGCAAAATATTACCTTATTAAAAAGTAGTATTAATGTAGATGATGCATACAGAGTAGAATTTGAAAAAGATATTAATACAGGACTCATTTATAGAGCAGTTATTAATAAACGTTAGGGATGTGCCAAAGAGGACGTGCCAAAATGGCACCAAAAGGGAGAGACCTTAGCATTATTCACCAAAGGGACCTGTGGTTATATAAAGTCACTCACAATTTTGTATAAGCTAAATTTTCATAGAATTCTAAAATAAAAAAATGTATTCATGCACTCAGACCCTCTCGTAAACGAGAGTACCGTGCAATTCATACATTTTTTTATTTAAGAATTTCTACATTCAAATTTAGATACGCAAAATCGATTCGTTTTTTTATATAACCACAGGTCCCTTTGGTGAATAATGCTAAGGTCTCTCCCTTTTGGTACCATTTTGGAACGATTTGACACGTCCCTAACGTTTCAGTCATAAATTCAATATATTAGAATATATATATTATTGAGGTAGAAGTAAAACAAATTCTAAAATTATTGAAAAAAGGAGTGAAAAATGGAAAAACTTTTAGAAATTGTCAAGTTTTTTCCAATGAATTTATCCAACATTTTATATAATACAATTATTTCCAATAATAAAATAAAAGATGAATTGCAAGAAATCAGAATTAGAATTGATAGACCGCTAATTTTGAAGCTTAGAGATAAAGAATTAATTGTAGAATATAAAATTACACAAAATGAAATATTACAAATTGTGGAGAGGTTATGTGAAAATTCTATTTATGCATATAAAAAGCAATTGTGTGAAGGATATATTACCATAAGAGGAGGACATAGAGTAGGAATAACAGGAACAGCAGTTGTAGAAAATGGAGAAATTATCAATATTAAATATATAACTAGTTTAAATTTTAGAATTGCTAGAGAAGTTCCAAATTGTAGTAATCGCATTATCGGACAAGTTATTGACATTAAAAATCAAACAATTTTTAATACATTAATTGTTTCACCACCGGGAAAAGGAAAAACGACGATGTTAAGAGATTTAATTAGAAATTTAAGTAATGGGGTAAATGGGATAAATTTTAAAGGAAAAACTTGTGGAGTGGTTGATGAAAGAGGAGAAATTGCAGCAATGTATAGAGGCGTTCCACAAAATGATGTTGGAATTCGAACAGATATTATTGATAATGTGTCAAAGGCAAAAGGAATCAAGATATTAATTAGAACTATGGCACCAGAGATTATTGCTTGTGATGAAATTGGAGGAAATGAAGATATACAAGCCATTGAAGAAGCAATGTTGTCTGGTGTAAAAGGCATATTTACGATGCATGGAAAAAGTATAGAAGATGTACATAATAATCCATATATTAAAAAATTAATTGATAAAAAAATCATTGAGAAAATTATTTTTATATAGTTATACAAATAGAGAAAATATAAAAAAGCCCGCTATTGTTCTAAAAGAAAAAATGCGTGCATATAATATAAAGAAAAATAAATTAAAATAAAAGGACAAGGTGTATGATATGCAAGTGATTAAGTGTTTTATGCTGTTACTAGTATTTATTGCATCCAGTTTTATTGGAAGATATATAGCCAAAAAATATTCCTATCGATTGGAAGAATTAGAAGAAATCAAAAATATCTTAAATGTTTTTAAATCCAAAATTAGATTTACATATGAACCCATTCCAGAAATATTTAAAGAAATGGCAAATAATGCCAAAGAAAATATAGGACAAATATTTGAACAAGCTAGAAAAAATATGCAGAATCTTAGTGCAGGAGAAGCTTGGGAAAATGCAGTACAGACAAGTGAAACAAATCTTACTGATGAAGATAAACATGTATTATTAATGCTTTCTAAAATGTTAGGACAAACAGATGTAGAAGGACAAATTAGCCAAATAGAAATTACAGAAAATTTTTTGGAAAAGCAAATCAAAGAAGCTCAACAAGAAAAAGATAAGAATGAAAAATTGTATCGAAAGCTTGGAACAACAATAGGACTAGCAATTGTCATTATTTTAATTTGAGAAAAAGAAAAATAGAAAGGTTGAAAATAATTACAAGTATTTAATTCTTTTTCAACTAGATTAATGCCTTGGGAAAGGAATGAAACAAAATATGGATATCAATTTGTTATTTAGAATAGCAGCAATTGGTATATTAGTTGCTGTTTTACATCAAGTACTGGTAAGAGCAGGAAGAGAGGACCAAGCAATGATGACGACTTTAGCAGGATTAATTATTGTTCTCACTATGGTAATAAAAGAAATTAGCGGATTGTTTGATACAGTAAGAACTATATTTAATTTGTAAAAGGATATGTTTATGGAGATTATTAGAATTATAGGAATTGGATTAATTGCATTGATTATCATCATATTATTAAAGCAATATAAACCAGAATTTGCCATATATATCAGTTTATTAACAGGAGCACTTATATTACTTCTATTAACAGATCAATTATCAGGAATTGTAAATTTAATACAATCCATTGCAGGAAAAGCCAATATCAATAGTCAATTTTTATCTTTGCTAATTAAAATAACAGGAATTGCCTTTCTTTCAGAATTTGCCGTTAGTATATGTAGAGATTCTGGAGAGGGTGCCATAGCTAGTAAAATAGAGTTAGGAAGTAAAATCATCATCATTTCTATGTCCATACCAATTATATCTAGTTTATTAGAAATGATATTGCAAATTTTGCCTTAAATAAATTATGAATAATACACAACATAAAAATTATAAAATGAATTTTAAAAACAGTTTCTAGAATTCAAGAGGAGGCAAAGTGAAAAGAATTATATATATTTTGATAATGATTATTCTCTTTTTATATTTCACAATGCCAATTTCGACAGCAAATGAAACGAAAGATGCAAATACAAATGATACATTACAAGAACAACAAGAAGAATTTGGAATTAGTGAATTTATTCAGCAAGCAGAAGAATATTCAGGTGAATTTTTTGATGGTATTAATATAAATGAACTTCTTGAAAATGCCATAAAAGGAGAAGTAGATAATCAAGCATTATTCAAAAAAATACTTAGTATATTAGGAGGAAAATTAGTAGATGGGCTAACCGTATTAGGAAGTATATTAGCCATTGTGGTGATACATAGTATATTAAAATCTGTTAGTGAAAGTTTAGAAAATGATACGATTTCAAAATTGATTTACTATGTTCAATACGTATTGATTGTTACGATTGTTATGATGAATTTTTCAGATATTGTACAAGTTGTAAAAGATACCTGCAATAATTTAATTGGGTTTATGAATATATTAATACCGTTACTATTTTCACTGATGATATATACAGGAAGTATTACAACAAGTGGTGTATTAGAGCCTATTATATTATTCTTAATTAATTTTATAGGAAACATTATACAAACGCTCATTATTCCAATTGTATTAGTTTTTACGAGCTTAATTGTCATATCTAAAATTTCAGATAATGTACAAATAGACAAATTATCGAAATTCTTAAAATCAGGAGTTGTGTGGTTCTTTGGAATTATTCTCACCATTTTTGTAGCAGTTATTTCGTTAGAAGGAACGCTTTCTAGTAGTGTAGATGGTATTACTGCTAAAACAACAAAAGCAGTTGTCAGTTCAGCAATACCAGTAGTAGGGAAAATTCTAGGGGATGCAGTTGATACAGTTCTAGGTTGTGGAATGATACTAAAAAATGCAGTAGGGGTTATTGGAATTATTATTGTAATAGGAATTTGTATTATACCAATCTTAAAATTAGGAATCTTCACAATTGCCTATAAGTTAATGTCGGCAATCTGTGAACCAATAGCAGATAAAAATATTACGAGTTTATTAGATCAAATAGGAGATGTGTATAAAATTTTTCTAGCAATTTTATGTTCTGTATCTGTTATGCTAATTGTTGGCACAGCTTTAGTTGTTAAAATATCCAATACAGGAATGATGTATAGGTAGGGGAAGTTATGATAGAGTTTTTAAGTAGTTGGGCAAAAAGTTTAGGATTGGCCATTATTGTCATATCCATTTTAGAAATGTTATTACCCAATAATAAAACAAAAAAATATGTCAGAATGGTATTTGGTATATATATTATTTTTAATATCATATCACCATTTGTTAAAAATAAAGATATATTAGATGTTAGTTCTTATGATTTAAATGAATATATCGGTAATTATACAACCAATCAAACAAATGAAGAACAAAGCACTGTGAATAGTCAAATAGAAGAAATCTATATAGAAGAATTAGAAAAAGATATCACTAAAAAAATAGAGAATTTAGGGTATCAAGTCACGACTTGTAATGTGTATGCAACATTATCAAATGAAAATGAAGAAAATTATATAGAAGAAATTGTTTTAACAGTTGAAAAAAATGAAAATCAAGAAAATAATCAACAAGGAAATGAAACAGGACAAACAGAAACAATTGAAGATAAGTTAGTAAATGAAATTCAAAAGATAAAACCAGTAAACACTACAGTCGGAAAAATTAATAAAACAAATGAGGAACAAGATGAGAGTAAACAAAATATAAATAATAGTGATATTCAAAAGATAAAAAAGTTCTTAAAGGAAGAATATGGAGTTGAGGAAACATGTTTAAAGATAAATTAAAAGGGTTGATCAATCCAGAAGATAGAAATAAAAACAACAAAAAGAAAATAGAAAATTTAGTATTTTTTGTTGTCATACTAATTGTCACAATTGTCATCATAAATATCATATGGAATGGAGATAAAAATAGTAGTAATGAAAAGGAATTACAAAATAATACTTCAAAACAATTAGCCAATAGCAATACATCTTCATTAGAAGCATCAAGTAATACCAGTAACCAGTTGGAAATAAAATTAGAAGAAATCTTAGCAAAAATCCAAGGAGTAGGAGAAGTAAATGTGTTCATAAATTACTCAGAATCAAGTGAAATTGTACCAATGTATAATGAAAGTACGCAAACCAGCAATACAGAAGAAACAGACACATCAGGAGGAACAAGAACCATAGAAGAAACCGATTCACAAAAAGAAATCATATATGAAGAAAGTGATGGAGAAAAAACCGTCATTACACAGAAAGTAGTAGAACCACAAATAGAAGGAGCCATTATTACAGCAAAAGGAGCAGGAAATGCAGAAGTAAAAACAAGCATCATCCAAGCAGTAGAAGCAGTAACAGGACTGCCAACACATAAAATACAAGTCTTTGAAATGGAACATTAGGGACGTGCCAAATCGTTCCATTTTGAAACGATTTAACCTGTCCCCAATGTTTCAAAATGAAACAAAAGGGACAGACCTGAATGAAAAAACATTGAAAGGAAGGTAATTCTATGAAAATAATGAAAGGATTATTAAAGAAAAATCAAGTGATTATTTATGTGATTGCTTTAATGTTAGTAACTGCTGGATATTTGAATTATACTACCAATACAGCAGAACAAGTATCAGCACAGACTGCTATGGAAATGGAAGCAAATGATGATATGCAAATGGCTGATATTGGAGATGCTACATTGGTGAATAGTGAAGCAGTTAGTGAAAATGAAGTAGAAGAAAACTCCACAGAAAATACAACGAATACAAGTGTCGATGTAAATGTAACACAAAATACCAATACAACAGAAAGTAATACAACGGCGCAAGCAAGTGCAACAGTCACAACAGATGAATATTTTACAAAATCAAAATTAGAAAGAGATACTATGTATTCACAAATGATAGAAAGTTATGAAAATGTATTAAATAGTAGTAATAGCTTAGAAACACAAAAACAAAGTGCAACAGAGGAAATAAAAAAAATTAATGATACGAAAAATAGTATCATGATATGTGAAAATTTGATTAGTACAAAAGGATTTACCAATAATATTATTTTTGTAAATGGAGATAGTATTAGTGTCATTATTGGAGCAGAACAATTACAACAAGAAGAAGTGGCGCAAATACAAAATATTATTTCGAGAGAATTAAATGCAGAAATTGAAAATATACATATATCAACAAAATAAGAAAAATAGCTTAAGAATATTTGTTATGCGATTCCATATTCTTAAGCTATTTTATTAGCCATAATTCTTATGTATTCACCTAATTCCTCATCTGTTAAATCCAACTCTAAAATCAGGTTTTTTAAAACATCTCTTCTGGGTAAATCTTCTTCATTATCAATTCGTATATATTGCCTCAAACTAATTCCTAGTATTTCAGACATTTTTTCTTGAGTATATTTTTTTGCCTTTCTTTTTTCTTTTATCATAACATCACCCTAAACTAATGTTTAAAGTTATTATGACACAAAAGAAGCAATTGTTGTATTGACATTTAATGTCAGTGAAAAAATATATACTAAAAAAACAAGATAAAACATCAGCTTGCATTATCTTGTTTAAATTCAGTTATAAAATCGCCTAAGAGTTCTTCAACAGGAACTTTGAAAATATAGGAAAAAGCATATAATTCATAATCTTTAATAATTCTATCTCCCTTTTCTAATTTATGAAGAGAAGGTTTAGGAATATCAATTCCAAGTAAAGCCAATTTCGTAGACAAAGCAGATAAAGATAAATGATTTTTTATTCGTAGTTCCCTAATTTTTTTATTAGAAACATTTAAATGGTTGTTATATTTACTACATTGATACATAGGCGAAATCCTTTCAAAATATTACAATTATTGTATAGTATTTAGAAGTAAAATCGTACGCACTAGAGATACGAATTTTAAAAAATATATTGAATATAAAAAATATTAATGTTAAAATGTAATCACTAGAGATACGAAAAGAATAAAAGGTTTCATGTAAGTAAATAATAAAAAACAAAAGAGAGGGAATTTATGAAAGAAAAAATGAAAGCAAATCAAATAACAAGAGAAAAGAAACAAAGGATTAAAAAGATAGAAACAGAAAAAGGAATTACCTTACTAGCTTTAGTGATTACCATTATAGTATTACTAATTTTAGCAGGAATTACAATAGGAGCAATAACAGGAGATAGTGGGATTTTACAGAATGCCATAGAAGCAAAAGAGAAAACAGAAATTGCAAATGAAAGAGAAATTGTAGAAGAAGCGACTGTCCGAGCTATGGGAAATAATAAAAGAGGAAATCTAGTAAGAGATGAATTACAGAAAGAACTAGATAAACTAACAGGAGAAGGAAAAACAATTGTAACAACAGATACAGAAGAACAAGGATATTTTGTAAAGTTTGTAGACAGTCGAAGAATCTATAAGGTTAGTATAGATGGAGAAGTAGAGTATTTAGGAAAAGAAGACGAGTTAATCACACAAGCAGATATTATAGCAGATCCAGAAAGTAATACAACACCAGAATTTCTACAAGAAGTAGGACTAACTGTAAAAACACCAATCGAAATAGAAGGAGCAGAGTATTCATTAGTATATGCATGGAACCAAGATAAAGAAAATGCACCAGAAGATGAAAAATTCTTAGAAGCAAACTTAATAGGACAAGGAAGAATCAGAACGACAACGGTATATAGTAGTGATACAGCAGGTGGAGATTATTACTTGTGGGTAAGAATTGTGGTGGGAGAGATAGAAAGAGAAGAATGCTTTGGACCATATGCGATAAAGGATCATACAACTTTAGTAGCAACAAGTAGTGAAATAGCATCTACATCGGGATTTTTAGGAAGTGCAAATCAAGAAAAAGAATTAGTAAAAGAAGTTCAAAGAGGATTAATAAAAAGTGTAAATATAGTAACATCATTAGAAGGACATAGTTTAAATGATGCAAATACATGGGATGTATCAGATGGAAATAAAGGAATGTATTTAGCATGGGTAGAAAAAGATGAAAACGGATATTATGGTATTACAATAGGAGGAGAAGGTAGTGTTGTAGCAAGAAATTATTCAACATGTTTGTTCAAAAATATAGGATATGGAGTAGAAAATCAAGAGGTAACTATTACAGGATTGGAAAATCTAGATACAGGTTTAGTAATTGATATGGTAGAAATGTTTCGCAATTGTCAAGCGAGTAATCTGAATTTAAATGGGTTTGATACTAGTAATGTAAGAAGTATGGAAAATATGTTTTATGATTGTAATGTAAGTGGATTAGATTTAAATGATTTTGATACCAGCAATGTAACAAACATGAGTGGTATGTTTTATGATTGTTCTGCTTTAACAAATTTAAATATTGATAATTTTGATACTAGTAATGTAACGGATATGAATGGAATGTTTCATGGTTGTGGAAATTTAACGAATTTAAATGTTAGTAGCTTTAATACTAAAAATGTAATTAATATGAATCAAATGTTTGATTATTGCAAGAGTTTAACACAATTAGATTTAAATAACTTTGATACCAGTAATGTAACGAATATGACATATATGTTCTATAATTGCACAAAATTAGTGGATTTAAACATAGATAATTTTAATACAAGTAAAGTAACAAGTATGCAAAGAATGTTTTGGTGGTGTAGTAGTTTAAAGAGTTTAGATGTAAGTAGTTTTAACACGAGTAATGTGACAAGTATGGAGAGAATGTTTGCTAATTGTACAACTCTAACACAATTAGATGTAAGCAATCTTCGCACAGATAATGTAAAAAGCATGAATGCAATGTTTGGTGGTTCTAGTGGATTAACAAGTCTAGATTTAACTAATTTTAAAACAGAAAATGTGACAGATATGGGAAGTATGTTTGATGGTTGCAGTAATCTAATAAGTTTGAATGTTAGTAGTTTTAATACAAATAATGTAAAAGTAATGAGTGGAATGTTTAATAATTGTACTAAGTTGAAGAATTTGGATTTAAGTAATTTTAATACAAGTAATATAACTAATATGGAGTTAATGTTTGGAGGTTGTCATAGTTTAACAGATTTAAATATCAGTAGTTTTGATACAAGCAATGTTACTAAAATGTTTAGAATGTTTATAAATTGTAGTAGTTTAACAGAATTAGATTTAAGCAATTTTTATACAGGTAATGTTACTGATATGGAATCCATGTTTCACGGTTGTGGTAAATTAACAAGGCTAGATATAAGAAATTTTGATATAAGTAAGGTTACAAATTCATCAATGACAATACATCTAGTACCAACAACAATAGAAATCATAACAAACCAAAATACAAAAGATTGGATTTTAGAAAAATTTCCAGATTATACAAATATAACAGTGGTTGAATAAAAGCTAATTTGTATATACAGGTATCTTAAATGTTTCGAGAGAATATAAATTAAGGAGAAAATGTATATGGATAAAAAGAAAAAAATAATCATAGGAGCAAGCATAGCAGGAATCGTGCTATTGCTTGTCATCCTAATCGTTGCAATATCAAATAGTAAAGAAGCAGAAGAAAATACAGAAATATTAGAGAATGTAGACTTATCAGAGTTGATAAACGTAGAAGATATAGAAAGTTTATCCTATGAAACAGAAGAAACAAAAGAAGAAATATCATCAAAATATATTACAGGACAAGAAACGTATGAAGTAAAAGCAAATGTCCAAGCAGGAGAAACAGAAGGAAAGATGATATATGTAAGAGGAAATTATGACAAATTAAATGTATACAAAACAGAATATACATTCAATAAATATGAGGATAAAACAACAAAAGTAAGTCATATTATGCAAGAATTTGAAATGATATGTGAAGGATATATGGAAATAACAGACAAAGAATATGAAAAAACAGAGAAACTGTATGGAGAAAGTAGTGCAGACTTTGAATTGCCAATAGAAGAAAGTATCTATAATGAAGGAAGGTTATACAGTAAAACATATAATAGTGAAGAAAATGAATATGATATCAATTTCTATAAACAAGATAACAAGATTATATGTGAGTTTGTAAGAGTATATAGATAATTACTGACCACCTGTACTAGCTTGAAAAAAATAAAAAATAAATATATAATATATAAGGTATAAAAGACAGTATATAAGCTGTCTTTTTTCAAGAAAATAAAGAAAATGTAAAAATAAATTTATCTTTTGTGGGAGGAATTTTCATGTTAAAAAAAGTATTAATTGCCAATAGAGGAGAAATTGCAGTAAGAATTATAAGAGCTTGCAGAGAAATGGGGATAAGAACAGTAGCGATTTATTCAGAAGCAGATAAAAATGCTTTACATGTGCAATTAGCAGATGAAGCCATTTGTGTAGGACCAGCACCATCTAATAAAAGTTATTTAAATGTGAAAGCCATATTGGAAGCAGCATGTTTAACAGGAGCAGATAGTATACATCCAGGATTTGGATTCTTATCAGAAAATCCAAATTTTGCAAAGATTTGTCAAGAAACAGGAATTAAATTCATTGGACCAGACTGTAAGTTAATCGAATTATTAGGAAATAAATCAAAAGCAAAAGAAACTATGAAAAGAGCAGGCGTTCCAGTTGTACCTGGTTCAGATGGACTAATTTATTCAAAAGAACAAGCAGTTAATTTAGCAGAACAAATTAAATATCCTGTTATGTTAAAAGCGTCAGCAGGTGGTGGAGGAAGAGGTATTCGAATTGCCTATTCCAAAGAGGAATTAGAAAAAGAATATGATATTGTAAAGCAAGAAGCAAAAGTAGCATTTAATGATGATAGCCTTTATTTAGAAAAATTTGTAGAAAACCCAAGACATGTAGAAATTCAAATATTAGCAGACGAACATGGAAACTGTATCCATTTAGGAGAAAGAGATTGCTCTGTACAAAGAAGAAATCAAAAGGTATTAGAAGAAACACCAAGTGGTATATTGGATGAAAAAACAAGAAAGAAAATGGGAGAAGTGGCAGTAAAGGCAGTTAAAGAAATCGGATATTCTAATGCAGGAACAATTGAATTTTTAGTTGACAAAAATAAAGATTTTTATTTCATGGAAATGAATACGAGAATACAAGTCGAACACCCTGTAACAGAAATGGTAACAGGAGTGGATATTATAAAAGAACAAATCAAAATTGCAGGTGGAGAAGAATTAACATATAAACAAGAGGATATTAAATTTGAAGGACATTCAATGGAAGTAAGAATTAATGCAGAAAATCCAGACAAAAACTTTATGCCATGTCCAGGAACGATAACAGGGTTACATCTTCCAGGAGGAAATGGTATAAGAGTAGATACTGCTATATATAGTGGATATACAGTTCCACCTACATATGACTCTATGCTTGCAAAATTAATTGTTCATGGAAAAAATAGAGAAGAATCTATCGCAAAAATGAAAAGTGCCGTGGCAGAATTTGTTGTAGAAGGAATTACAACCAATATAGACTTTTTACTAAAAATATTAGAAAATGAAAACTTCAAAACAAACAATTATGATACATCTTTTATCAAAAAAGAATTTAATATGTAACAAAAAAAGAAATTGGCAATTTAACTGCTAATTTCTTTTTTGTCCATTGATTTTATCTGATTTTAACAAAAATTTGACTACTTATCCTAGTTGAAATAAATTGAAAATACATATATAATAACAAAGATATAAAGGAGGGAAATGCCTTGGTAATCGACAAAGTAAAAAAGATAAATCAAAAGGAAGAAAAAAGAGTAAAAAATGAAAAAGCCTCAGACATGATGATTGGAAAATGGGTGAAATGTGATAAATGTAAAGAAATCATCTATAAAGATGATTTACATCAAAATTTAAGTGTATGTCCAAATTGTGGAAAACATTTTAGATTATCATCAAGAAGAAGAATTAAACAAATTGCTGATGAAGGAACCTTTAAAGAAATTGGTGGAGATATTGTTACAAAAGATCCATTAAACTTTAAGGGATATATGAAAAAAGTAGAAATGCTAAAAGAAAAGACAAAAATAGAAGAAGCAGTAAAGTGTGGTATATGTGAAATAGAAGGAGAAAAAGCAGTTCTGGCTGTTATGGATGGAAACTTTTTAATGGGAAGTATGGGATCAGCAGTAGGAGAAAGAATTACATTGGCAATTGAAACAGCAGCTAAAAAGAAGTTACCATTAGTCATATTTTGTGTATCAGGTGGTGCCAGAATGCAAGAAGGAATGATATCTTTAATGCAAATGGTAAAAACATCAAGTGCACTTACCAAATTAGATAAAGCAGGACAATTATATATATCTGTATTAACAGATCCAACAACAGGAGGTGTAACGGCAAGTTTTGCAAGTTTGGGAGATATTATTTTAGCAGAACCACATGCATTAATTGGATTTGCAGGACCAAGAGTTATAGAACAAACGATTAATCAAAAATTGCCAGAAGGATTCCAAAGTTCAGAATTCTTATTAGAACATGGATTTATAGATAAAATAGTAGAAAGAAAAGATATGAAATCAACAATTGCAAAACTAATCAGATTACATAAATAGAAAAGGAGGAAGAAACATGGCGAAAATAACAGCATGGGATAGAGTAATGTTAGCAAGAAAAATGAATAGACCAAAAGCATTAGATTATATCAATGGGCTATTTGATGACTTTATAGAGCTACATGGTGATAGAAATTTCGGAGATGATAAAGCAATTGTTGGAGGAATTGCGACATTTGATGGTATTCCAGTCACTATAATAGGAGAGCAAAAAGGAAAAAAAGCAAAAGAAAATATGGAAAGAAATTTTGGAATGCCAAATCCGGAAGGATACAGAAAAGCATTACGATTAATGAAACAAGCAGAAAAATTTAATAGACCAATTATTACGTTTATTGATACACCTGGTGCATATCCTGGAATGGGAGCAGAAGAAAGAGGCCAAGGAGAAGCAATTGCTAGAAATTTATTTGAGATGTCAAAACTAGAAGTACCAATTATTTGTGTCGTTATTGGAGAAGGTTCTAGTGGTGGTGCATTGGCAATTGCTGTGGGAGATAGAATTGCTATGTTAGAAAATGCAGTATATTCCATCTTGTCACCAGAAGGATTTGCTAGTATCTTATATAAAGATTCAAGTAGAGCAAAAGAAGCAGCAGGAGATATGAAGGCTACAGCTAAAGATTTAAAAGATTTTGGAATTATTGATAAAATCATAAAAGAACCAGAAGGTGGTGCACAGGAAGATATTGATATGGTTATAAAAGAACTAAAATCATATATCAAAAAAAGTTTAAAGGAATTAAGTACATTATCTAAAAAAGAATTAGTAGAAAACAGATATGAAAAATTTAGAACAATGTGTTAAAAATAGTATATGAAAAAATAATATGTATGATTTCTTATACGATTAAATAAAAATATAAATTAGGAGGAATTTAAAATGTTATTAGAAGGTAAAAAAGTAGTGATTATGGGAGTAAGAAATAAATGGAGTATTGCATGGGGAGCAGCACAATCAGCTTATGAACAAGGTGCAGAAGTAATTTGTACTTGTTCAGGAGACAGTGTAGAAAAAGTAAAAGACATGGTAAAAGATATGCCAAGAGTAAGTGTTTATGAATGTAATGATGTAAGCAAAGACGAAGATATAGATAAATGCTTAGAAGAAATTAAAAAAGATCATGGAAAAATAGATGGATTATTACATGCCATTGCACATGCAAATACAGAAGATTTAAGAAATGATTTTATTTTAACATCAAGAGATGGATATGCACACGCACAAGATGTAAGTGCTTATTCATTAGTTGCTATTGTTAGAATGGCAAGAGAAAAAGAAATGTTAAACAAAGGAGCAAGTATAGTTGCATATACATATTATGGTTCAGAAAAAGCAATTGAAGGATATAATGTTATGGGTGTTGCAAAAGCTGCATTAGAAGCAAGTATTAGATACTTAGCAAGAGATTTAGGAAAAGATGGATATAGAATTAATGGAATTTCAGCTGGACCAATTAAAACATTATCTGCAAAAGGAATTAAAGATTTTGGTTCAATACTAGATATCGTTGAAGAAAGAGCACCATTACATAGAAATGTTACTATTAATCAGGTAGGAGATAGTACAGCATTTTTATTTAGTGATATGTCAAGTGCAATCACTGGAGAAATTATTCATGTAGATAACGGTTTCTCAACTGTTGGTGTATAATAAAAATATGATAAAAAAGAAATTACTTTATATTGAAAAGATATAGAGTAATTTTTGTTTTTATGGTAAAATAAGAAAAAACGAAGGAGAAAAAGAAAATGGTATTATTAAAAATATTAGCAGGATTAATCATCTATATATTGGTTTGTGTAATAATTGGATTGATAAAGTTTAAAGAAAAGCAAAAAAAATATATCATGTCTACATTATCTGTCATATTTAATGGTTTTATGGGATTTATGGACACCATATTTTTTCTGCTATTCTATATGTTCTTTTCAAATATGCCAAATGGAAGTGGATATGAAGTACCAGAAAGTGAAGCTGGTTTTAATGCAATGATAGGAATATTTCTTCTTGTTGTCTATTTATTATTATTACTGCCTATTAATATATATATGAAACGAAAAGGGAAAATTAGCACAAAAGTATATGTATTAATCAATATATTGGCGACATTAGTGGGATTAGGAGTTTATTGGATTTGGGTAGGAACACAATTTACAAAGATATTTTAACTAAAAAACAAATAAAAAAAGTCCTAGAGTTAAGTACTCTAGAACTTTTTTTGTACCTTGATTATACCAATAAATATGATAGATATCAATAAAAAATCTAAAATAAAATAACAAAGTCTATAAATTAAAATGTAAAAAATAAAGAAGTTAAAAACTCTAAACTACCTAAATAATGCATAAAATTCAACTTCCTATATTTCTTAGAGTACTTAACTAAAAGAAAGTATAGAAGGGAGAAGATAAAATGCAAAAGATAAGGAAAGAACAAGGAATTACACTATTAGCATTGGTTATCACAATTATTATATTATTAATTTTAGCAGGAATTACAATAAGTGCCATTACAGGAGATAATGGAATCATAGGAAATGCAGGTCAAGCAAAAGAAGAAACAGAAATTGCGAATGAAAAAGAAATCGTAGAAAAAGCAACCGTGCAAGCAGTGGGAAATAATAAATATGGGAATATAGAGGAAAGTGAATTACAAGAACAATTGGATAAAGAAACCAAAGAAGGAGAAACAGAAGTATCAGATGTCGGAGATGAATTTGAAGTTGTATTTCATGAAAGTAATAGATATTATACAGTAGATAAAGATGGAAATGTAGAAGGTGCTTATGAAATTATAGAAGATACACATCCAGGAGATATAACAGTAGGAAAAGATGGAGAAACATTGGATGGAAGTGAAGAAAAACCATATGAGATTTGGTGTATAGAGGACTTATGTGCATTTTCGAATGAAGTAAATAAAGGAACAAGTTTTTTGAATAAATATATAAAATTAATGAGAGATTTAAATTTTAATTCGGATTTTTCTTACGTAAATGGAAACATATCTGTAGATGGCAATATTCAAAGTTGTCAATCAATCGAAGAATTAAAAAAGCTATTAACAGAAAATGAAGGGTTTTATCCAATTGGAGATAGAAGTACAGTAACTTCTGTTTTTACAGGAATACTAGATGGGAATCATAAAATCATTAAAAATATTTATATTAATAGACCAGATATGACAGTAGGATTATTTGGAACGACCCTTATACAGTATTCAGATATGCTTATTAAAGATTTAAGTATTTCTGGAGATATAACTGGTAATACTGCAGGAGGAATATATGGTATATTGTCAAATACGAATCCTAATGTATGTGTTAAAATAGAAAATTGTACAAGTGATGTAACAATAGAAGGAAAGGTAACAGGAGGAATAATAGGAGGCGTTGGTTCAGGGGCTAATTCTAGTTATATAATGATATCTAATTGTATAAATACAGGAAAAATTAATGGAGCTACTAGGGCAGGAGGAATACTAGGACAGCATTATAATAATGATGCTAAGATAGTAAATTGTTATAATTTAGGAAATATATCAGGAGAAGGAGATGTTGGAGGAATTATAGGATATGAGTATAGGGGATCAAATGTAATAAATTCATATAATTTAGGAAATGTGACATCTGATTCAAATGCAGGTGGAATAATAGGAAATTTAGAATGGGCTGAAAGAATTATAGAAAATTGCTATAACATTGGAAAAGTATCGGGAAAAGTTGCAGGAGGTATTCTAGGAGGATTAAATACAAGCAATGAATTATTGATTACAAAAAACTGCTATTATTTGAACACAAATATTTCAAAAGGAATTGGAGGATGGGATTCTAGTAAAGAAACATTAGAAGATATACAAGGTCTTTCAGACACAGAAATGAAATCAACCGAAATATTAGAGAAACTCAATAACTATGTAACAGAAAATATAACAATGAAAGATGTTGTGTTAAAAAAATGGATAGTAGGAGAGGATGGATATCCTGGATTTGATAATAACTAATCATAAAGTTAAAATTCAAACTACTCAATAGAAAATATATTTGTTAAATTAATGAATTAAATATTGCAAAATCTCTAATTGCGTTGTAAAATAATGGAAATGCAATTAGAGATTTTTTTGTTTTATTCATAAAGTTTTATTGTTAATAAAAAATATGTTAATATAGGATATGAAAAAGAAGAAGAATATTTAACAGACATGGTAAAATACTATATCATAGAATTACCAAAGTTTAAGAAAAAGAAACCAAAGGTAGCAGATTTACTAGAAAAATGGTTATATGTGATTGGGGGAGATAGAAAAATGATGGAAGAATGCAAAAAAGAAAATGAAGAAATCAAAGAAGCAGTAGAACAATTAACACAAATGAGTGCAGATGAATACGAAAGAGAACTATATGAAATTAGGGAAAGAAGTAGATTAACTTATAACACAGAAATGTATGAAGCAAGAAGGAAAGGATTAGAAGAAGGGAAGACTGAAGAAAGAAAAGAAATTGCTAAGAAAATGAAAGAAAAAGGTACAGATATTACATATATAATCGAGATAACAGGTTTAACTGAAGAAGAAATTAAAGCATTGTAAAAACGGATATATAAATTCGTAAAAATATCAAAAAGCACTTGAAAAATCTAAAAAACATGATATAATAATGAACATAATATAGAAAAACGATAGTCAGGACACGATAAATGGCATAATATCTTAAAGAGAGCCAAAGGTAGCTGAGAATTTGGTAAGTAAACTCTATTTATTATCCCCTAACTGTTACTAAACTGAAATAAAAGTAAGTATAGTCGTAAATCTGCGTTAAAGATAAATGAGAGAACTAATTAAAAGAGAATTAATTAGTTAAAATAGGTGGTACCGCGGAAAGTAAAGCTATTTCGTCCTAAGTTAGGATGTTAAATAGCTTTTTTTGTTTAAAACAGATGAAAATCAACATCTTGCACATTTTTTTGAGCCTATGCAAACTTCAATGTACAATAAGTACATTTTCAGCTTGCAAGACTCTTCAAAAATGCACAATATATTAATTTTGATTTGTTTTAAAGAATGAGGGAATCAGCATCCTATACATGAAAGTTTATAATTTTAAAAACATAAAAATAAAAAGGAGGAATTTGTATGTACAAAAAAGTAGAATTGCAAAATGGTTTTGTCGGAATGGAAAATGATGTTGCCAAAATGTGGAAGGACAAAGACATCATAAAGAAAAGCCTTAACGGAAATCAAGGGAAAAGATATTTTACCTTTTATGATGGACCTCCAACAGCAAATGGAAAACCACATGTAGGACATATTGAAACAAGAGTTATGAAAGACTTAATTCCAAGATACAAAGTCATGAAAGGATACAGAGTTATCAGAAAAGCTGGATGGGATACACATGGATTACCAGTAGAACTAGAAATAGAGAAAAAACTAGGTATTTCAGGAAAACAACAAATAGAAGAATATGGTGTAGAAAAATTTGTAAAACAATGTAAAGAAAGCGTTTTTGAATATGTTCATTTATGGGAAGAAATGACAAACAAAGTTGGATTCTGGGTAGATATGGATGATCCATATGTAACTTATCATAATGAATATATTGAATCTGTATGGTGGGCATTAAAACAAATGTGGGAAAAAGGATTACTTTATGAAGGACATAAAGTAATGCCATATTGTCCAAGATGTGGAACAGCTTTATCATCACACGAAGTAGCACAAGGATACAAAGATGTAAAAGATTTAACATGTATTGCGAAATTTAAAGTAGTTGGAAAAGATAACACATATATCTTAGCATGGACAACAACTCCATGGACATTACCATCAAACTTAGCACTTTGTGTTAATAAATCATATGAATATGCTGAAGTAAAAGCCAATATTGGAACAGATGATGAACCAATATATGAAAACTATATTTTAGCAAAAGATTTATTAGAAACCGTATTAAAAGAAACACCATATGATGTTGTAAAAACATTTAAAGGTGAAGAATTATTAGGTACAAAATATGAAAGATTAATACCATTTGGAGAAGTAGAAGGAAAAGCATTTGAAGTTATTCATGGGGACTATGTTACATTAACAGATGGTACAGGTATTGTTCATATTGCACCTGCTTATGGTGAAGATGATAGTTATGTTGCAAAACAAAATGGTATTACCTTTATTAATCTAGTAGACAAAGAAGGAAAATTTGTAAAAGAAGTAGAACCATGGGCTGGAAGATTTGTAAGAGATTGTAATGAGGATATTTGTAAATGGTTAAAACAAGAAAATAAACTATTCAGCAAAGAAAAACATATGCACTCATATCCACATTGCTGGAGATGTGATACACCACTTTTATATTATCCAAAAGAAAGTTGGTTTGTTGCTATGAGTAAACTAAGAGATGAATTAGTTGAAAATAATAGCAAAGTAAACTGGTATCCAGAAACGATTAAAACAGGAAGATTTGGAAAATTCCTAGAAAATGTTATTGACTGGGGAATTTCAAGAGATAGATATTGGGGAACACCACTACCAATCTGGACTTGTGAAGATGAAAATTGTGGACATCAAGAATGTATTGGTTCAATTGCAGAATTAAAAGAAAAAGGTATTGATGTACCAGATGATATAGAATTGCATAAACCATATATTGATAATGTATATTTGAAATGTCCAAAATGTGGCAAGAAAATGCATAGAGCAAAAGAAGTTATCGACTGTTGGTTTGACTCAGGTTCAATGCCTTTTGCACAATGGCATTATCCATTTGAAAATAAAGAAATGTTTGACAACAATTTCCCTGCTGGATTTATTTCAGAGGCAGTTGATCAAACAAGAGGATGGTTCTATACATTAACAGCAATTGGAACCGCACTATTTAATAGAACACCATTTGAAAACTGTATCGTTTTAGGTCATGTCTTAGATGAAAAAGGACAAAAGATGTCTAAATCAAAAGGAAATGGTGTAGACCCAATGGAATTATTAAACACAGTTGGTGCAGATGCAACAAGATGGCATTTCTATACATGCAGTGCTCCATGGCTACCTACAAGATTAGGATTAGATAATGTAAAAGAAACTCAAAGAGGATTTTTAAGCACATTATGGAATGTATATTCTTTCTATGTGTTATATGCAGAAATAGACCAATTCAATCCATTAACATATAAAGATTTCAAAGTAACAAATATTATGGATAAATGGATTATTTCAAAACTAAATACATTAATCAAAGATGTAGATAATAAATTAGATAGTTATGATATTACAGGAGCCGCATTAGAAATAGAAGAGTTTACAGACAGTTTATCAAACTGGTATGTCAGAAGAAACAGAGAAAGATTCTGGAGTCAAGAATTAACAGATGACAAGATTGGAGCATATGTAACACTATATAAAGTATTAGTAGACTTATGCAAAGTATCAGCACCATTTGTACCATTCATGACAGAAGAAATTTATCAAAACCTAGTGGTTAGCTTAGACAAAACAGCACCTGAAAGTATCCATTTATGTTCATGGCCAGAAGTAGATGAAAATGTCATTGACAAAGACTTAGAAAAAGAAATGGACTTAGCATATAGAATTGTCAAACTAGGAAGAAGTGCAAGAAACTCTGTAAACATCAAAAACAGACAACCATTATCAGAAATGTTAATCTCAATAGATACACTTCCAGAATATTATGCAGACATTGTAAAAGAAGAATTAAATGTCAAAGAAGTTGTATTAGGAGCAGAAATGTCTGAATATGTAAACTTCGAAATCAAACCAAATTTACCAGTCTTAGGAAAAGAATATGGTAAATTAATTCCTAGAATTAGAGAAGAAATTGCAAAGAAAAATCAAATGGACTTAGCAAATACAGTAAAAAATGGTGGAGTAGAATATATTGAAATCGATGACACACAAATTGGACTAAACGCAGAAAACTTACTAGTCACAATGCAAGGAAAAGAAGGATTTGCATTTAGTGGAGAAGGAGAAATTGGTGTTGTATTAGACACAACTATCACACCAGAACTAGCAGAAGAAGGAGTCCTAAGAGAAGTCTTATCAAAAGTACAAAACATGAGAAAAGACAGTGGATTTGAAGTATTAGACAGAATCAATCTATATGTAGCAGGAAATGAAAAAGTAGAAGCTGTTATCAAAAAATACGAAGAAACCATCAAACATGACACATTAGCAGACAACATCTTCTATAACAAAGAAGGAAGAGATTATACTGATACAAATATTAATGGAGAGAATTTAAAGATTGATGTGGAACGTTAGGGACGTGTCAAATCGTTTCAAAATGGAACGAAAGGGACAGACCTAAAAAACGATTTGGTTATATTGGAAATGACACAAGAATGAATAAAAATGAAAAGGATATATCTAAAAATACAAACATTTGAGTAGGTATGTCCTTTTTATTTTAGTTGACAAATGGAAAAAAATGTAATATTATATCAAATAGTTATATAATCAAATATAATAATTAAAGTTTTATCAAAATAATTTTATTTCAAAGGAGAATTTATGTCTAGAATTGCGAGAAATCAAATGGAAACCACTTTTTTTCATAATATGACACAGGGAATAAACAAAGAATATATTTTTGAAGAAAATAGATGTAAAAAGAAATATATAGAACTATTACAAAAAGAAGTAAATGAATTTAATATAAATTTGATTGCTTTTACTATCATGAATAACCATGCACATATATTATTGCATACAGAAAATATAAGTAACATGAGTAAATTTATGAAAACAATTAATGAAAAATTTGCAATGTATTACAATTATATAAATAAAAGAGTAGGAATTGTTTTTAGAAATCGATATAAAAGCCAACCAATATTAAGTGAAAAGCAACTATTAAATTGTATCAGATATATTTTTAATAATCCTGTAAGAGCAAAAATTGTTTTAAATCCAGAAAAATATATTTATTCTAATTTTAAAGATTTTCAAGTTAGTCAAATATCAGAAATTTCGTTAGATAGAATTTATAAAAATATTAATAATTCGATTGATTTTCCAAATGTAAAAAATCAAAAAATAATAGCAGAAGCAGAATTTTTAGATACGTTTGAGGATACAGAAATATTTATTAAAGAATTAATAAAAAATTATGAAAAAGGAAAAGACTTAATGATAGGTAAAAATACAGAGGAAATGAAAAAGATTGTACAATATGTAAAAGAAAATACAAATATATCGCATAAGTTTTTGGCAGATATATTACATGTATCTAAAACAACAATTAGTCGATATATAAAAGGTGAATGATAAAATTACAACATTATAATTTTTTATTAAACTTTATAATGTTGTAGTAAAAACAAAACAAGTGATACTTTTATGACAAAAAACTCTTAATTTGTCATAAAAAGTATTGTAAAAGAATTAATTAAATATTATAATACATAAGAATAAAAGATAAAAAGAACGAGGTCTGTCCCTTTCGTTTCATTTTGAAACGATTTGGCACGTCCCTAACGTTCCAAAGGAGGATAAAAGATGGGATTAAAACTGGAAAATGTTTCTAAGAAGTTTGTTGGGAAACAAGCTGTAGATAATATTTCTTTTGAACTTGATAAACCTGGTGTGTTTGGATTACTTGGTACAAATGGTGCTGGTAAAACCACAACGATTAGAATGCTTCTTGGAATTATCAAAAAAGATACAGGTGAAATTACTTGGAATGGAAAAAAGGTTGAAAGAAAGAGTGTGAATTTTGGGTATTTACCAGAAGAAAGAGGTGTTTATCCAAAAACAAAGATATATGATCAGTTGATGTATTTTGCTAAATTAAAAGGTATGAGTCAAAAAGATGCAGATGCAGCAATTAAGAAATGGGCAAAGGTATTAAAAGTAGAAGAATATATACCAATGCCAGCGGAAAAGTTGTCAAAAGGAAATCAACAAAAGATTCAATTTATGACAGCAATTATTCATGATCCAGAATTAATTGTATTAGATGAGCCATTTAGTGGATTGGACCCAGTAAATTCGGAGATTTTAAAAAATGTCATTATTGATTTAGTAAAAGATGGAAAATATATTATCATGTCTAGTCATCAAATGGCATCTATTGAAGAGTTTTGTACAGATATTTTAATATTAAATAAAGGAAAAACAGTATTGCAAGGAAATTTAAAAGAAATTAAAGAAGGATATAGAGCAAATCGATTAGAATTATCAACAGATAAGAATATAGAAGAATATATTAAAGAATTCAATATGGAAATAGAGTTTTCTAAAAATAATGAATATTCTATTAAAATTGATTTTGAAGAAAAAGCTCACCAATTGCTAGAAAAGTTGGTTACAGATCATATAGAAGTAGATAAGTTTGAAATTAAGAAACCAACATTAAATGATATTTTTATTGAAAAGGTGGGTGAATAATATGAGAGATTTAAAAACAGTTATTGCATTTACAATCAAAGATATGGCAAAAAGAAAATCTTTTATTATATCAACATTGATTATTTTGGTATTAATTGTAATAGGATTTAATATACCAAATATTATGGAAGCAATCACAGGTGATAATGAAAATGCAGGAGAAACAAAATTATTAATTGTAGATAGTACAAATTTATTTGAAGGAACATTGCAAAGCATAAATCAAATGGATTTAGGATATAATGTTCAAGTTGCCAATAATGAAATTTCTTTTGAGGATATAAAAAGTAAAATAGAAAATAATGATATAAATGAAGCTATGATGATTGAACAAAAAGAAGATGGAACTTATAAATTAAGATATATTGTAGAAAATATGACACAAATAGCTACTGTTCCCGAAGATTTAATCAATGCATTAAATACACTATATACAAATTTACAAATTTCAAAATTAGGATTAACACAAGAACAAATGGCAAGTTTATCTCCAAATTTTGAATTTACAATTGAACAAACAGAAGAACAAGAGGTTAGTGGAAATTTATTTGTTATCATGATGTTATCTATTGTATTATTCTATGCCATCTATTTCTGTGCATATCAAGTATCAAGTTCTATTACCACAGAAAAAACTTCAAAAATCATGGAAACATTGGTAACTTCAACATCACCAAGAACAATCGTATTAGGAAAAACCATAGGAATTGGTATTGTAGGATTAATCCAAATATGTGTGATTGTAGGTGTAGCATTGATATCTGCTAAGGTATTTTTAGCCCCAGAATTGTTAGATGCTGTTTTAGATATGTCCATGATGACACCATATTTGGGAATAATGACAATTGTATACTTTATTTTAGGATATTTTGCATATGCTTTATTGTATGCATTAACAGGTTCAACAGTTAGCAAACCAGAAGATATACAATCAGCCAATACACCGGTTGCTATATTGGCAGTGGTTGGATTCTATTTATCATATTTTACCATGATGAACCCAACAAGTGAATTAAATCAATTTGCAGCAATCTTCCCAATTTCATCACCATTTTGTATGCCATTTAGAATTATGATGGGAATTGCATCAACTTCAGAAATTATATTATCAATTGTCGTATTGGTGATTACAATATTAATTATTGCACAAGTTGCTATTAAGATTTATTCAAATGCGATATTAAATTATGGAACAAAAATGACATTTAAAGATATCGTAAAAGTATATAGAGATAAAAACAATTAGAAAACATAAATAAACTAGCTTGCATTTATTTGTAAGCTAGTTTAAACTATATAAAGAAGATAAAATCAGAAACAATTATCAAGAAAGGAATAGGGGCAATATGGAAGAGGTATTGGATATATTAAAGAAATTAGGAATCGATTATGAAGTGGTAAATCATAAAGCTGTGTACACGATTGAGGATATGAACAATTTAAATAAAGAAATCTTTAAAGGTGCAGAAATCTGCAAAAACTTATTTTTAAGAGACCAAAAAGGAAAAAGACATTTTTTAGTTGTATTGTGTAGTGAGAAAAAAGCAGATATGGCAAAAATACAGGAACAAGCACTTTCCACTAGATTAAGTTTTGCCTCTAGTGAAAGATTAATGAAATATTTAAAATTAGAGCCAGGTCATGTAAGCCCTATGGGACTAATGAATGATGAGGAAAAGAAAGTGGAAGTGTTAATTGATAAAGATTTAAAAAATAAGAAGCTACTAGCTGTTCATCCAAATACAAATGAAGCAAGTATATTAATCACATATGAGGATTTGATGAAGTTTATAAAAGCAATGGGAAATGAGTATGAATTTATAGAGATATAATATAATAAAATAAACATGAAGTATAAAACAAAAATATGAAATAATTTTAAAGTAAACCGAAATGATTAAATATAGTATTTGATTATTAAGGTTTATTTTTTATTTTATAAAAAAACCGACTTTTAACTGACTTTTATCTTAACTTTATATAAAATTTTTTCTGTATACAACAAGATGAAGATTCTTATATAATTCATTTAAAAGAATAAAATAACCAAAATAAGAAAAACTAAAAAATGAGGTGAATAATATGAAGGATTTAAAGAATAATATAAAAAAAGAAATAGAAATATTAGAAAACATGATAAATTTAAATAAAGAAAAAGAACAAATAGAAAATCAAAGGAAAAAGTTAGATAAGTTATTAGAAGAATATTTAAAAGATTTAGATTAATAGGAAAAACAAAAGCATTGAAATATTTCAAATAATTATGAGGTCTGTCCCTTTCGTTTCATTTTGGAACATTGGGGACGGGTTAAATCGTTTCAAAACGGAACGATTTGGCACGTCCCCAATGTAACACTGAAATAAAAATACAATACGTACGAAAATAATTCGTTTATACACAGTTGAAAATTTGATAAGATAAACAAAAAAATAAAGGTGGTAATATGAGAAAACCAAGTACAATTAAAATAGGAAAAAAACTTCAAACAATTAGAAAAAGTAATGGATATACACAAGAACAGTTAGCCGAAAAAGTAGAGGTATCTGTTAGATATATTAGTGATGTTGAACAAGATCGAGCAAAACCATCTTATGAAGTACTTGTTAAAATTTGTAATATTTTTAAAATTAGTTTAGACCAAGTCTTTAGTGAATATTTAACAGTAACAGAAAATAAAAGCTTAGCATATCCATTAGCAGGATATGAGAAGTTATCAGAGATAGATAAGAATACAATTGAACATTTAATTATGTATTTTAATAAAAAATAAAAGATATTTAGAATGAGAGCAGAAACTCATTCTTTTTTTCTTATATTTTTTGTTTTATAAAGATTTGCCTATATTATATAGACTATTTCTATATAATTGTTTTTATAAACTGGTTTTGACACAAAGATAGTTTTATTATATACTGATATCGCAATAATATAAAAATAGAGGAGTTGTCATATATGAAAGAAAATGAGACATATGAACAATGTGTAATAAAGGAAAAAAATGAAGGACAATTTAGTAGAGAAAAATACTTAAAGTTATTAAGTAAAGAATTTAAAAATACAACAGAAGTGGCAGAAGAAATTATTAATTTAAAGGCAATACTAAATTTACCAAAGGGAACAGAAGTATTTTTAAGTGATATTCATGGAGAATATGCACCATTTACCCATATTTTAAATAATGAAGCAGGAATTATAAAAAGTAAAATTGAAGAAACATTCGAAAATCGAATTACAGAAAAAGAACGAAATACATTAGCAACTTTGATATATTATCCAAAAGAAAAACTAAAATTCATTAAACAAGAAACAGAAAATCTAGAAGAATGGTATGCAATTACTTTATACAGATTAGTAGAAGTAGCAAGAAAAGTAAGTTCAAAATATACAAGATCAAAAGTTAGAAAAGCGATTCATAGTGGATTTGAATATATTATAGATGAATTACTACACTCACAAGTAGATAGTGAAAAAGATAAAGAAAATTATTACAAACAAATTATTAAGACAATTATTGAGCTAGAACAAGCAGATAGCTTTATCATAGCTATATCAGACTTAATTAAACAAATGGCGATAGACCATTTACATGTAATAGGAGACATCTTTGATAGAGGAAGATATCCAGATTTAGTATTAGATAGACTAATGAGTTTTCATAGCTTAGACATTCAGTGGGGAAATCACGATATATTATGGATGGGAGCAGGATGTGGAAATAAAGCTAATATTGCAACTGTTGTTAGAATATGTGCAAGATATAATAATATAGGAATATTGGAAGATTCTTATGGAATAAATATGAGGCCATTATCCACATTTGCACAAAAAATATATAAAAATGATGATTGTGCAAACTTTATGCCAAAGGTATTTGATTTTAATAAATATGACAATAGTGATAGAAATAGTATAGCCAAAATACAAAAAGCAATAACGATTATTCAATTTAAAATTGAAGGACAATTAATCAAAAAACACCCAGAATATCATTTAGACAATCGATTATTACTAGACAAAATGAATATAGAAAAAGGAACCGTAACGATAGAGGGAAAAGAATATGAATTAAATGACAAGAATTTTCCAACAATTGATAAAAATGATCCATATGCTTTAACTTCTGAAGAAAATGAAATCATGGAAAGACTTGCAGAATCTTTTGTGCATAGTCCTAGTCTACAAAAACATTTGAAATATTTATACACAAAAGGAGAAATATATACTATATTTAATAATAATCTTTTATTCCATGGTTGTATTCCAGTAGATGAAAATGGAAATTTAAAAGAAGTAGAATTTATGGGAAAAAGATTAAAAGGAAAAGCCTATTTTGATGAAATCAATGAAGTGGTAAATAAAGTATTTGCAACAAGACAGCCAGAATTAGTAGATATCATGTGGTTTTTATGGATTTCACCAGAATCACCATTTTTCGGAAAAGAAAAAATGGCAACATTTGAAAGCTATTTTGTAAAAGATAAAACAATGAGCAAAGAATCCAAAAGTCCCTATTATCAATATTCTGAAAATGAAGAATTTTGTGTAAAAATATTAAGAGAATTTGGATTAGAAGGAGAAGATTCTCATATCTTAAATGGACATGTTCCAGTAAAAGCAAAAGATGGAGAAAGTCCAATAAAAGCAAATGGAAAACTATTAGTGATTGATGGCGGATTTGCAAAAAGCTTTAGAGAAAAAACAGGAAATGCAGGATATATCTTAACATATAACTCAAATGGATTATTATTAAGTCAAAATAAACCATTTGAATCTGTAGAAAAAGCAATTGTAGAAGAAACAGATATTATCAGTGAAATCATTGTCAAGAAAACAGATGTTCTTAGAAAAAGAGTAGCAGATACAGACATAGGAGCAAAACTAAAAGGAGAAATTGCAGACTTACAAGAATTAATGAAAGCATATAAAAATGGAGAAATAAAAGAAGTGGAACGTTAGGGACGTGCCAAATCGTTCCGTTTTGAAACGATTTAACCCGTCCCCAATGTTCCCAAATGAAACAAAAGGGACAGACCTATCATGATAAAAAGGAAAAATAAATAAAACGTTTGACAAATTTTGTTTAGCAGTATATAAATAAGATAAAGATTATTTATATACTGCTATATATTTTAAGATAATATAACATTATTTTAAAAGGAGGTAAGTATTATTGGATTTAGAAATATTTAACCATATACAGGAAAAAATGACAGATATGAAAAATGAAATAAAACAAAACAACACTTCAGAAGAAATCGAATTAGCAAAAAAACTAGATGCCATAGAAGAATATTCTGTAGATAGATTTGAAGGAGAATATGCCATATTAGAGAACAGAAAAACAAATGAAATAAAAAATGTAAAAAAAGATATGTTACCAGAAAATATAAAAGAGGGAAGCATTTTGCAATATGTAAATGGAAAATATACATATAATGAAGAATTGACAAAAGAAGAAACCACAAGAATTCAAGACAGGATGAATAAATTATGGAATTAAGATAACAGTATGAATGGATACACAACAGAAGATATATGTGAAAAATGAAGGAGGACAAAAGATGGCAAGAAAGAGGAGAAATACAAAAATACAAAGAGCAATAGCAACAGCAATTGCATTCATCATTGTAGGAATTGCAGGAATATTAGGTACAAATGAAGAATTTGTAAATACAGTTTCTAACATAGGAGAACAAACCAATAGTCAAAATGAACAACAAGTAGAATTTGTGGCACAAGAAAATTTATTAATAGATTTTATAGATGTTGGACAAGCAGATAGTATTTTAATTCGAAATCAAGACAAAGTGATGTTAATAGATGCAGGAACAAATGAGGCGGGGAAAACAGTTATAGATTACCTAGAAAATTTTGGAATTACAAAGATAGATTATTTGATAGGAACACATCCACATGAAGATCATATTGGTGGATTAGATGATGTAATAAACAATTTTGATATTGGACAAATTTATATGCCCAAAATTGAAACAACAACCAAAACATTTGAGGATGTATTAGATGCTATAGAAAATAAAAACTTGACAATAACAGCTCCTAATAAAGGTGACAAAATTGAACTGGGACAAGCAGTAGGAGAGTTTATGACAGAACCGATACTAGATGAAGATAATTTAAATGTATCATCACTTGTTCTTAGACTAGAATTTGGAAATACCAGTTACTTGTTTATGGGAGATGCAGAAGAGAAAAATGAAGAAACAATCAATTGGCCAAAGACAGATGTGTTAAAAGTAGGTCATCATGGCTCTAGTACGAGTAGTAGTGAAAGATTCCTAGAACAAGTACAACCACAATATGCCATAATTATGGCTGGAAAAGATAATTCTTATGGATTACCAACACAAGAAACAATAGATAAATTAAACAATATTGGAAGTAAAATATATAGAACAGATGAAGATGGAACCATTCAAATGATATCTGATAGAAATACAATAGAAATTAAAACGACAAATAATTAGAAACAAAGCAGATAGTATTAAACTGTCTGCTTTATTGAATATATCTTTTTATTGAGACGTATATTTAATGTGAATTAAGCTTTTTATGCCAAAACGCTTGACAGTTTACAATAATAAAGATAAAATAGATATGGTAGGAAAAAATATATTTCATATAAACATATATATTTATTTCGAACATTGAAAATTAAATAAGAAAGAGGTGTATGATTATGACTATTGTAATCATTATCGCCGCTGTCTTAATCTCACTTGCAATAGGATTTCTAGTAGGAATGGTATACAGAAAAAAAATTGCAGAATCTAAAATTCAGGGAGCAGAAAACGAGGCAAAAAGATTAATTGATTTAGCAAAAAAAGAAGGAGAAAATCTAAAAAAAGAAGAGATTTTCAAAGCTAAAGAAGAAATTATGAATAATAGAAAAGAATTGGATCAAGAGATTAAAGAAAGAAGGGGCGAAGTACAAAAACAAGAAGCAAGACTAATTCAAAAAGAGGAAAACTTAGAAAAGCGTGCAGAAAATTTTGAAAAAAGAGAACAAGAGTTAGAGAAGGAAAGACAAAATATTGATAAAGAAAAAGAAGAATTAGAAAAATTGCATGAACAAGAAATGGTCGAACTTCAAAAAATTGCATCTTTAAGTAAAGAAGAAGCAAAACAAAGGTTACTTGCAGAAATGGATAAAGAATTGACAGCAGAAAAAGCAGCTTTAATTAGAGAACAAGAGCAAAAGGCAAAAGAAGATGCAAATAAAAATGCGAAAGAAATTTTATGTTATGCCGTGCAAAAATGTGCAGCTGATCATTCACAAGAAACAACAGTATCCATTGTTCCACTTCCAAATGATGATATGAAAGGAAGAATTATTGGTAGAGAAGGTAGAAATATAAAAGCATTGGAAACATTAACAGGAATTGATTTAATAATCGATGATACACCAGAAGCTGTCGTATTGTCAGGATTTGACCCATTAAGAAGAGAAGTTGCTAGAATTGCATTAGAGAAGTTAATCGATGATGGAAGAATTCATCCTGCTAAAATCGAAGAAATGGTTGAAAAAGCTAAGGAAGAATTAGAAACTACCATCAAAGAAGAAGGGGAAAGAGCCGTATTAGAGACAGGTGTTATTGGATTACATCCAGATTTAGTAAGATTAATTGGAAAATTAAAATACAGAACAAGTTATGGACAAAATGTACTAAATCATTCAATAGAAGTTTCAAATTTAGCAAGAATCATGGCAGAAGAATTAGGATTAGATGCTAAACGTGCTAGAAGAGCAGGTTTATTGCATGATATTGGAAAAGCATTAGACCACGATATGGAAGGAACCCATGTAGAAATTGGTGTAGAAGTATTGAAAAAATATAAAGAAAATCCATTAGTGATTAATGCAGTAGAAGCACATCATGGAGATGTAGAACCTCAAACTTTAGAAGCACTTTTAGTACAAGCAGCAGATGCTATATCAGCATCAAGACCAGGTGCTAGAAGAGAAACACTAGAAGCATATATTAAGAGATTACAAAATCTTGAGGAAATTGCAGATTCATTTGATGGCGTTGAAAAATCTTTTGCTATACAAGCTGGTCGTGAAATTAGAGTTATGGTAAAACCAGAAAAGATTTCAGATGACCAAATGACAATCTTAGCAAGAGAGGTTTCTAAAAAGATTGAAAACGAAATGGATTATCCAGGACAAATCAAAGTTAATGTTATTAGAGAAACAAGAACAGTGGATTATGCAAAATAAAAATATAAATCAATAAGGATTTAAATAACTAAAAAAAGAATCTAGCTTAAAAGCTGGGTTCTTTTTGCGTTTATGAGAGGTTATCAGTACATTTTCAGAAAAAACAAACTTTAAATTCTCCACAGACCAGAAGATATACAAATGTAAAATAGAAAAAGCAAGGAGGCTGACAGAGAAGCTCTTGCGAATTCAAAAAAAATATAGTATGATAATACTATAAAATATATAGAAAGAAGGAATGGTTTTGAAGATTTTAGCAGTAGGAGATATTATTGGAGAAACTGGAATTAAAGAATTAAAAAATAAATTATACCAAATTAGACAAAAAGAAGAAATTGATTTTGTCATTGTCAATGGAGAAAATGCAGCAGAAGGAATGGGAATCACAGAAAAAAACTTTAATGATATTATTTCTCAAAATGTAGATGTAGTAACAATGGGAAATCATACATGGGGGAAAAAAGATATCTTTAAGTTTATAGATCACCCTAAATTAATTAGACCAGCTAATTATCCAAAAGGAGTAGTAGGTAAAGGATATGGTATCTATGAATGCAAAAACAAAAAAATAGCGGTTATCAATTTAATTGGAAGGGTATATATAAATGTATTATCAGAAAATCCATTTTTAACAGTAAAAGGTATCATAAAGAAAATTAAAGATAAAGTAGATATCATTATTGTAGATTTTCATGCTGAAGCAACAGGGGAGAAAATTACAATGGGATATTATCTAGATGGTATGGTTACTGCAGTTTTTGGAACACATACACATGTACAAACAGCAGATGAAAGAATTTTACCAAAAGGAACAGCATATATTAGTGATATTGGTATGACAGGAACAAAAAATTCAGCTTTAGGAATGGATGTTTCAGTAGCTTTAAAACGATTTGAAACATCATTACCAGAACGATATAAAGTAGCATCAGGAGAAGGAATGTTAAATGGTGTTATTTATGATATTGATGATAAGACAAATAAAGTAAAAACAATAACAAGAATTAATGTGTAAAAAATGTCGAATTAGTAGATTTATTGCGATGAAAACCTATAAATTTTTATAAAAAATACTTTACAGTAATTTCCAGATATTGTAAAATACAAACTGTAAGAGTTGCAACAAAAAAATAAAAATTATAGGAGGCAAAAGAAAATGGAAGTTTTAAAAATTTCATCAAAATCAAATCCTAATTCAGTAGCAGGAGCAATTGCTGGATTAGTAAAAGAATCAAACAAGGCAGAAATGCAAGCAATCGGAGCAGGAGCATTAAATCAAGCGGTAAAGGCAGTTGCAATAGCAAGAGGCTTTGTAGCACCATCAGGTGTAGACTTAGTTTGTATACCTGCATTTGCAGAAGTGGAGGTAGAAGGAGAAGATAGAACAGGTATCAAATTGATAGTGGAATCAAGAGGATAAAAAGGATAAATAACAGACTACAAAATAGTAGTCTGTTTTGTTTTGTCCAATTGGGGACGTTTCTTTTTGGACATTTTATTTATATTTGTTACTTATAATTTCTTTTTTAGACAACACATCAAAAAAATGTCCAAAAAGAAACGTCCCCAATTGGACACTTGACAATTAGAAGATATTATGAAAAAATACAAACGATAAAAGTAAAGAATAGAAGGAGGACTAAAAAATGGAAAAAAAGAGAGGATTTGAAATTGCAAAAGGATTTGAGGATAAACAAATCAATCTTCCAATTAGAAAAACAAAATATAGTGCAGGATATGATATAGAAGCAGCAGAAGACACAATCATTCCAAGTTTTAAAAAAGGAACAAACCCAACATTAGTAAAAACAGGATTAAAAGCATATATGCAAGATGATGAAGTACTATTATTATATAATCGTAGTTCTAATCCAAAAAAGAAAGGATTAATTATGGCAAATAGTGTTGGTGTAATCGATAAAGATTACTATGGAAATCCTGATAATGATGGTCACTTCATGTTTGCATTTTATAACATAAAAGAAGAAGATGTAGTGATAAAAAAAGGTGAAGCAATTGGACAAGCAATCTTTCAAAAATATTTAGTAACAGATGATGATGCGGCAGAAGGAGAAAGAGTGGGAGGATTTGGTTCAACAACAAAATAATCCTAAAAAGATGCAAAAAAAATTCTTCTTAGAGCGGTAAGGATTACAGGAAAAATATACATAAAAAATGACGGTAATGGCTTTGACTTTTACCGTTTTTTGTTGTATAATAGATATGGTTAAAAAATCCAATAAAGTTATTAAAAGGTATTGACATAACTTTATTATATTTTTTCTGCCAAATAAATTAAAATGCTGAAAGGAGTGACTTACATGTTCAATGTAGGAGACAAGATCGTATACCCAATGCACGGGGCAGGAACAATAGATGCAATAGAAGAAAAAGATATTTTAGGACAAAAACAGTCTTATTATATTTTAAAAATGCCAGGTGAGGTTAAAGTAATGATACCAACCGCAAAAGCAGAAGAAGTTGGGGTTAGAAATATAATTGACAAAGAATCAGCAGATAAAGTATTTGGAGTTTTAGAACAAGATGAAACAGCTATGGATAAAAATTGGAATAAACGCTATAGAGACAACATGGAAAAGATGAAGAGCGGAGATATTTATGAAATAGCTGATGTCGTTAGAAATTTAAGCTTTAAACAAAAAGAAAAAGGACTTTCAACAGGCGAGAAAAAAATGTTAAACAATGCAAAACAAATTTTAGTTAGTGAGTTAGTTTTAGCAGAACATGCATCACAAGAAGAAGTAGAACAATTAGTTGAAAATAAAATTAACACATCATTTATGATGTTTAGAGCAGATGATGTATCAACAGAAAGTGTCGTAAATAAATTCATACCTTTTGAAGGTACAGAAGGAACAGGAACAGATAATACTTAACATTAACCCATGAGAAGCCTAATTTTATAGGCTTCTTGAAATTTGACTACTATTTATACTAGAAAAATAAAAAAATATGGGAAAAACTATTGACAAAAAAAAGAACAAATATTATAATAACTATTGTCGTCAAGATAAAACCAGTTCAAATATGCAGATGTGGCGGAACTGGTAGACGCACAGGACTTAAAATCCTGCGGTTGAATAAACCGTGCCGGTTCGATTCCGGCCATCTGCACCAAAAAGTTGAAATTTTAACCAATTTCAGCTTTTTTTATTGTCTTAGACAACAAGGTTCTGGGGTACCCGACTGCAATCTTTGATTGCTATGTCGGGTCAGGTTCTTATTTTTATTCAAAAGTATTTGAAAGTATTGATATGATTGCATTTTAGCTATTTTCATTATTCAATCTATTTTCAAAATTGTTTGCCATTATTCATTAATTTTTATTTCGTGCACGGAATCTGCACAGAGGATTTGCTCGATAAAATATCCTTTGTAATAGCATTAAAAATTAAGTGTTATAGAGAGTTGATAATTAATATAGTTTATGATAATATATCTAAAGATTGTTACTAGATGATAATTATTCTACTTTTAAATAATGGAGATATACAAAATAATATTTAAGGGAGAGGAAAGATGGATAAAAAGAAAATCGTTTTAATAACAGGAGGAGCAAGTGGAATTGGATTTGGAACAATAGAATATTTATTAGAACAAAGAAATTATGAGATTATTTCAGTTTCAAGAGGGGAGAAAAATATAGCTATAGCAAAAGAAAAATTGCGTGATAATGTTAGACATGTTACTTTTTTACAAGGAGATATAAGTTCAGAAAAAGATTGCCAAAAGATATATGAAGAAATAAATAATAAATATAGTCGATTAGATGGTTTAGTAAATTCAGCAGGAATTATAAAATTAGGTGGAATAGAAGAACAAACTTTAGAAGAATGGAATAATTCAATAAATATAAATTTGACGGGAATATTTTTATTAACGAAAACTTTATTACCTTTATTAAAAAAGGGAACAAATCCATCAATAGTTAATATTTCGTCTATGTCTTCTGAAAGGGCAGGAGGTTCAATTGCTTACTGTGCAAGTAAAGCAGGAGTAGACATGCTAACGAAATACATGGGACAAGAACTTGGCAAATATAATATAAGAGTCAATAGTGTAAATCCAGCTGCAGTATATACAAATATTTATGTTGCTAGTGGTGATTATACTCAAGAAGGATATGATAAATGGTCAGAAGATAAAAAGAAATCATATCCATTAGGACGAATAGGAGATGCCAAAAAAGATATAGCACCAACAATAGAATTTTTATTATCAGATAAATCTCTATGGACAACAGGTTCGATTTATCTTGTAGATGGAGGAAAAAGTATATAATAATTAAAAACATCATTGTTTTTAATAAATGTGTTTGTCGCCTCCTCTTTGGTGACTAATAAAAGGAGGAATATTATGGGATTATATGTAGAAATTAATGATACTTACAAATAACAAAAGAACAAAGTTTTCCAAAAGAATTAGATTGGAAACAACATCTAAAAATACCATATATGGCAGAACAATTTAAAGATAAAATATTTGAATCTAAAGACAAACCTAGTATTAAAAACTATCAAATGCCACCAGCAAGAAATTTTTTAGTTGAAAATATTGATGGAAAAATGAAGAAAAAAGAAAAATATCCAAGTGATGTATTTAAAAATAGGATAAAAAAAGTTGATAAAGAAATAACTAAAAAAACAGAATCGCTAGAGAATGTTCAATTAGCTAAGATGAATGATAAAAATAGAAAGCTATTTTAACATAAATGGAGATTAAAAGATGGAAGAAAAAATATTTGATATAGATAAATTTAATATAATACAAGATGAAGATAATTATTATTTGTTTAGAGCACTAAATTTAGATGACCAAAGAGAAATAAGCGAGGGATTAACGACAGAAAATGGCGTAATACAAAGAGTAATTACAAATAAACAAAGATATCCTGAAAATGATAAATATGCAGATAGAGAAGAAATATCTTTACAAGAAGTATGGGATCATACAAAAAGTGTTAATTTTTATAAAGGAACTAATTGTATATCATTATCTTCAAATGCTAATGTATCTATAGACTATGGATCAAAATATGGTCATAAATATTCAATGATAAAAGTACCTAAAAAGCAGAGTAATCAAATATATAATGCTGGTCAATATATGCTTGTAGAATTAAATAGAGTACTTGATGAGGCTATAAGAAGAATACCACAAGATTCTGAAGTTATAAAGTTAATAGATGAAATAGAAGGTGAACATAATTATAATGAGATAAAAACTGTAATAGGAGAATGCTTTAAGACTGCAAATTCAAATGGTAAATATACATCTCAAGCTAATATAAGAGCAAGGCAATCAATGATTGAAAGGTTTAATAAAAGACAAGCTTTTTCTGAAGAACAACAGTTAGAATATAATAAAGTTATTGGGAAACTTACTGTACTTGAGTCTTATGGAATGTTGCCAAAAGAAATTTTTGACACAATTAATATACCATCATTAATTAGAACAATAGGGAGTGAATTTTCAAATAGAGAATTTGTACATTATGGAGAAATAAGTTCAGAAGAATTGATGCCTATATCAAAAATAAATATTGATATATTTGCTTGGCTTCAAGTAGCAAAAGAACAAGGTATTGATCCACAAATAATAGATAAAATTGAGAGAATATTTATTGAATATACAAATCAAGGATTTGAATTAGTAGAAAAAGATGGTAAATTATTTTACTCAAATGGAAAAGAAAAAATAGATTTAGATATAGGTGATGATAGTATACTTGTAACTGAAAATAGTTTAGATAGTAGTTCAGATTTTTCTATTGATGAAATGTTTGAAAGAACGAATGGAACTATAGGCTATTCAAAATCAAAAAATGCAGCAGAATTTGTATATTCTTTAAGTATAGCACAAAGAAAATCTATAGAAATAGCAAATATTTTAAAGATAATTTTAAATGATGATAGATTAAATGATATTTTAGAAGAAATAGGAAATAAATCAATAGCAATAAATGATGATATTATTACTAGAAAAAACGGAAGAGGAATACAAATATCAGAATCTGTAAACATTGATATGAATAGAGGAGAAAATAAATTATTTTCAGATGACGAACAAAGAAAAATATACGAAAAAATAAAAAGTCTATCAGTAGAACAATTGGATACTATAATATCTAAAAATGGAAAAGACCTAGAACAAGAGATTTATATAGAAAATCTAGATCACAGTGAGATTGACGAAAATATTACAAGAGAAGAGAGATTAAATAGATATTATGCAGAAACTATATTAGACACTTTGGATTTCTCACAAATATATAGAAATGCAATAAAGGATAAAAGCTTAAATGAGCAAGAAAGAGAACAAATATTAAATCAACTTGAAAAAGCAGATTGCAAAAGATTAGTTAAAGCTTTTATAAAAGCAGGAATAGCAGAAAGCGAAGTTGCAGGATATATTATTAATATTCTTGCAAGTAATGGTTACCAAGGCTATACATTTGAGGAATTATCTAAATTAGATAACTTAGAGGATATTATTAGCAAAAATATAAAAAATACTAATTTAAAAGGGCACGTTTATCCATCTGTAATGGAAGAGTTAAGAGGAATAAGAGATAATGATAATCGTGTAGGAGATACATTAATTAATTTAAGAGATTATCAGCAAGAAACAGTTGATAATGTAGATGAAATATATGCAGCAGGGAAAAGATTTGCAGGAGTAGTATTACCTACTGGTGCAGGAAAATCATTTATAGCTATGGCAGAAATGCTAAAAAATCAAAATGGAAATATTTTATATATAGCACCACAAAAAGAAATTTTAAATCAAGTTCAAAGACATATTTTAAAATACATAGCTGGAGTTGAGGTATTAACAACCAAAGAAATTAATGAGTTAAAAGAAGAGCAGAACATCACAAATATAAAAAAATTAAAATTACCAGAGGGAAAAATACTGCCAAAACAAGTAAATGAATATGTAAAAAAAGTTTTTCCACATTTAAAAATGTTTTGCTACCAAGGATTAGCTTCTCAAGATGAAAAAGATTTATCTGATGAACAATTAAAAGAAAGAAATGAAGAAGAAAGAGAATTACGAGAAATTTTAAAAAATGCTGATGCTAACCTAATTGTTTTAGATGAATTACATAGAAGTGGTGCAAAAACATGGAAAGGAGTAGTAGAAAAATTAATAAAATCCAATGATAAAGCAAATATACTTGGAATAACAGCTACACCTATTAGAGATGTGGATCATGTAGACATGATGAAAGAAATAGCTAAAATGACGGGGACATATACAGACGAAGAATTAGCTCAAAAAAAGCATTTAGCATATGAAATGTATTTAACTGATGCAATACAAAGAGGAATAGTAGTAGAACCAAAAATTGTTTCATTTGATTTTATGTTACGAGATACAGAAGAATATAAAGAAATATTAGAAATGATAGAAAAAGAACAAGATGAAGACAAAAAAAAGAAATTAGAGGAAATTAAATCTCAAATTGATGAATTAATAAATGGTGACACTGAAATTTCTGAATATATCAAAAATAATATTTCTTCAAAAGAAAATGAAGAGATAGGAAAAATTATAAAAAGTACAATAAGAAAGAAAGATGGAAGATATATAGTATTTTTACCACAGAATACTACTAAGCTTCCAACAGAAGAATATATAAAACAAGAGATAGAAAAAGTAAAAGAATATTTTAAAGATATAGATGCAGATCCTGAAATAGGATATTTAATGAATGGAAAAGATAAAAATAATTTTAATGCAATATCTAATTTTGAAAATTCTGATTCACTTCATATAAAGTTATTATTTGCTATAGATAAATTAAATGAAGGTGTGCATATAGATGGAATTAATGGTGAAATAATGCTTAGAAAAATTAACAATGGAAGTACTATTTTATATTTACAACAATTAGGAAGAGCAATATTTGCAATAGACCCAGACCATCCATTATCAGAAGATGAGATACCTATAGTATATGATATATATAATAATTACTTAGTGCAGAACTTGAATAGAACCATAAATGAAACAACTCCAAAATCAGATTTACAAAAATTACAAGAAATTATGGAATGGATGGATAAGCATGGCTATATTCCAGATATAAATAGTGAAAATACAATGGAAGCACGAAAAGCTATTACATTAAAGAAAATTCAAACAAAATATAAAAAATATATAGATGGAATAGATAATCCGAGATTAAGTGAATCAGACATATATGAAATTGAACAAGTTATGGAATTAGCCAACGCAATAGATTTATTTAATATGGAAATTGGAGATAGAATAATACCACCAGGAGAAAAAGAGCTAGATGAGGTTCAACTATTTAAAGTAACAGCTGTTCAAAAGAAATTTATGGAACTATATAAAGATGCAAATAAAGTTATAGCTAATGTTGAAAGACATAAGAATAATCCAATAGCTAGATTAAATGATGTCATGATTATTTTGGAGACATTAAATAGCAAAGATGTATTTATAGATAATAATTTAATTCAATATAATACTACATTAAAAGAACTTATAGAAAGATGCCCAGAAGAAATTCAAGCCAGTTTGTACGAGGAACTTTCTGACTTTGACGAAAAATATCCTATTGGCAAAGGTTATAATTTTGCTAAAGCGTCATTTAGAGATCATTATTTGTGGAAATATTATGCTGATTCAGATGTGAGAAAATTATATGCCTGTGGTATATTTGAAGATATAGACAAAGATTATATTTTTAGGGAAGTAGAAGATTTAAGTACTAGAGATAGAATTACTAGGAAAGTATTAGATGAAGATTTTATAATTTGCGGAAATGCGAATTTAAAGGAAATAAATGTAAAAACAGGTACTTTATATAATGAACAAGGACAGACATATAAGCAAATATGTAGCATGAGAGAAAGTAGGGAAGAGAAACAATTAGATAAACTTGTTCATGTTATTCAAGCTGTTTATAGTCGTTTTTCTTTTAGTTTTGCTAATGAAAATATAGATGAAATTCCAGAAGGTAAAATTAGAGAAATAGTATTTAATACAACAGGAGAAGGAATAGGTATGCCGTTTTCTGATGTTCCACAAATGTACTTCTTGAAACAAGAAATATTAAAAGCTAGAGAGTATATAGAAAGTAATTATGAATCATATAATCAGGAAGATATTATTAAGTTTAAAAAATATGGTATATTACCAATAAATATAGATGAGAATGGACTGGATAAAGAAACAAAATTACCAAGAGAAGAGTTTGGAACTAATATAGAACAATATAAACAAAAAAGAGCTCAAGAAGAACAAGCTGCAAGAATAAAGGAAAGAGTGGAAAAAACAATAAGTGTATTAGAAGATATTTCATCTATTTTAGGGTATAAATATAGCTTTGCTAATGAAAATATAGATGAGCTTCCTAATAAAAATCTTTCTGGATTTTTAGATAAATTATTAGATAGGTTAAAATTACCAGAAAGAAATAAATACCTACCTACTAAGTATTCGCTTAGAGAAGAAGTTTTATTTGCGAGAGAGCATATAGAAGAAATTTTTCCAACCATAAAAGAAGATAAATCGATGCTAATTAAATTTAAAGTATTAGGTGTATTACCATTAAAATTTGATTCAGAAGGTAATGAAATAGAAACTGGTTTGCCTAGGGATTATTTTAAAACAGGTTTGATGAATTTATATAAACAAAAAGAAAAAGAGGAAACACAAAGAAAACAGCAAGAGGCAGAAGCAAAAAGAGATGAACGTATTAGAATGCAAAAAGAAAGAGAACAAAGAGAAAAAGAGTGGCAAGAGAGAAAAGAAAGAGAAAGAAAAAGGAAGGAAAAAGAAAAAGAAAGAAAAAAGAGAGAAAAAGAAGAACGATATAATGTTGGTGATGATGGATATAATTCAAAAGGGGAATATTTATATAAGGGAAAATTATACCCATATAATCCATTAACTGGAAAAAAAGCAGATGGCACATATGCAGTAGAAGCTAGAGATGAAAGAGGTTTTAATCCAGATAGAACATATAAAGATACAGGAGACTATTATGATGAAAATGGTCTAGATTATGATTATAAAGATAGAGAAGGATTTGATACAATTTATCATTTTGACAAAGACGGATATTATTACGAAAAAAACGAAAACGGAGAATATGTAAACACAGGTTTAAAATATAATCCTATGGGATTCGGGGCAGATAAATTACATGTAGTAACTAAGACTGCCGTAGATGTAAGAGGCTTTACAATAGATGGTAATTGTATAAGAAATGAAAATAAAAAATATGATAGAAAAGGATTTAAACAAGATGGAACACATAAGGATACTGGAGAAATCTATTATAATGGCTATAATGCATTTGGAGTTGATAAAAATGGAAAAAATGAAAAAGGAAAAACGCCAAGAGAAATAATTTTTGCAAAAGACTTTATAATTAACGGAGTGACAAAAGGTAATTTAAAAGCAACTCTAAAAAAATATGGTATAACATCTGAATATTCATTAAACTTAAATTTATATACTGCGGCGGAAATGTGGCCTCAAATAAAATTGTTGATTCGTAGACAAATATTTGAATTCCAAACAAAGATAAAAAAAAGAGAAGATAAAATTGCACAATTAGAGAAGGAAAAAAATAATAATACCGAGTTAATAAAGAAACTGAAAAAAGATAATGAGCGATTAAAAAAGAATATTTCATATTTGAATCCAATGGAAGAGATAGATAAATAAGTTAAGAGGTAAAAATGAATAAAATTAAAAAATTTTTTAAAAAAATAAAAAGATATTTTAAAAGAATATTTAATAGGCAAAATACTAAATTAATAGAAGAATCTACCATTAATAATGTTGATAAAGATATAAGCAATGATGAATTTATTGATGAAAAAAAGAAACAGAAAGAAGAGTTTTTTAATTTATATAATAATGTGAAAAATGGTACTATTAATGTTAATAATTTGATGATAAATGATTTAATAAAAGTTCAATTTATGATGAAAAAAGAAATAGGTATTTTGGATGAAAAAATTAATCAAAAAGAAAATGAAGTTAATATACAAAATACAGAAATAAATATATTAAATAGGGAGAAAGAAAAAAATGAAAAAAGTTCAAAAAGATCAAGCTAAAAATATAAAAAATAGTGATACTAGTAAAATACTAGAAGTATGATAGAAGAATTAGAAAATTTATTAAAAATTAGGATTTGAAAGAAAGATTTTATGAATAATGGAATATAAGTTAAATAAAAAGATATATATGTGATTTATCGAAAAATATCTTTTTAAAAGAATGAAAATATATGAAATTATATAAAAAGCTTGAAAAAATAAAGAAAACCTGATATATTTAGCTCAAAAGGAGAAAGAAAATGCAAGAAATAAATCAACAAGAAAAAATAGAAGAAATGAGTCCAGAAGAAAAAAGAAAAGAAGAAAAGAAAAAAATGAGTCCGCAAGCAAAATATAGAGAAGTAACTTCATCAATACAAGTTTTATCTATTAGAGCGATAGCAGAAGGCAAGCAAGAAATATATGAAAGGTTAAGAAGATTAGCAAAATATTTGGAAGAGGTAAGAGCACAAAGACATTTATGCATGTTATCAGAAAAAGATAGAATAGAAGAAGTAAGATATAATGAATTATTAGAATATATTGATAAACAATATGATGGAACAGAAGAGTCTCTAAAAAAGATATGTAGAGAATTGAACAAAAGAAAAAAAGATATTGAGGATGTATTAAAAGGTTGTGATAAGAAAAGTAATAAATCAAAGGAAGAAGTGAGATAAATGAAAAAAGTTGTTGTAGCAACCAACAATGCAGGAAAATTAAAAGAAATTAAAGATATATTAAAAGATTATCAGTTATTATCTTTAAAAGATGTAAATTGTAAAGTGGAAGTTGAAGAGGATAGGAATACATTTGAAGGAAATTCTTTAAAGAAAGCACAAGAAATTTCAGAAATATTACATATGCCTTGTATAGCAGATGATAGTGGTTTATGTATAGATATATATGATGGATGGCCAGGGGTTCATACGGCTAGATTTTTAGGCGAAAATGCAACAGCAAAAGAAAGAAATCAATATATTTTAGAAAAAATGAAGGATTTAAAGGGGACAGATAGAAAAGCAAGAGTAAAATGTTGTATTACTTATTATGAAAATGGCAACTATGTAGTTGGAAAGGGAGAAATACAAGGTAAAATTGCAGAAAGTCCAAGAGGAGATAATGGCTTTGGCTTTGATGAAATTTTTGAATTAGAAGATGGTAGAACATATGCAGAATTATCTAAAGAAGAAAAAAATCAGATTAGTCATAGAAGATTAGCTTTGCAAGATTTATTAGCAAAATTAAAAAATTACATATAAGGTTTCAAAAGATTCCTTTATATGTGATTTTTTTATATTTTTCCCAGTAGAAGTCTTTATTATTTTTTTGAAATTATCGACGAATGTGCCGTGGAATAGACCTTCTACTGGGAGGATCTTGAAACTTAAAACAAATATTCTTGTCATTCTTGAAAACGAATGATATAATCTAAAAAAACAATAAATAGGAGAAGAGCGTATGGCAGATGTTAAATGGACCAAAGAACAGTCACAAGCAATTCATGAAAAAGGAACTAATATCTTAGTTGCAGCAGCAGCCGGAAGTGGTAAAACAGCTGTACTAGTTGAAAGAATTATTAATAAAATCATTCAAGAAAAAATAGATATTGATAGATTATTAGTCGTAACCTTTACAAATGCAGCAGCAGCCGAAATGAGAGAAAGGGTATTAGAAGCAATTTATCAAAAATTAGATGAAACACCAGAAAATGAAAATTTGCAAAGACAAATTACGTTATTAAATAAAGCTAGTATTTGTACAATTGATTCATTTTGTTTAGATGTGGTAAGAAATCATTTTTATGAATTAGAAAATATATCACCGAATTTTAGAATTGCAGATACGACAGAAATTGAATTATTAAAACAAGAAGTGTTAGAAGATATATTTGAAGAAAAATATGAAAATCAGGAAGAAGATTTTGCCCAATTAATTAATACCTATACAAGTTATAGAGATGATACACCTTTAAAAGAATTGATTTTAAAAATTTATACATATATTCAAAGTAATCCATTTCCAAATCAATGGTTAGATGAAAAAATAGAAATGTTTCATATTCAAGACTTTGAGCAAGATTTTAGTCAAAATCCATGGGGAGAAATTTTACTAAAAGAAGTAGAAGAAGAGTTAATTGATGATATTAATACACTAAAAGAACAAGCAGAAAACCTAGAAAAAAATCCTGATTTAGAAAAATATACAAAAACGATTTTTGATGATATTGATAAATTAGGAATGCTAAAAGTCAATTTAAATAGTTGGGATAAGGCATATGCTATTTATAGCAACTTAGCATTTGCTACATGGCCAAGGCAAAAAATTGATTCTGCAATCAAAGACCAAGCAAAGTTGGTTAGAGATGATATTAAAAAGAAAGTGACAAAAAAATTAAATAAAATCTTTATATACAATTCTGAAGAAGCCAATCAAGATATAGCAGATATGTATCCTATTTTACTAAAATTAAAGCAATTGATATTTGAATTTGGAGAAGAGTTTTCAAAACGAAAAAGAAATAAAAACATGGTAGATTTTAATGATATTGAACATTTGGCATTACAAATCTTGATAAAAGAAGATGATGGAAAAGTAGAACCAACAGAAGTGGCAAAAAGCTATAAAGAAAAATTTGTGGAAATTGCCATTGATGAATATCAAGATAGTAATATGGTGCAAGAATACATTTTAACAGCCATTTCAAAGGGCAATAATATCTTTATGGTAGGGGATGTCAAACAAAGTATTTATAAATTTAGGCAAGCCATGCCAGATTTGTTTTTATCAAAATACAAAACATATCAATTAAAAGAAAATAAAAAAGATGAAGATGATTTGAAAATACAATTATTCAAAAACTTTAGAAGTAGAGCAAATGTATTAGATTTCACCAATTTAATATTCCAAGACATTATGAGCGAAAATTTAGGAGAAATAAACTATACAGAGGAAGAATATTTGAATTTAGGTGCTAGTTATGAAGAAACATCACAAGAATTAGAAACAGAAATTGATGTGATTGATTTAAAAGAAAAAGAAGACTTAGCACCTGAGCAAGAAGCAAGAGCAACCGAGGAATTACAAGAGGATAATGAAGAAGAAATACAAGAAGAACGAGTAGAAGATATACAAGTTGAGGCAAGATTTGTAGCCAATAAAATAAAATCATTGGTAGAAAGTCATTTTCAAGTATTTGACAGAAAAATCAATGGATTTAGAGATATTCAATACAAAGATATTGTTATTCTGTTAAGATCTACCAAAGTCAATGCACCGATTTTTGAAGAAGAAATGATCAATTTAGGAATGCCAGTATTTTCTGAAAGTTCTCAAGAATATCTAGATTCTATCGAAATTCAAACCATTATGAGTTTATTAAAAATTATCGATAATCCAATTCAAGATATTCCATTAGTAACGGTTTTAAGGTCACATATCGGAAACTTTACAGATGACGAATTGGTAGAGATTCGACTATCTGATAAATATGATAATTTTTATACAGCTATGCAAAAGGCAAGAATTAATGTAAGTCACGAATTAAAAGAAAAAATAGATACCTTCTTTCAAAACTTAGAGAAATGGAGAAAAGAAAAAGAATATTTGGCATTAGATGAATTCATCTGGAAATTATATTCAGATCCCCACTATTATACATATGTAGGATTGATGCCAAATGGAGATATCAGACAAGCCAATCTAAAAATGTTATTTGAAAGAGCAAAACAATATGAAACTGCAAGTTTTAAAGGTTTATATAATTTTATACAATTTATAGAAAAACTCCATGTAGGAAGTAATGATTTGGGTGCTGCAAAACTAATAGGGGAAAATGATGATGTTATCAGAATTATGAGTATCCATAAAAGTAAGGGATTGGAATTCCCAGTTGTCTTTTTATCAGCAACAGGAAAACAATTTAATTTAATGGATTTAAATCAAAATATATTATTACATCAAGAATTAGGAATTGGTGTCAAATATATCGATTATGAAAGACAAGTCCAATATGATACTCTAACCAAAGAGGCTATTAGAAATAAAATTTTAACAGAAACCTTATCAGAAGAAATGAGAATATTGTATGTTGCTTTAACAAGAGCAAAAGAAAAATTATATATTACAGGATTAAAAAGAGATTACGAAAAAGAAATGGAAAATATGCAAAAGCAAGTCAGTCGTTATCATAAGGTAAATGACAAGATAAACTATATTTTAGTGAAAAAGTATAAAAAATATTTAGATTGGATTTTATTAGTTTATCTATATGAGAAAGAAAATAAAGACCAATTATTAACATTAAATGCATGGAATAAGCAAGAACTATTAAAGTCTTTTGAAAAACCAAAAGAAGAAATGGTAGATATTAAAGAACAGTTAGAAAATACAACTATTCAAAAAGATGAATTTGAAAAAATCAATACCATTTTGAATTATACATATACACATCAATTAGCAACAACAATTCCAACAATGACATCTGTTACAAAAATTAAGCAAATGAAAATGCAAGCAAATAGTAATGTCAATACAGATACAGTAGGAGAAAAAGAAAATACATATGTAATTAGCAAACCAAAAAACATGGAAAGTGAAATGGAGTTAGAAAATCAAGTTGAAAATCAATTGACTTTCAATAAACCAAATTTCATGAGAGAAGATAAAGATGATGTTGTCACTCCTGCACAAAAAGGAACTCTCGTTCATATGTGTATGCAAAGATTAGATGAAACAAAAGAATATACATTAGAAATGATACAAGCTTTAATAGAAGATTTAGTAAAAAGAGAAATCATCACAGAGAAAGAAGCAAAAAGTATTAATCCATATAAGGTATTAGAATTTACAAAATCAACCATTTGGAAAGCTTTGAAATCTGCAAAAAAGGTATATAAAGAAAGACCATTTTTTATCAATATACCAGCAAAAGAAATTTATGAAGAAGAAGTAGAAGAGGAGATTTTAGTACAAGGAATTATTGATTTGTATTATATTGGTCAAAATGATGAAGTGGTTTTAGTAGATTATAAAACAGACTATGTGGAAAAAGGAAAAGAAAGCGAATTAGTAGAAAAATATATTTCACAACTAGAATTATATAAAAAAGCATTAGAAGAAAGTTTACAAAGAAAAGTAGATAAAACATATATATATTCTGTATATCTAGGAAAAGAAATTGAAATTGCTTGAAAATTATGTAGACTTTTGGTATAATAAGGATAGATTGTAAAGAAATGGGGAAGAAAAATGAGTAGAGTAAAAACATTATTGATGTATGCCTTATGGATTGTACTGTTTATTATATTTTCTGAGTTTCTAATTAATGTTGGTTTGAATTCAACTTATAAGCCAATAGAAAGAAGAGATAATGTGTCACAAGTCAATGTATATCAAGCAGAGGCAACACTTGTCAATGGAAGAATAAGGGGATTAATAACTAATTCAGAAACAAATAATATAAGTAATAAATATTTAGAATTTGATTTTTATTCTGAAAGAGATGTATTTTTAGGGAAAAAAATCATTGATATTAATGAATTAGAAGCTAATGAAATACAAAACTTTGAGATTTTATTTAAATTGGAAGATGTGGACTATTATACAGTTAGTGTATTAGATGAAAGACCTGAAGGTGAGGAAATAGAAATTCTTCCTGAAGGTTGGACAACTGCAGAAATAATAGTAGCAACTGCCTTTACATTGCTAATTTTCTGGTAGTGGAACGTTAGGGACGTGTCAAATCGTTTCAAAATGGGTCAAAAGGGACAGACCTTAACCTGCCCACCAAGGAAACTTGTGTTTATATAAAGTCATTCACAATTTTGTATAAGCTAAATTTTCATAGAATTCTAAAAGAAAAAGATGTATTCATGCACTCAGACCCTCTCGTAACGAGAGTACCGTGCAATTCGTACATCTTTTTCTTTAAGAATCTCTATATTCAAATTTAGATACGCAAAATTGATTCATTCTTTTATATAAACACAAGTTCCCTTGGTGGGCAGGTTAAGGTCTGTCCCTTTTGACCCATTTTGAAACGATTTGATACGTCCCTAACGTTCCACTCCTGCCCAAAGAGTTTTATTATTTTTATAAATCACCATACCAGGTTTTGCACCATTTGGTTTTTTTACATATTTTACTTCACAAAAGTCCACAGGTACGTTAGAAGAATTTCTAGCTTTACTATGGTAAGCTGCAATTTCTGCACATTTTAATAAAATATCATCTTTAGGAATAGGAGAACCATTTAGGACTAAAATACAATGGCTTCCATGAATATCTTTGGCATGAAACCATAAATCTGTTTTTTTTGCATATTTTAAAGTTAAATAGTCATTTTCCATATTGTTTCGACCAACTAAAAGCGTATAATCTTCAATTTTATATTTGATTGGATTAAAGTGTACATATTTATTTTTGGTTAATTTTGATTTTTTTACTTTCGGATTTTTCTTTTCTTTATATTTTTCCGTTTTTTCTTTAAAAACAGAGCTTTCAGAAATTTCTTCAAAAACATTACTAATATCTTCTATGGTAGAACAAGCTTCTAATTCATAAATAACACTTTCTATATAATCTAAATCTTTCATTGTCTCTTCTTTTTGTTCTCCAACAATCAGCAAAGCATTTTTTAATTTATTATATTTTTTAAAAAATAGTTTGGCATTATGACTAGGAGAATAACGTTTATCCAAAGGAATCGTAATCATTTTATTATTGTCATAATAATTTTCTAAAGATACTGTATCGGTATTTTCATTTTTAATTCTATACAAATTTGCTGTGATAAGTTCACCATATAATTTATAAGTATCCATCTGGTCACATTCTTTTAGTTTTTCATTAATGTTATATAGTCTTTTGTTATATTTTTTTAGTGTATCTAAAATCAATTTTGAAACACTATTTCTATATACTTTAAATTCTTCAGATGTTTCTTTATGAAAATAATAATCATCAATGAAAAAGTTAATAGAAAAAGAATCTGAAGATGAATCCTTTTTGCATAAAATATAATCTTTTACATTTCCCTTATCATCTTTTATAGTATCAAAGCCTAACTGCAAAGAATCTGTTGCATCAATCACATGTTTCATATTTGCATAAATGGTTTCTAAATTTTTATCGTCTATTTTAGATGAAGTATCTAAATGTAGTGTTTCAACAATATGACTAATAAAACTTTTACTAATTCCATTAAAAATATTAGAAATGTGTGAAGGTAGATCAGACATGTGCATCTTTTCAAAATCAAAATCAAAATCTAAATTTAATTTTAATTTGAAATCTTGAAAATTAGTAACTTCTAAAAAATTCAACTTATTTGTAGAAGGATATACATATTTTACATGTGGGACAATTTCTCTGGTCAATTCATTATCAGAAGAAATATGTCGTAAACTATCGATAATCACATTATTTTCATCCACTAAAATGACATTACAATGTCTTCCCATTAATTCTATAATTAATTTTTTGGTAATAATATCATCTATATCATCAAAACCCTCAAACTCAATGGTAATGACTCTTTCTAAATTGACAGAAATAATATTTTTGATACGTAATCCAATTAAATATTTTCTTAATAACATACAAAAATTTAATGCATTTTTAGGATTCAGTTTTGTATGTGTTGTTAAATGTAATCGATAATTTTGTGCATTTGTACAAATGTTTAATGCATAATTAACACCATTTAAATAAAAGCCTAAAACAATATCATTTTTATTTGGTTCATATACTTTATCAATTCTAGCACCAATTAGTTGTTGTAATTCAGAGGTAATTGCTTTTGTCACAATTCCATCAAATGCCATAATTTGTCACTCCTTTATCTGTATACATATATCATATATGATACCACATTTTTAGGGACAAATCTAGTGATGCTAGACTTTTCATGTAAAAATGTATTGATAAATTAATTTTTTAATTATATAATAAGGAAAACTGTAAATTGTAACGGAAAAAATATGTTAATAAAATTAAAGACTTATATAAAAAAGGAAGATGCTTATGAAGTATAATGTACAAGAATTAAGTTTAGAAGAAAAAATTGGTCAAATGATCATTATTGGATTAAATACAGAAACAGCAGTAAAAAATTTAGAGGAAATTGTCGGAAAATACAAAGTAGGCGGTGTTTTATTATATAAAAAGAACTATCATCAAAGCTATGATGAAATGATAGAATTGGTCAATAAAATCAAAACATTAAATCAAAAAAACAAAATACCGATGTTTATTTCAATTGACCAAGAAGGTGGTAGAGTGAATAGAACACCAAAAGAATTTGAAAATCTTCCAGCAGCTAATAAATTAGTAAAAAAGATTGGAGAAGAAGATTTTGTAAAACGTTCGGGAGAAATTACAGGAGAAATTCTAAATAAATTAGGTATCAATATGGATTTTGCACCTGTTTTAGATATCAAAAGATTTAGTGACAACCATGCGATTGGTGATAGAGCATATAGTGAAAATATAGAAGAAGTATCAACATATGGAATAGAATATATGCAAGCTCTGCAAAAACATGGAATTATATCTGTTGCTAAACATTTTCCAGGTCATGGAGCGACCAAAACAGACTCACATTTTCATCTTCCTAAAATTGAAGAAGACATGGAAACTTTAGAAAAGGAAGATATGCAACCTTTTAAAAACGCCATAGAACATAAAGTAGATGGAATCTTAATAGGCCATTTAAAAATATCAAAAGTAACTGGTAATTTACCAGCATCTATGTCTAAGCGATTTATTACAAAATATTTAAGAAAAAAATATCGCTATAATGGATTAGTCATTACAGATGATGTCAGAATGAAAGGTGTTAGAATTCGTTATGGAAAAAACAATCCTGTAAAAAAAGCATTTTTAGCATGTAATGATATCATTATATTTAAATATGATAATGATATTCATGTTATTGATAAAATCA
>CASEIX010000025.1 GCA_949288095.1 uncultured Eubacteriales bacterium
ACAAAACTGCTCTTCTTTATTATTGACAAAATCCTTTTTCCGTTATATATTTCTATTAATATTAATTTAAGAGGAGGATATTATGTTAAAAAAGAAAATTAAAATTATTTCTTTAATTACTTTATTAATTATTTCTTTATTTGCACCTATTGTAAATGCTGAAAATGAAACTAATGAAAATCAAGCCGTTCCTATTAACGAGACACAAGAAACAATCACTATCGAAGAAGGAGATAAATACCTATTTCAAGATAGTGTAGCCATTGATAATCCAGTTGATGGAAATTTGTTCATCATGGCAAATACAGTTACCATTAATTCTCAAGTTGGTGGAGATGCTTTTATCGTTGCTAATACCATTAATATTGAAGAGAACGGATATGTTTTAAGCAACTTATTTGCATGTGCTAACATTATTCATGTAAAAGGTGTTGCTTACAATATCTATTCTGTTGGTGATACATTAACAATTGATGGTTTTGTATATAGAGATGTTAAAAGTATCTGTAATACACTAAATATCAACAGTATGATTGGAAGAGATGTTTTTGCCAACTGTTCTTCTATCAATTTTAAGGAAAAACCAAATACAGAAAATACACCTAGTATCGCATCTTATGGAAGCATTCAAGGCGATTTAAATTATTCTTCTGATGAAGAAATTGCTATTCCTGAAGATTCTGTAGCTGGAGAAACACATTTTTCTCAATTACAAAATCATACAACATTTGATATTTCAAATTATATGTATTCTTTAGGTGCTATATTAGTATCTGCAATCATTATATGGTTAATTGGCTTATGGATTTCTCCAAAACTATTACATAATGCAAGCCATCCTATTACAGTGAGAAAAGCTTTGCAAATTATAGGTTTAGGAATTATTGTTCCAATTGTGATTACTCTATTATCTTTCATCATCTTACTAATTCCTATTACTAGTCATCTTACAATATTATTGCTTTGTATATTAGCGATTCTTTTCTTCATTAGTACATCTGTTGCTATTATTAATATAAATACAATGATTTGCAATAAATTAAAAATCACACAAAATTTATATAAATTAGGATTTTTAATTGTTACAACTGTTGTATTCTGGCTATTAACTTTAATTCCTTATGCAGGTATGGTGATTTCATTTATAGCAATGATATGGGGAATTGGTAGTGCTTCATATAGTATTTTAATAAAAGAAAAATCTGATGAAAAAAATTTTGACTCTGACAAAAAATTTTCAGACTCTGAAGAAAAACAAGAAAAAATTGAATCTAAACCTGAAAAAGTAAAGAAAGAAGATAAATCTAATAAATCTGAGAAAGCAAAAAAAGGAACTAAAAAAACAGATAAGGATAAAAATTCTGAAAAGAAAAAAGACAAATAACAAAATGCAGTAATTATCCCCCGGCTAAGCCGGGGGCTTTTTACTCATAACGCCTAAAAGGCTATGTTACAAGCAGAGCCTCAAGGCTCATAGCTGTTCCGACGCATGCGTCTCTAGTTACCCGTTAAACAGGTCTTTATATTCTTTTATTGATATTTGGTCATACATCATATCTTCTTGTAATTGATTTCTCACATATTCCGCTATTCT
>CASEIX010000026.1 GCA_949288095.1 uncultured Eubacteriales bacterium
AATCGCAATTCACTTCCTGTCAATGGACTCTGGAGAGAACTTACTATCACTCTCCCATTTGAGTCCCTTTTCCCCAGTTTACTTCCGAACCAACCAGCGGTTGGTTCTTTTCTTCTTCCCATGTTTATTCCTCCTTTCAACATGAGAATTTTTTCAACAATTTTCTTCTCACATTTTATATCATACAAATGAAATTATGTCAATTTGTTGTCAAACATTGCAGATACAATTTTTCCTTCATTTCTATCACTTTTAGGTAAGCAAAAAATAAACACAAATATTTCTATTCATGCTTATTTTTTGTATATTTATAAAATAGGATTGTCTAATTTAAATTTTGTTGCACTCTATGATTGTTCTTGTTCTAATCTTACTTCATTTTGTATAATGGTCATAATGATTTGTACTGTTTTTTCTAAATCATTATTTTTTAATACATAATCATATAAATGAATTCTAGATTCTTCATAATCAAAACGATTTAAACGTAATATAATTTCTTGTGGACTTGGCTTGTCTATTCTATTTTCCAAACGATGTTTTAACTCTTCTTTTGGAACACGTAAAAATATAGTAACCACTTTTGTGTCATTTCCTAATAAATCTTTTAAGTGTTCTGTACCATTTACATCAATATCTTTGACAATAATTTTTCCACTTTTTATCTTATCATTTAATAATTTTCTAGAAGTTCCATAATATTGATTATGATGAATATCATATTCATAAAACTCTTCATTTTCTATCATTGTTTCAAATTCTTCTCTAGAAATAAAATGATAAGTTTCTCCTTCTACATCTCCTCCACGAATAGCTCTTGATGTATAAGAAGGTAGTGATTCTACATTTTCCATTCTTTTGATTAGTTCTTTTTTTATCGTATCTTTTCCTGCGCCTGCTACTCCGGATAATATGACTAACATTCTATGGCAACCTTCCCTTCTGCAATTTCAATAGCAGCTATGGTTACTGGTGACTCTTCTTTTGTTTCTACTAATGGTGTTGCACCAGATGCAATTTGTCTTGCTCTTCTAGCTGTTGCAATTACTAATTCATATCGATTATTTGCTTTTGTAAGTAATTCTGAAACACTAGGTTTTACAATCATTGTTTATCATTTCCTTTCTTTTCTGATGATTTTGGGACGGAGAAAAAATCATCATTTTTAAATCTTGATTATTTTCATTTTATCATTAACATTCAGATGATGATTTTTGCTCCGTCCCAAAATCATCACTTAGTTTTCTTCTTGTGAAATGTCTTTATCAATTCTTCCTCCAACTGTCTCTGGTTGTACAGCTGATAAAATAACATGTCCTGAGTCCATAATTAATACGGCTCTTGTCCTTCTTCCATAAGTTGCATCCACTGCTGTTTTATTATCTTTTGCTTCTTGTATTAATCGTTTAATTGGTGCAGACTCTGGACTAACAATGGCGACAATTCTTTCTGCTGACACAATATTTCCAAATCCAATATTCACTAATTGCATAAAATCATTCCCTTCTTATTCTATATTTTGTACTTGTTCTCTGATATTTTCTAATTGTGTTTTCATGTTAATGACTTCATTTGTAATTTCTAGATTATTTGCCTTTGAACCAATGGTATTGGTTTCTCTATTCATTTCTTGAATCATGAAATCTAGTTTCTTTCCCACTGTTTCATTGCCATTTAACAATTCTCTAAATTGATATATATGACTATGTAATCTTGTTACTTCTTCTTCAATAGAACATTTATCAGCATAAATAACCACTTCTTGTGCTAATCTTGCTTCATCTATTTCTTGTTCTTGTAACAATTCTTTTATTCTTGTATTTAATTTTACTACATATTCGTCAATAAGTCCAGTAGAAAGTGAAGATATTTTTTTTACTTTTTCTTCTATGTCTTGTATTCTTACTAATAAATCTTGTGCAATCTTTTCTCCTTCTACTTTTCGCATTTCCACTAAATTTTCAATTGCTTGATTGGTTACTTCCAGTAATTCATTTTTTATCGTTTCATCATCTTGATTATTTTGAATGGTTAATACATCGGGTAATTTAGAAATTTCTGTTACTGGAATATCTGTTACAATTCCTTCTGATTCTGCTAAATCTTTTAATTCTTTAATATACATTCTGGCAATTTCTGTATTGATTTTAATATCTCTACCTTCTAAAGAATTATTATTAAATGTAATAAATACATCTACCTTTCCTCTGGTTAACTTTGCTGAAACAGCCTTTTTGATTTCTTCTTCTAAATAGCTTAAACTTCTAGGCATTTTTACAGAAACATCTAAATATCTATGATTGACACTTTTTATTTCCACTTGATATTCTCTTAAATTTTTTGACATATTTGATTTGCCATAACCTGTCATACTTTTAATCATTTTTTACTACCTCTTCTTTTTTCTTTCTTCCCCTTTTAGATTTTGGCTTTGTCTGCTTTTTTACTTCTTCTACTATTTCCTCTGTATTTTCCTGAATTTCTTCTTGTACTTTGTTTTTTGATTCATTTTTTTGTTCTTCTTGTTTTTTCTCTTTATTTTGCTTGGTTGTCTTTCTTGTTCTAGAAGCTTTTGTTTTTTCTTCTTTACTTTCTTCTATTACTTCCTCTGTTTCCTTTTCTAAGTTTTCTTTTTCTTCTTTCTTTTTTGTATTTTTTCTAGTAGTCTTTTTCTTTTTTACAATAGTTTCTTTTTCTTTATTTTCCTCTATATTTTCTTTTTTCGTGTTTTTGCTAGATGTTTTCTTAGTTCTTGTTTTTCCCCTCATAGATTTTGGTTTTTGTTTCTTTTCTTCTTTTTCTGTTTTCTCTTCTTCCTTTTTATCGATAATAGGTTCTTCATTTCTCTTTCTTGCTTCTTTTATAACTGGCTCATCTTTTACAATTTCTGCTATGTCACTAAGGCTCTTTAAATATTTTATTCTAGCCCTTGTATAAATAACCGTTGATTTTAATACATAATATATAGCAAATATATATGATGATGTTAATAAATATGTCCTAAAGTCAAACTGATATACAGTAATCACATGATAAATAAATAATGCATGAATAGATAATACTAATAACTCTATGGCTGTCATTGTTAATGTTCCACTATCTCTTTTATATGCAAATTCTAAAATGATAATACTTGCTAATAAAAACACTCCAGAAACTGCTTTTGTTATTAGCTCCATTTGTTCCAATTTCAATTGTGTGTATATGATATTACAAGCAATAAAATATAGCATAACTACAATTGCTAATATTAAATTTTTAAATATCTTTTTTAATATTTCCTGTGAAACCTGTTTTGGAACTCTTTTCTTTGCCATTTCTTTTTCTAGTATTTCATCTGTTTTATTTATTTTCTCTTCTTTTTCTATTGTATTTTCATTTTCAACTTTAGTCTTTTCTTTTTTCATCTTTGCCCCCTAACTATCTAATTCATACATAATAATACTCAACATATTTAAAGCCACTGTTTCTGTTCTTAATATTCTATTTCCTAATGTAATGATTTTGGCTTGATGTTCTTCAAGTCTAGCAATTTCTTCACTATCAATTCCACCTTCTGGTCCTATGACAATTGCTATTTTTAATTCTTCATTATTTTTTTGCTTTATTCTTTTTAATTCTTGTTTTAATGTATTTTCTTTTTCATTTTCATATGCCACTAATATCAAATCATATTCTTTTATGTTTTCACATAATGCATGAATATTGATTATTGAATTGATTGTAGGAATTCTATTTCTTCCAGATTGTTTTGCAGCACCTTCAGATATTTTCTGCCATCTTTGTATTTTTTTGATTTTATCTTTTTCATTTAATTTTACCACACATCTTTTCATTTCTACTGGCGTAATATCATATACGCCTAACTCTACTGATTTTTGGATAACCCATTCCATCTTATCTGCTTTTGGTAATCCTTGAAAAACACTTACCTGTATATGTGGTTCCACATGAGATTCAATTTTTTCTATCATATGACAATAAATACATTTTTCTTCTATTTGTTCTATTTTACAGATATAATTTTTAGAAGTATTACAATCACATATATCAATTGTATCATCTATTTTTGCTCTTAGAACATTTTTTATGTGATTCACATCTTCATTTTGTATAATAATCGTATTTCCTTCGATTTGATTGGTTGTCACAAAAAATTTAGGCATTCTTTTCTCCTTTTTATTTCTTCTATATAATTTGCTACATTATATCACATAACTGATGAATTTTCTACCCAAACGACATGTTAATTTCGATATTCTTACAACTATGCATTTATCCAAACAGAAACTGATTTTGCTTTTACTTTAAAAATACCAAATCCTTCATTATCAATAATAACTTCCTCTTGGCAACTACCAACGCTATCAATAAATTTTTCTCCAGCAAATTGCGTTCCCATGTACATTCTTTTTTCTGCATCAAATTTATTCGCAATTAATACGGCTAATCCAGATTTTATATGTTCTCTATCACCTTCCCTTGTCCAACCAATACAGTTTGGATGATCAAAATAATCATTTTGTTTGCCATATGCTTTTTCTTTTCTTAAATCAATCAATGTTGATAAACCTTCAATTGGTGGAATATTGTCATGTTTAATTCCATACAAATCTCCCCAGAATACACATGGATATCCTTCATCTCTTAATAAGATGATTGCATAAGCAGGTAGTTTAAACCATCTTTCAACAAAACTTGTTAAGCTTTGTCCTGGTTGAGTGTCATGATTATCTACAAATGTTACCGCTTCACTTGGATTTTCTTTTACTAATGTGCTATTTAAAATTTTACTTAAGTCATAGTTTTCGTCTTTTGAAGCATTATATAAATTATAATGTAAAGGTACATCAAATAAAGAGATTTCGCCTTCTGTTTCTGTAATATATCTATGCAACTTTGAAATATCACCACTCCAATATTCTCCTACTGCAAATAATTCATCCTCTGTTTGTTCTCTTAAAGTTTTTATCCAATCTCTATAAAAATTCGCATCAATATGTTTTACTGCATCTAAACGAAAACCATCTACCTTTGTTAGTTCTAAATACCATTTTCCCCAATTTAAGCATTCTTGGACAACTTCTGGATTCTTAAAATCTAAATCTGCTCCCATTAAATAATCATAATTTCCAAATTCTTCGTCAACTGCTCCACTCCAACTTTTATTTTTAAAACGGAAAATAGCATGCTCTTTACTTTTTTCATCATAATCAATCCCATCAAAATGTGTCCAATTCCATTCAAAATCTGAATATTTATGTTTTCTACCCGGAAATGTAAATTTGGTAGCTACTCTTATCACTTGATTATTTTCTACCAATGTATTATGATTTCCCCAATCAACTTGTTCTGCTGGAATCGTTTGCAATAAATCTGCTCCCATTTTATGATTTAAAACAATATCTGCATATGTCTCCATCCCTGCTTGTTTTAAAGTCATGATACAATTTAAATATTCATCTTTAGAACCATATTTGGTTTTCACAGTTCCTTTTTGATCAAACTCTCCTAAGTCATATAAATCATATACACCATATCCAACCTCATCTTTTCCATTAATTCCTTTATAAGCTGGTGGAAGCCATAACGCTGTTATTCCCATATCTGCTAGTTTTTCTGCTTCATTTGCTAATCTATTCCACCAATTTTGATTGGTTTCTAAGTACCATTCAAATGCTTGTAATATTACTCCATTTATCTTCTTCATTTTCTACTAATCTCCTTTTATCCTTTTGGGGACGTTTCTGTTTGGGACATTTTTTATTATTTTTTTCTGTTTGCATTATATCATTTGTAATGGATAATTTCTAGGTTAAATGGAAAAAATATTGAAATATTCTGCTTTTACGATATTTGACAGATACTTTTTAATTTTATATAATACCTTTTCGAAAGGAAGCGATTTTCAATGAGTTTTATATATGAAAGAACTATTAATTATTATGAAACAGATAGAATGGGCGTTGTTCATCATTCTAATTATATTCGTTTTTTAGAAGAAGCTAGATGTGAATGGTTAAAAGCAGCTGGTATGCCTTTTGAAAAATTCGAAGAACAAGGTATCACCATTCCTGTTTTAGAAGTCAAATGTAAATATAAGCATCATGTAACTTTTGCTGATACAATTTTAATTAAAGTATTTGTAAAAGAATTTAATGGTGTTAGATTGACAATTCAATATGAAGTAAAAGATAAAAAGACGGGAAATGATGTGATTATAGCTGAAACCAAACATTGTTTTACTGATAAAAGTTTAAGACCTGTGAATTTGAAAAAACATTGTCCTGATTTTAGTAATAAGTTTGAGGCAGTAAAAGAAGCTTAGGAAAAAGTCTAAGCTTCTTTATTCATTTCTTCTAACATATCATTCATATAATTTAAATTGATTTTATGTGTTACTTCTAATTGTTCTATAAAACTTTTAGTATAATTTGTATTTACATTTAACACAGTTGCATAGGCAAGATGTTTTTCTAACACAATTACACTTTCTAACGGTTTATCTTCTAATAAAGTATAATCTTCTAAAAACTTTTTATATTTGTCCCATCGTTTCATTTCTTTCGCACCTTTTATCGTATAGATACCATCTAGATATTCTCCTTTTCTTAGATAACATACTATTATTCTCATAAGAGGCTCTAATATAGCAAGTTCAAAAGCTACAAAGAATGGAACAAATATCATTTTAAACATCCCATCACTAAGTTGATTATTTCCAATTGCTGCAGAATATATAGCTAAAATTATCATGATTGCAATATATAGGAATAAAAATACATTACTCAATTGTATTTTATTTTCTTTCGTAAAATGATAACTTTCAAATTCTTCTCTTACATATCTTATCCATGTACTCATATTTATCTTTTCTTTTTTACAAATTGTATCATATAAATATTTTTCATCTTTTTTTAATGTTTCACTATTTTGGTTTGATAATGGCTCTAGTGCATAATGATTTTCTTCTTTCTTTTCTATTTTTAGAAATCCTTTTGCGCATAGATTTAATATACATGAAACTAAGTCTTTCTTTTTTTCTATTTTTTGATTTTGCAAATAAGATAATACTGCTGGACTATATTCTACCTCTATATCTCTAATATAAATTCCTTCATCTTTTGATAATCTTACCTTTATCTTATTATATATAGTATTTCCTACTCTTATCACAAGATATCCTATTATTGTAACAGAGGTTAACAGTATAAATCCATTTCCAAACAAACTATTGGCAAATAGAAATGGAATAATTGCTAACATAAGATATAATGGAATGGTTGCTAAGAAAATTTTTTGTGGTTCTATTTTTCCTTTTCTGGTACTTGTAATGATAACACCAATTACAACAAGAAAACCATATATAAACATTGCAAATATTATAGTATTTATCATTTTCTTCTCCCTTTATTTCTTTCATTTTCTAGTATATTTCTTCTCTTAGAAATCATTTTTATATTGGTTTAGGTCTGTCCCTTTCGTTCCATTTTGGAACGATTTGACACGTCCCTAACGTTTCATCCGAACAAGCTTAGTTGGTTGCTTTGGCTCATGCCGTCTAAGCATCCAAATTTTTTCAATAATTCTGCTACGGAATCTCCTACTTTTGATCGAATTTTCATATCATCGATTGACATGAATTTTCCATCTTTTCTAGCGTTTTCAATTCCTAATGCTGCTACTGTTCCCAGTCCTGCAATACTATTTAGTGGTGGACGTATTCCATCTTCTTCTACAATAAATTTTGTAGCACTTGATTTATATAGGTCAATTGGTAAAAATTTAATTCCTCTTTCATACATTTCTAAGACAAGTTCTAATACAGGATACATGGCTTTGTCTTTTTGTGTTGCATTGTTTCCTTGTAAATCAATTTCTTTCATTTTATTTTTTACTTTTTCTTCTCCAAATGTCATGATTTCACTATCAAATTCATCTGATGCTCTGATAGAGAAAAATGCTGCATAATATGCTTTTGGTTCATGTACTTTAAACCATGCAATTCTAAATGCATTTGTTACATAGGCTGCTGCATGCGCTTTTGGGAACATATATTTTATCTTTTCACAAGATTTGATATACCATTCTGGTACATTATGCTCTCTCATTAAGTCTGTATATTCTTTCCACTTTTCTGGATCTTTTAATGCTTTTCCTTTACGTACGGTTTCCATGATTTTAAATGCAGAGTTTGGTGGTAATCCTTGTTTGATTAAATATATCATGATATCATCACGACAACAGATTGCCTCTGTTAAGGTTACAGTTCCATCTTCAATTAAACTTTGTGCATTTCCTAGCCACACATCTGTACCATGTGATAATCCGTGATATACGAATTAGCTCATCAAATGTGGTTGGTCTTGTGTCAACTAACATACCTCTTACGAATTTTGTACCAAATTCAGGTATACCATAACTGCCTACTTCTGAGCCAATTTGTTTTGGTGTGACACCTAAAGCATCTGTTGAACTAAAGATAGACATAGTTGCTTTATCATCTAGTGGAATCTTTGTTGGGTCTATTCCTGTAATATCTTGCAACATTCTAATAACAGTCGGATCGTCATGTCCTAGTATATCTAATTTTAACAAGTTTTGGTCAATTGAGTGATAATCAAAATGGGTTGTAATAATGTCTGAGTTTGGATCATCTGCTGGGTGTTGTACTGGGCAAAATTCATAGATTTCTCTTCCTTTGGGTACAACGATAATACCTCCTGGATGTTGTCCAGTTGTTCTTTTGATTCCTGTACATCCGTGTGATATTCTTTTAATCTCTGCTTGATTAATTGGTATATGTCTTTCTTCATAATAGTTTTTTACATAACCATAAGCCGTTTTATCAGCAACTGTACCAATCGTTCCTGCCTTAAATGTTGTTCCTTTTCCAAAGATAACTTCTGTATATTTATGAGCTTTTGCTTGATATTCTCCTGAGAAGTTTAAGTCAATATCTGGCTCTTTATCTCCATTAAATCCAAGGAATGTTTCAAATGGAATATCCATTCCGTCTTTATCCAATTTATGTCCACACTTTGGACAATCTTTATCTGGTAAGTCAAAACCATTTTTTACGCCATAATCTGTAAAGTCTGAATATTTACAATTAGGACATCGATAATGTGCTGGAAGCGAGTTTACTTCTGTGATTCCTGTCATGTTTGCCACAAATGAAGAACCAACAGAACCTCTAGAACCTACAATATACCCATCTTCGTTTGATTTCCATACCAACTTTTGTGCGATAATGTACATAACAGAAAATCCATTTCTAATAATAGAATCCAATTCTTTATCTAATCTTGTTTGTACAATTTCTGGTAATGGATCTCCATATAGCTGATGTGCTTTATTATATGCAATATCTTTTATCATTTGCTCACAACCTGGAATATGTGGTGGACATTTTTCTGGTGATATCGGACTAATTTGGTCACACATATCAGATATTTTATTCGTATTGGTTACAACCACTTCATAGGCTTTCTCTTTTCCTAAATAACTAAATTCTTCTAGCATTTCTTCTGTTGTTCTTAAATATAGTGGTGCTTGATTATCTGCATCATCATATTTTTGCCCCGCTTCTAAAATACGTCTATAAATTTCGTCTTGTGGATCCATAAAGTGCACATCACAAGTAGCAACAACTGGTTTATTTAATTTTTCTCCCAATTCTACAATTTTTCTATTAATATCTCTTAAGGCTTCTTCATCTGCAACTGTTCCATTTCGAATCAAGAATTGATTATTTCCAGTTGGTTGGATTTCTAAATAGTCATAGTCATTTGCAATTTCTTCGATTTCTTCATCTGTTTTTCCAAGCTCAATTGCTTGATACAACTCTCCTGCTTCACAGGCACTTCCGAAGTATCAATCCTTCTGAATATTTTTTATACAAACTCTTTAAGATACGTGGTTTTCTATAAAAATAATGTAAATGTGATAAAGATACTAACTTATATAAATTCTTTAATCCTACATAGTTTTTGGCTAAGATAATTGCATGATAGGTTTTTAATTTTTTGTATTCCTCTTTTTTCGCTTCTTCACTTGCTGCCACTCTATCAATATCTTCTACAATGGTTGCTCCTTTTTTCTTTAGCATATCTACCATAACCTTAAATACATTTACAGTTGTATCCACATCATCTAGCGCACGGTGTGCGACTTCTACTTTGATACCTAAATTTTCTGCAATTTTTCCTAATTTGTATTTCTTATAATCTGGGAATAAATCTTTGGCTAAACTTAAAGTATCTAAATAAGTATAATCAAAATCATATCCTAATACCTTGGCATTTTGTTTTAAAAATCCGACATCAAAATTCGCATTATGTGCTACAATAACCGTTTCTTTGTCATCTCCCAAAAATGCTAATAATTTTGGAAATACTTTATCAATCGTTTCTGCATCTTTTACCATTTCGTCTGTAATGTTGGTAACTTCTGTGACTCTTTCTGGGATATGTTTTTCAGGATTGACAAAACAGCTAAATTCATCAATGACTTCTCCGTCTTTTACCTTCATCACACCAATTTCTGTAATTTTCTCAGTCGTTGCTGAAAATCCAGTGGTTTCCAAGTCTAATACACAATAAGTGGTATCCATACTTTGTTTTTTACCATTATATACCGTTTTTGTATTATCTGGTGCTAAATAAGCTTCTACTCCATAAATGATCTTCATATCTGGATTATCATATCCTAGCATTTTATGTGCTTCTGGAAAGGCTTGTACAACACCATGGTCTGTAATAGCAATTGATTTCATCCCCCATTGCATTGCTCGTTTGATTAAATCTTTTGCAGAGGTCATGGCATCCATTTGACTCATTTGTGTATGCATATGAAGTTCCACTCTTTTTACTTCTGCATGGTCTTCTCTTATTTTCTTTTTAATGCCTTCTCCTTCTACTATGGTATTTGCCATAATGGTTAATTCATTTGAAAAAGAATCCATTTGTGCTGTTCCTGCTATTTTTAATCCTTTGGCATTTTTGATTCTTTTAATCACACGTTTACTATTGTCTTTATTTAAAAAGGCTTTACAAGTCATACTGCTGGTTCCATCATAGATATCAAAACTAAGCAAGGTTTTTCCAGACTTTAATTCTCTGTCCTCCATATCGATGACTTCACCCTCAATAGAAACTTTTCCATCATCTACATTTAACTCTGCAATTTTCACCAATGGCTCTGTAATATTTAGATTCATTCCTAATATTAGAGGTGTACTTTCATCTTCTTCTGGTAATTCTGGAGCTTCCATATGGCTTACCATAATCGTATTTACCATAATCGTTACATCACCAGCATAGGCATCTAATCCTGCTTTTCCAACTGCTTTGATTACTTTTGCATCTTGAATTTTATCAATCATTTCTTTTCCTTCATCTGCATCTTTTGCAAATGATTTACAAGTAATTGTTCCTGTTCCATCATAAATATCAAAGATTAACATTCCTTTTCCTGTTCTGGTTTCACGACATTCACTTGTTAGCACTCTTCCCTCTATCGTAATTCTAGAATTACTTGCTGTAATATCTTTTATCGCTACTTTATTCTCTTTTGCTTTTGATGGTTTTCCCATAATGTATTCTTGTTCTTCTTGAATTGGTATCATATCTTCTGGTGACATTCCATCCATTGCTTCTTCTGGAATATATCCTTCCATATCCATAGGTGGTACATAGTCTGGATCATTGTATTCTGGTACATTTCCATATGTATTATCATTTTCATTGTTTGCATGTTCTCTTTGTTTTTCTGCATTTAATTCTTCAATATGGGCAATGGCTTTTTCTTCTACTTGTTTGATTTCTTCTCGTATTTCTTCTATTTCTTCTTTGGATAATTGTTCTGTAAGATTTACTTTATATTCTTTTCCAAATAAATTTTTCAAAACCTTTTCTAATTCTTTGTCTGTCTTTTTTGCCTTTAAAAAATCTGCTCCTCGAATATGCATTTTGATATTCACTTCATTTCCATCTACCTCTACATCACTTTTCAATAAAAGCATTGGTTTCATCAATGGATATTTATGTGCCATATAAGCAATAATATTTCTCCATTCTGTTTTTATGTCTTTTAGTACAACACCTTCATGGTATTTGATAATCATATCAATGTGTTCAAAATGAAATCTATCGATTAAAAATTTTTCAAAAAACCATAGTTCTTTAATTTCTATATATTCATCAAAATACAACATGACTTCTAGTGTATTTGTTTTTTTGATAACATTTAATCCTTGAATATTGGCATATTGTATATTGGATTTTGTTTGATAGTCTCGAAATATTTCTCCTACTTTTTTTGTTTTTACCGTTTCTTGCATGTATCTTTGCTCCTTTGTTTTTCTCTTTCCTATGTTCTCTATTATATACTATTTTTTTGACATTTCAAGCGAACAAAATGAAATATTTTGTCTTTTTTTCTTAGTTTTATGTAATCTAGAATTTTCAATTATTTTATGGTATAATTAGGTAAAATTGGTTTAAAAAAGATTTTTTAAAATAATATATAGTATAAAACGAAAAAGGTGGTGAAATTATGGTTGAACTACTTTCCCCTGTTGGAAATTTTGAATGTTTAAAAGCTGCTGTGCAAAATGGTGCTAACAGCGTCTATTTTGGTGCCGATATGTTTAGTGCTCGAGCTTTTGCCACTAATTTTTCTCTTGAAGATTTAGAAAAAGCCATTCAATATGCAAAAATTCGTGGTGTCAAAACCCATTTAACATTAAACACTTTAGTAACAGATACAGAATTTGAATCTGCTATGAATGTAGCCAAAAAAGCATACGAATTTGGAATTGATGCCATTATTGTTCAAGATTTAGGATTGGCTATGGCACTTATGAGAGCATTTCCTGATTTACCAATTCATGGTAGTACACAAATGACTGTCCATAACCTAAATGGTGCTTTAGAATTACAAGAACTTGGGTTTAGAAGAGTTGTTCTTGCTAGAGAGCTTTCTGTTAATGAAATTGATTATATCTGTAAAAATACCAATATTGAAATAGAAACCTTTATCCATGGAGCACTTTGTATCTCCTATTCTGGACAATGTCTATTTTCTAGTATGTTAGGTGGACGTTCTGGAAACAGAGGAAAATGTGCAGGTCCTTGTAGACTTCCTTTTGAATTATTAGAAAATAATAAAACGATTAACTCAGGATATCTATTAAGTACACGAGATTTATGTGGTTTAGAGTTTATTCCTGATCTAATACGAGCTGGTGTAAAATCTTTTAAAATTGAAGGACGTATGAAATCACCTGAATATGTAGCAACAGTTACAAGAATCTATCGAAAATATATCGATTTAGCTTTATCAGATAATGAATATGTAATTGATGAAAATGATAAAAAAGAATTGCTACAAGTATTTAATAGAGGTATGTCTTCATCTGGACATTTAAGTAATGAAGCTAACAGAAATTTAGTATTTAAAGAAAAGCCCAATAATATGGGATTATTCTTAGGTAAGATACAAAAATACAATCATAAAAAAGGATATATTACAGTTAAACTAAATGAACCAATTGGTATTGGAGATACCATTTCTTTAGAAAAAGAACAAGGAACTTATACTATTTCAGAATTAATGGATACTAATATGAAAAATATTAAATTTACTGAAATTGGGCAAACCGTTATCATTGGTAGAATGAAAGGAAATATCAAATTAGGCAATCAAATTTACAAAATGAGTTCCAAAAAATTAAATACCTTCGCTCAAAATACTTGTTTAAAAGAAAACAGAAAAGTGCTTTTAAATTGTCATATTGTTATAAAAGAAAATAAACCAATATCGATTACGGTTACATCAGCTAGTAATATTGAATTATATAAAGATTTAAAAATACAATACACAAGTGATATTCTTCCTTTAAAAGCAAAAACAAGGCCAATAGACAAAAATACAATTATATCACAATTTTCAAAAACAGGATCTACCCCTTATGCTTTTAAAACACTAGATATTGACTTAGAGCATAATGTATTTATTCCGAAATTAAGTACTTTAAATGATTTGAGAAGAACCATTTTACAAATGGTTGAACAATATGCCATAAAAGCAATGCAAAGAGCACCTAACAAAATCATTGCTAAGAAAGCACATAAACATTCCAACACAGATATACCTATGAAAAAGACAAAGTTGTCTCTTTTATTAAATATTTTACACAAAGATTTTGACTATACACAGCTTCATGATATTGAAAATGTATATATACCTTTAAAATATTTTTCTATGAAAGATTATCAAGACATTTTACATGTTTTAGATAAACAATTTAATATATACATTTATATGCCAACCATTATCAAATCTAATTATAAAAATCTATTATATAGCAATATAGAAACGACTTTGAATAATTATCATATTAAGGGCTTTGTCATTTCAAATATTTGTAATATAAAATTATTACATACACTTTTTGCAAACCTTAATACAAACCTAGAATTAATTACCAATTACACCTTTAATATATATAACTCTCATACAATCAATGAATTAAAAAATTTAGGAATTTGCCGATATACCATATCTCCTGAATTAAATAGAAAAATCATTCAGGATTTATGTACTGATATGGATTTACCAAATGAATTAATCGTCTATGGTAGAACTCCTCTTTTAAATATGAATTATTGTCTTTTAGGTGAAACCGATAAATGTTATCCAACTTGTAAGCAAAGATGTATTACCAATAATATTTATGAATTAAAAGACCGTTTACACATGAACTTTAGAATTTTACCTGATAATATTCAAACAGTTACAACGATTTTTAATAGTAAAATCACTTCTATCTATCCAAAAGAGTTTAATATTGATTTTGCAAGAATTGATGTTTTGGATGAAACTGTTGAAGAAATTAATGAAATTATTCACAGAGTACTTAATAATCAAAGGTTTGACGGTAGCCATTATACAAATGGAAACTTGAATAAAGAAATCTGAAACGTTAGGGACGTGCCAAATCGTTCCCAACGTTTCAGATTTGTTTACTGCTTAAATCTATGATTAAATCCATGTTATCATCTTTCGCTGCTTTATTTTTTCTAATTGCTCCACAAGTTTTACATCTATAAATAATCACATAACCTTTTTTTCCATCAATTTCTAAAGAAACTGGCTCTAAATCCCCATGGCAAGTTTCTTGTCTATCTCCTGGATTTTTGTCTACATGTTTAGAATGTAAACAATATGGACAATGGTCTCTACAAGAATAGCCTAGTTTTGGAACCTTTTCTCCGCAATTATCACATATAAATTCTTCATCGATTTCTGTAAATCTTCTATTTTCCATATTCTCTCCTTTTTCAATTAAAGATTGCCATTTTAACCCGTCCCCTTTGGCAACCTTTAACATTTTCTAATATTTAAAATCTCCTCCACCTAAAAATTCCTTTAATAGAGAATTATTTGGTATGTATTCTCTTGGTATTTCTTCAAAATATTTTAATACATTCATCAATCTAGATGCTTCTGCATATTCTGGGTCTTTTTTTGTAATTTCTTTTAATAATGGCATAATAATTGGTTTTAAAGCACCTATTTCATATACTAATGATGTGTTAAATATAAAGTTTGATTCTTCTTGGAATGGAAATATATTTTTCTTTTCTCCCTCATTCACTTTAGTCCAAGTAGCAATTGTCTGTTTTGCTGAATATCCTCTAAATTGATAATCTCTTACAATTCTTCTGATTAATCTGGTGTCTGTTGTAGATATTCTATTAAACCTATCTAAATTCAATACGGTTAGTGCACTAATATATACTTTATATTTTTGTTCTGCTGGTATTTTACTGGTTAATTTATCATTTAAACAATGAATGCCTTCTATAACCAATACTTCGTCCTCTTCTAATTTTAATTTTTTACCATTATATCTTTTAGTACCTACATGGAAATCAAATTCTGGCATTTCTACTTCTTCGCCATTTAATAATCTTGTTAAATGGTCATTAAATAATTCTAAATCGATTGCTTCTAAACATTCAAAATCATAATCTCCATTTTCATCTCTTGGCGTATCTTTTCTTTCTACAAAATAATTATCTACAGAAATGGTTACTGGTTTTATTCTGTTTAATTTCAATTGAATACCTAGTCTTTGCGCGAAAGTTGTTTTTCCTGATGATGAAGGACCTGCAATCAATATCATTTTTATATTTTTGTTTTTTGCTATATTATCTGCAATTTTTGCTATTTTCTTTTCATGTAAAGCTTCTGCTAATAAGATAATATCTTTAATTGTTCCTTCTTGTATGGCTTCATTAATACGATATACTCTTTCAATTTTCATAATTTTATTGATATCATCATATTCTTCCATAGCCCAAGCTAATTTTTTATTTTTTACAAATTTAGGCATTCTTTCTGGATCACTTTGGCTTGGATATCTAATTAAAAAACCATCATTATATTTTACAATTTCAAAGATTTTCGTAACCCCTGTTCGATTAGCCAAAGTTCCATAACAATAGTTATAATAATCTTCACAGTAATACATATAAATTTCATTATTGCCTTCTAAATCTAATTGTAATCTTCCCTTTGAACTTTGGGTCTCATTGAAAAATTGTGTAGCTTCTTCCCTATTCATAATGACTTGTTTAATAGGAAGATCTTCTTTTACAATTTTTCTCACTTCTTGTGTTAATTCTTCCAAAAATGTATCTGTTACTTCTTCATCTATCAAATCGCAAAACATTGAATTTGATAATTGATAATTCACTTCCATTTTTTTATTAGGACAAATCTTTTCAAAAGCTTTTCCAACTATATATACTAATGTTCTTCTATATACTTTCATTCCTTCTTTTGAAGAAATATCAATTAATTCTATTTTTCCATTTTCTTCTATCATAGATTCTAAATTCTTATATTCATTATTAAAAATAGCAGCTACGACTGTATACTCGCTATTTTCAATTTCTTCTTTTAGCAATTCACTAATTGTCATTGGTTTATCTAATTCCATTACCTTATCTTTATATTGTATTCTCATATAACTCCTCCTTTTGTTTCTCCCTAATTCATTGTATATGAAATCAAATTTTAAGTCAAGCATTATAAAAACTTGTCAAAATATGCCACTAAAATATATTTTCTGATACAATTTTTTTCATCTTTTTTCCTGTCAGAATATTTTTTATGAATATAAAGTTATCTTTTGGGATATATTTTTATTAGTATGATTTTTGGGAGGGATTTTTATGGATATTTCTAGAATTAATTCTATATTAGCTAATAAAGAAAAGTGTGATGTTTTTTATGATGATAGACCTGTATGGATTCAAGGAGTAAATGATAACATAGCCAAAGTAGGATTTATTGACAATTTCGAAGAAAAAGATGTCTTTATTCAAGATTTATATGAAAGAAATTTATATAATTAAATAATAAAGGAACATTTAGGTTATCCCTCTATGTTCCTTTTATAAAATTTAATGTTACTTTTGTATAGTATTTTTATTGTTTCGTATATTTTTTTATTTTGTGTATTATGAACAAACTTTTTCTATTTTTTATTAACAGTTTTTATTTATTTTTATCATATTTTTCCAATCCATTTCTAATCGCAATATTAATTAATTTAGATATAGATATTCCATATTTTTCTCGCATTTCTTCTAACTTTTTATACATAGATTCCCTTATAATGACTGATCTTGCAACATTTATTTCATTCGTTTCTTTTTTATAAATGACTATTTTTTCTCCTAATTCTAAATCATTAATACAAGCATCTACAATCTTATTGATTGATGCATCTAACTCATTTTCTGATATTTCCTTTAACCTATCATAAAGATTTCCCTCTATTTCAGTCGATTTCTTTATCCATTTTTCCTTTTTTAAAAATCTATCATACCATTCCATTTATATCACCTAATCCCCAATATATCAGTCTTTATTATATAACAACCAGGGAAATTTCATCGATTATTACAGAATTGTAATATTTACTAATATATGGTAAACTCATTGTGGTGATAAAAATGAGTTTAAACGAAGTATTTAATATGTATTTTGGAATAATTGATGATGATAGATGCGAAGTAAA
>CASEIX010000027.1 GCA_949288095.1 uncultured Eubacteriales bacterium
AAGTCGGAGAATGAATTAATTGAGTTATATTCAAATGTAGATATGATAATAATTGATGATCTTGGAACAGAAAAAATAAGTAACTGGGCATTAGAAAAATTATATACAATAATTGAAAATAGAAATGAAAATAGATTACCAATAATTATTACAACAAGATTTGATAAGCAAGGATTAATTGAAAGATTTAACAAATGCCAGGATGAACAATTGGTAAATGCGATTATCTCAAAATTGTATCAAATGTGTTATGGAGTAACACTAAAAAATATAAAAGAAAAAGCTAGCACAAGCGACCAAACTAAATGCTAACTTAAATGATTGCAACTATATTTTAATACAAAAAATTGAAAAAGTAAATAGAAAAAAAGAAAGGATTTGATAATATGAAGGTTTATAAAGAGTATAAAGAAATAGAAATAAAAGATATAAAAGGAGTTAAATATAACAGAATTTGTAATAGAAATTTAGAAAAGGTTTGTAGATATATGGAAACAATAAAAAGAAATGGAATTAAGAAACCATTTGAAATTATTCAAAAAGAAAATGGTTATTATATTTTTAGAGATGAAGCAAGATTAGTAGCAGCGAAAGCAGTAGGATATGACAAAGTTCCATGTTTAATAAGAGATATAAAACAAGAAATCTTATTAAGAAAAATAAATAGAATATTTAAAATAGAAGATGAAAATCATGAAGTAAAAGGTAATGTGAATGATAAAGAAAGATTAGATTTCTGCAAAAATAATTATTATAAATTAAATAATTTATAATAAAAAAATAGGGAGAAAAGTACTTGGATTTTAATAAAAAAAGTCCAAGTATTTTTCAAAATAAGGTGTGCATTTGATAGAAAAAATAATAATTTCAGTACTAAAAAGAAGCATATTGTTGTCCTAACAAGCAATGAATTTCGTCAGCTCGAAATTCTAAATGGGGAAATTCCCCAATCCCCTTTTTAGAAGAAAGGAGAAAGCAAATGGCAACAACAAAAATATGGAAAGTACAAAAGAGATTAGATAAAGTAATTAACTACGCAACAAATGAAGAAAAGACAAAAAACAATTATAGCGAATATGAAATGGATAACTTTGATAGTATCAGGCAAGTAATGACTTATGTAACTAATCCAGATAAGACAGAAAAACAATTTTATACTACAGGAATAAATTGTGAAGTAAAAGATGCAGTTAGGCAAATGCAATTTGTAAAAACATTTTATGGGAAAGAAAATGGAATACTTGCATTTCATGCATATCAATCTTTTAATGAAGGAGAAGTTACTCCAGAGATAGCACATGAAATTGGAGTAAAACTTGCAAATGAAATGTGGGGAGATAGATTTCAAGTTGTAGTATCTACTCATTTAAATACAAAACATCTCCATAATCATTTTGTAATTAATTCTGTGTCATTTAAAGATGGAAAAAAGTATTATAGTAATTTGAGTAATACAGCATTATTAAGAAAAACATCAGACGAAATATGTGAAGAATATGGTTTAAGTATTTTAAAAGAGAAGACTTGTAAATCTGGAATTAACTTTGAAAACTTTTATAAAAAATCTATGAGATATTCAGATTATTATAAATTTGCAAAAGAAGATATAGATTATGCGATAGAACATTCATGGACTTATAAAGAATTCTTAAAAAGATTAAAAGAAATGGGATATGAAGTATATTTTAGAGCTAATAAAATTAGTGTGAGAATGTACTCACATAAAAGAAATATTAGAATAGAAAGAGCATTTGGAGAAGAATATTCTATTGAAAATATTAAAAATAAAATTTGTAGTAGATATCCAAGTAGAGAAGAAGTAATTAAACCTAAAACTAATGATAAACGATTATTTTATAAAGACAGTGTAAAGAAATTTAGAAAAACTAAAGGAATAATTGCTTTATATTATTACTATTGCTATTTATTAAAAGTATATCCAAAGAAAAATTTAAATTATAAACTTACTCCAAAGATGAGAGAAGAAGTAAAGAAAATGGATAGGTATTCAGAACAAATAAGATTTATATGTAAGTATGAATTAGAAACTATAAATGATGTAGAAAATTTAAAAGAACAGAAAAAAGAAGAGTTGCAAAAGATTTTGAATGCAAGAAATAGATTGTACTACAAAAGGCAGAAATTAGACAATGAAAGCGAAAAAGATGCTGTAACTAAAGAAATAATTAGCGTTACTTCTGTTGTAGAGAAAATTAGAAAAGAAATTAAGTTATGTGATGAAGTTGGTGATAATGCTAGGAAGATGAAAGAGCAGATAAAAGAGATGAGGGAAAGGGAACAGGAAAAAATCAAGGAAAAAGAGAAAAAGAAGAAAGATAGAAGATATGATAGATAAGAAATGGCACATAAATGTGCCAATAATTTTTGTATAAATAAAGCTAATTTTGTTGAGAAAACTGAGATTTTATGATATATTTGTAAAAAATGGAATCTAGGAGAAAAATGAAGAATAATATATGATTTTGAGAAAGAACTGATTTATAGGAGGAAGAATAATGGATAAAATAATGCAAGAAATTAAACTATTTAATAAAGAAAGAGATTGGGATCAATTTCATTCTCCAGAAAACTTGGCTAAATCAATTGCAATAGAAGCAGGGGAACTATTAGAGTGTTTTCAATGGAATAGCGAAAATTACAACAAAGAAGAAGTATGTGAAGAATTAGCAGATGTATTTACATATTGTATTCAAATGGCTATGAAACTAAATGTAAATCCTGAAGAAATTATATTAAAAAAGCTAGATAAGACAAGGAAGAAATATCCTGTGGAGAAAGCTAAAGGGGTTAGTACAAAATATGATAAATTATAAGGAAAATAAAATATGGAAGAATTTATTTTTTTAGCGGATTTATATAAAGAAATATATTATTGGTTAGCGGGAAAAACTCCAGGAGAACATACTTGTATCAGTTATTTTATATATTATGATAAAAATGTTTGGGAAAAAATTAAAAGCAAGATTATCGAATTAGAAAATAAAAATAACTTATCAATACTTGAAAAAGAATTTATCAGATGTAAATATGAAGGAAAAGCATATAGAGTTATTAATTATAACTCGAGAAATAAGGGACATGTATGTATTACTAATACATATCAATCCTGTTCAAGAGATATTGATGGTGTAAAAAATGTTAATGTTTATGGAGATAAAATATTAATAGAACTTACTGCCAGAAAGGAATCATATGCAATAGATATATTTAAATTATTGAGTTTTATGATTAAGAATCAAATAATAAATATTCAAGATATAGAACGATGTAATATTTTGAATTTAGAAAAGTATTTGTGTGAGAAAGAGGTTATAGTTCCACTAATTAAGGAAAATATAGTAAATGTAAGTGTTGTAAATTTTACAAAAGGAACTTCAAAAAATATATTAAAGAATCAGTGGTTTAGAAGAAAACTATATTAATTGGGGGCAATTATTATGATAGTATATGAAGCAACAAAGCAACTATTTGTAGAAGATGTTGTTCAAGATAGAATTGAAGAAAATATAGATAGAAAATTTTATGAAAAAATGGGATATCATACTTCTCAATCAGAAAGAAAAGCATGGAATAATTCTATGCAATACATGATGAAAGTTTTAATAGATAATAATATTCCTGGAAATGTAGGAATAGCTATTGAATTTAAAATACCAAATACTTCTAAAAGAGTAGACTTTATTATTACAGGTAAAGATGAACAATCTAAGAATACTGCTATTATTATAGAATTAAAACAATGGACTGAAGCAAATATTGTAAATGGAAAAGACGGAATAGTACAAGCATTTACAGGACATGCATTAAGAGAGGTGACTCATCCATCATATCAAGCATGGTCATATGCAACAACTATAGAGGATTACAATGAAACGGTGCAAGATAGACGAATAGATTTACATCCATGTGCATATCTTCATAATTATCTAACTGTAACACCTCCAACATTACTATCAGATAATTATAAATATTATTTAGACAAAGCACCTGCTTTTATAAAAGGTGATGTAGAAAAATTAAGAGATTTTATAAATAAATATATTAAATATGGTGATGATAAAGAAACACTATATATGATTGAAAATGGAAAAATTAGACCATCTAAATCATTACAAGATGCTTTATCAAGTATGTTGCAAGGCAATGAAGAATTTATTATGATAGATGATCAAAAACTTGTATATGAAACAGCATTAGAAATGGCCCGAAAATCGTATAGAGACGGAAATAAAAGAGTACTAATTGTTAAAGGTGGACCAGGCACGGGAAAATCAGTATTAGCAATTCATTTGTTAGTAAAATTAACAAATGAAAACATGGTTTGCTCCTATGTAACAAAGAATGCAGCGCCAAGAAATGTATATGCAACAAAATTAAGTGGCGATTTTAGAAAAACAAGAATAAATAATTTATTTAAAGGCTCAGGTTCATTTGTTGAATCTTCTGAGAATGAGTTTGATGTATTAATTGTTGATGAAGCACATAGATTAAATGCAAAGTCTGGAATGTTTCAAAATCTGGGCGAAAATCAAATAAAAGAAATTATTCATGCATCAAAATTTTCAATATTTTTCATAGATGAATCTCAAAGAGTTACATTAAAAGATATTGGAAGTGTTGAGGAAATACAGAAATATATTGGACATGCAAATGCAGAATCAGAAATAATGGAGTTGGAATCACAATTCAGATGTAATGGATCAGATGGATATATTGCTTGGCTGGATGATGTATTAGATATTAGAAAAACAGCTAACAGCGATGGATTTGATTTAGATTACGATATTAAGATTTGTAATACTCCTAATGAAGTGAGAGATATAATTTTTGAAAAAAATAAAATAAACAATAAAGCCAGATTACTTGCAGGATATTGTTGGGATTGGATAAAGGAAGGAAAAAACAAATCTGATGTATTTGATATAAAAATTCCAGAATATAATTTTGCAATGAGTTGGAATTTAGGTAATAGTCAAACATGGGCAATTGATCCGAATTCAGTAAATGAAATAGGATGTATACATACAGCTCAAGGATTAGAATTTGATTATGTTGGTGTAATTATAGGTAATGATCTAAGATATGAAAACAACAAAATAGTTACAGATGTTACAGAAAGAGCAAAGACAGACCAATCAATAAAGGGAATATATAAAATGTTCCAACAAGATTTTGACAAGGCAGAGAAAATAGCAGATGAAATAATAAAAAATACATATAGGACATTAATGACCAGAGGACAAAAAGGTTGTTATATTTATTGTACAGATAAAGAATTATCAGCTTACTTAAAAAAGAGATTAAATCAAAATGAAGGTATTATTTATCATATTGATGAGGATGAACACTATAGTAATTTAATGGTTGCAGAAGATAGTGAAGAATATAGATATGAATAATATGAAATAGAGGAAGTTATAATTATGAAAATTAAATGTTTGATTTGTGGAGACATAATAGAGTCAAAAAGTGTGCATGATTTAGTCGCTTGCAAATGTGAAAGTTGTTATATTGATGGAGGAAATGATTATTTACATTTTGGAGGAGAAAATTTTGACAAAATTTTAATTATTTTTGATGATGAAACTGAAGTGCTAGCAAGTGATCAAGAAAATTATAAGAAAAAATATGAAGAGTGGAAAAACAAACATGAATCAATGCAAAAATAAGCAGACTCTATTTTTGAGTCTGCTTTACCTTTACTATTTTTTCTTATGTGTATGTTTTGGTTGCCTTTGAGATAAAGCAGAACCAGCTACAGATTTTGTAATTTTTGAAGTTCTACCATCTTTCAAAAGTTTTGATGCTTTTGAAGTAACATTTGAACTTGTCTTTTTACAAGCCATATTTGTCACCGCCTTTCCAGGATAAAAATCCTTCCTTCTTTGATTTTTATTAGAAAGTTGATGACAATAAAATATTAGCAAAAGCCTAAATAAAAGTCAGCATTTTTGGATAATGAAAAGGGCTGTAAAAAATCCCCTTATTGTAAATTTTTAGAAATCCAGTCCCATTGCTCTTGAGATAACCAACCCTTTATGGGTTTAGTAACTTTCGAGATTATCATTGTATCATTTCCGTCTAGATGAGATATACATTTGTTAGAAACAGCATTTAAATCAGAAGATGTAGAGATTAAAAATGTTGTAGTTAGATATTTGCACCATGTTCCGAATGACTTAATGTCATTTTCAACATTTTCTCTGTTTTGTGTAGGGGAATGTAAATCATAAGATATCATATAAATCATAAAACTTTCTCCTTTCTATCCCAAAGAAGTTAAAAGTGTTGACTTCATACAATAGAAAGTGTTATAATAATTTTAACAATACTTTTGCGAGAAGATATTTGTTAGTAAGCATTTCAAGTTGTTTATAACACTTGGGATGTTTTTTATTGTTAAAAAGATTATAATACATAATTTTTACAATGTCAATAGCGGGACAAAAAAACTTTTTTTGGAACACTATTGACAAAATAGACCAAGAAAAGTATAATAAAAATGGTGGTATTATGAAAAAGAAAAATGTATTAAATTTAATAAAATATTATATAGAAAATAATGACGAAAGCTTTAGAAATGAGGCGTATGAGATTGCGAAGGATTTTGATCAAAATGGAGACTATCAAGTAGCAGAATATATAATGGCTCTACTATCAGATGTAAATACTTTTGTACCCCAATCTTATGAATCTGGCTCAGAATTTTTTACAAAGATAGAAGTAAGTAATGCTTCATTACCATTACCAGTGGAAATAAAAAATGATATTGTAGGTATAGTAAATGCAATAAGTAAAAATATAGGCGTTAATAAATTTTTATTTGAGGGTGCACCCGGAACAGGAAAAACAGAAACAGTAAAGCATATAGCTAGAATATTGAATAGAGAATTATATCAAGCAGAATTTGATACTATTATTGATAGTAAGTTGGGGCAGACATCAAAAAACATAAATACTATTTTTGATGAAATAAATCATCTTCCACATCCAGAAAAAATAATTATATTATTTGACGAAATAGATGCACTTGCTTTAGACAGGCTAAATAATAATGATTTAAGGGAAATGGGGAGAGCTACATCTACATTATTAAAGGAATTAGATAAATTAAATGAAAAAATAGTGTTTATTGCAACAACAAACTTATATAAATCATTTGACAAAGCAATTATCAGACGATTTGACAAGATTATCAATTTTAATAGATACTCACAAGAAGATTTATTAGATATTGCTGTTTCAATATTAAGCGAATATATAGATAAATTTCCATCAGCAGTAAAAGATATAAAGTTATTTAAAAAAATTATAAATACATTAAATCCGATACCTTATCCTGGCGATTTAAAAAATCTAATACGAACAGCTTTAGCTTTTAGTGATTCAACAAATCCATATGATTATTTAACAAGATTATATGAAACTGCAAATAATGTAAATATTAAAGAAAATATAAAGAAATTACAAGAACAAAAATTTACTATAAGGGAAATTGAGAATTTAACAGGTATTCCTAAAAGTACAATTTCAAGGGGGCTAAACAATGAATAGTTTGATTCAATTAAAAGGTCAGTTGACTCCTAGAAGTAACCCATCACATGGAGGAGGAAGTAATTTAGCTGCAAATACAGAAGTTAAAGTGGAACAATTAGAAAATATAATAAAGAATCTTAAAGAGTTAAAAGAATATTGGAAAGACAGAACAACATTGATTAATGGAACATTGGTTAATGTTGAATATAATAGAATAGTTCCAAAAAGTAAAAGAATAAAAACTATATTATTTAAAAGTTCAAATGAAAATACTTCAGACTTAATAAAAGGTGCTAAATATGGTGGAGATGAAAACAATCCTTATCATATCATAACATATTTTATACCGTTAGAAAATCTAGAGTTAAACATTAATAAGATACAGATATGTGCGAACATTCTTAAAGAAAAATTTAATGGTAGGTTTAACAATGAAGATGAAAAAAAGATAAGCACAATAGATTTTTCAAAATATAAAATATCAAAAACTATGTTTATGGAAGTGTTAACCGATTGCTCAATAGTAACAAAATTAGCTTATCCTCAATATGATAAAGAACTCAATGAAAATCAAGCAATTACGTTATATGATGTTAACAAAAAATCTAAAGAGATTTTAGAAGAGTTAGGAATAACAGGTAGGGAACTTAATATTTTAGATGATAATACAATTATTTTATATAAAGATGCATTATCTATTTTAGTAAGACAAGCACCATATTTAATATCAATGGCAGTAGAAAATATAGCAGATTATGAATTACCAAAAGAATATGAAGAGGAAGATATAATAGAATTAGAACAAGTAGCTAAAAATGTTTCTGAATTACCAAAGCCTTCAGATGAACCGATTATTGGCGTTTTAGATACAGCATTTGATGATAGAGTATATTTCAGAGAGTGGGTTGACTATGAGGAAAGGTATATGCAAGATGGAGCAGATATTACAGCAGAAGATAGAAAACATGGTACAGCAGTGGATTCTATTATTGTAGATGGACCATCTATAAATCCAAAACTCGATGATGGTTGTGGAAGATTTAGAGTTAAACATTTTTGTATTGCTCACCATGGTAGAAATAATACCTTTTCAATTATGAGCAGAATTAAAGAAATTGTTGAAAATAACTTGGACATTAAAGTATGGAATCTTTCACTTGGGTCAAATATGGAAATTGATAATAATTTTATCTCTCAAGAAGGGGCTTTATTAGATATGCTAGAAAATAAATATGATATTATTTTTGTTGTGGCAGGAACAAATCAAACAGAAAAATTACAAGACAAAATTGGTTCACCAGCAGATTCTATTAATTCTTTAGTTGTTAATGCAGTAAAAAGAAATGGAGAAAAAGTTTCATATGCAAGAAGAGGAAAAGTATTATCATTTTTTAACAAACCAGATATATGTTACTATGGTGGAGATGAAGGAGAAAAAATAAGAACTTGTATAGGAACAGGACAAAAAATGAATCAAGGAACTTCGTTTGCTGCACCTTGGATTTCAAGAAAAATGGCTTATCTAATCTATAAACTAAGATTATCAAGAGAAATAGCAAAAGCTTTAATTATAGATTCGGCAACTGGTTGGGACGTGGTTGATGATAAGAAAGCAGAGTATTATGGATTTGGTAGAATTCCAATTAGTATAGAGGATATAATTAATTCAGAAAGAGATGAAATAAAATTTTATATAGAAAGCGAATCAACAGATTATGATACATATACATATGGAATTCCAGTACCACTTGATAAAGAAAAATGTCCGTACATAGCGAAGGCAACTTTGTGCTATTTTCCAAAGTGTACTAGAAATCAAGGAGTAGATTATACTAATACAGAGTTGGATCTGTATTTCGGTAGAGTTATGCAAAATAAAAAGGGAAACATTACTATAAAGACTATAAACAATAATAAACAATCAGATGAAGATGGAAGAGTATTTGAAGGAGATGCTAGAAAGTACAATAAAAAATGGGATAATGTTAAGCATATTGTTGAAGAATACAAAACTACAGCACGTCCCAAAAAAGTATATGAAAATGCATCTTGGGGATTAAGTGTCAAATCGAAAGACAGACTTGGAAAAGGTGATGGAAAAGGAATTAAATTTGGAGTTGTAATAACCCTTAAAGAAATTAATGGAGTAAATAGATATGATGAGTTCATAAGACAATGCTCTTTTAAAGGCTGGCTTGTTAATAAAGTTGATGTTGAGAATAGATTAGAATTGTATAATATAGCAGAACAAGAAATTGAATTTGAATAATATAAAAGTGAGAAATTTGCAATATATTAAATTTCTCACTTTATTGTTTAAATATTGATTATAACTTCAATCCACCGATAATTAAGTTGGTTGCATCACAAAACCCATTCCTATAATACTTCTCATTCCAATAACTAATATAATCAAAAAAATTATCATCAAGGAGATCAAGTTGTTTTTTTACATATTCTCTATTATTTTTAGGAATAGATTTTAAAATTTTATTAGAGATCTCATCAAAATAAATCCAATGTTTCTTATCCTCTTCACAACTTAAAGAAGAAATTTCTTCTTCCCTAAATAATAACCAATCTTTTAATATATCATTATCATTTACTTCTCTAAAATTAACCATTTTCATATCCTCCTATACATATACAATTTCATTCAAAACAATTTCTTCAGCTCTATTTTTAATATTATTCATAGCTTGAACCCATTCTATTTGATGATGTTCTTTTAAGTATTCATTAACATTTTCAGATTCAGCAAATTGCTTTATAAGTAGTTGTACCCTTTCATTAGCACATTCATCTATATTTAACAAATGTTGTTTTAAAGTGCCATCTATAAGTAATTCAGTGTATAGAGTTTTATTAAAATTCTTTAAATAATCTAGTCGCAATTTGCCATACTTTCCAATGTGACCATCAGGCTGTTTTGGTAAATACAAATTTGGTATAAAATAATCTCCTTCTTTACGATAAGTAATTTTATTATTCATAACTGAAAACCTCCTAAATAAATTTTAGGTTTCCCATTAATATCCAATTTTTATACGAACAAATGTCTAAAACAGGATGGGGAAAAGTTGGGGAAGAAATCCTCAAAAATTGTCCTAAAATTACACAAATGTTCGATATGCTAAAATACCCGAAGGTACTAAAATATCAGCTAAAACCCTTGATTTCACTAAAGTTCAAAAACCAGTCAACCCATTCTCATAACCCGAAGGCCATAACAATTAGAAGATAGAATTAAAGAGATTTATGAAAAGGTAGAAAATGATGAATAGAACAAAATGAAAAATTAAGTTTAAAATATATACTAAAACACCTGCTTCACATGACGAATACGAGGAATATGATTACTAATAAAAACCTCAATTACATCCACACGAACGAAGAGATGACGAAGATTGTGACTATACAAATAATATTGACAAGCTTCAAATAAATGTTTCTGCTTATTTTTATCAACAGCGTCAATAGGAGAACCATATTTAAAGCTTGTCCTAGTTTTCACCTCAATAAAAACCAGCTCGTTTTTAGAGGTATCTTTTGCAATAATATCGATTTCACCTTGATAGCAAGAAAAATTTCGCTCAATAATAATATAATTCAATTTTTTCAAATATTCACAAGCCAAATCCTCACCATATTTACCAGTTACTTGTTTAAAATACATATATAACCACCTGCAACTTTCTTTATATAACCTTCTAATTCTAATAAAAATAGATCATTAGAAATTTGTGAAATTGGTCTAGACGTTTTTTTACAAAGTTCATTAATAGATATTGGTTCAACTGATATCAAGTCATAAATATATGCTAATTTAGAATTTTTTAATTCTTTTTTATTTCGAGTACTTAAAGATTTTAAATCATTACTAGAATGAATATTAGGAGGAATCGAAGAATGAACCTGAACTTGTGAACCTAATGACATATCTACATGAAAATTGGTATTAGAAGATTTAAAAGATTTCTTAGAACTTTCAAAAATCTCATAATCAACATCTAAAGAATTCAAATCTAATTCCTGAATATCTTTCAATTTTTTAGAGAAATTCCTTAAAGACTTAAATTCCTGAAGAATATCTTCAGTACAATCAACTAGAATAGCACCATTTTTAATCAATCTATTGGTACCTGTCCCATGAGAATTCCAAATTTCATGTGGCAATGCGAAAACTTTTCTATTCTGTGAAATAGCTAATTTTGCAGTGACACTTGTACCACTTCTATATAAGGCTTCTATTACTAAAATCCCTAAAGATAATCCACTAACAATACGGTTTCTTTCTAAAAAATATTTAGATTGGCATTTTGTATCAGGAGGATATTCACTAATAATTAATCCACCAAAATCTAAAATTTTTTTATATAATTCTTTATTTTCAGCAGGAAAAATATGATTGAACCCATTTCCAAGAACGGCAATTGTTTTACCAAGTTGATTATAAGAATATAAATGAGCAGTTGTATCAATACCGTTCTGCTAATCCACTAACGATTGTAATACCGCAATTGAGATAGTTCATAAGAAAATTTCTGTGCTAGAAGTCTGCCGTTTTTTGTACATTTGCGTGAACCAATGATTGTAATAATAGGGTTATTTAACAATTCTATATTTCCTTCTAAATATAAAATTTGTGGCGGATTGGATATTTCTTTTAATTGTTTGGGATATAGTTTATCATCTATTTTAAGCTTTTTTATATAATCACTCCTTTATCGTAAAAATTATTGTTTTCAAGAATAAACAAATATTTTAAATATTCCAAATTTACTTTATATACAAATAAAAAAAAGGTTATTATCGACACCAATATTTCCTATCTAAACTCCTGTATTGTATTGCTTCTGCTAAATGATGTGTTTGAATATTGTTAGAATTATCTAAATCTGCAATTGTTCTAGCCACTTTCAAAATTCTACTGTAAGCTCTGGCACTAAGACCAAGTTGATTAAAAGCAGTTTCTAAAATTTGTTTACTTTTAGGAGAAAGTTTACAATATTTAGAAATTAATTTAGGAGTCAGTTCAGAATTTGAAAAAATATGATGTTCTTTATAACGATTTATTTGAATGTTTCGAGCAATATTTACTCTTTTTCTGATTTCATCAGAAGATTCTGAAGGAGAATCATTTCCTAATTTTGAATAGTTTACACTTTCCACTTCTATATGAATATCAATTCTATCTAAAAGTGGACCACTAATTTTATGAATATATTTTTGAATTTGATCTTCACGACAGGTACATTGTTTTTCTTTTGATCCATAATATCCACAAGGACATGGATTCATACTAGCAATAAACATGAAATTACAAGGATAGGTGGTTGAGAAATCAACACGACTAATGGTTACCATTTTATCTTCTAAAGGTCCGCGTAAGACTTCTAATGTAGATTTATTAAATTCAGGTAATTCATCGAGAAATAAAACACCAAAATGAGCTAGGCTAATTTCACCAGGTTTCGGAATTCTTCCACCTCCTACTAAAGAAGTTTCTGTAATCGTATGGTGAGGACTTCTAAAAGGCCTTTTGAAAATAAAGGGAGTATCTTCAGATAATAAACCAGAAATGCTGTGAATTTTTGTAATTTCTAAAGCTTCATCAAAAGTTAAATCAGGTAAAATGGATGGAAGTCTACGAGCTAACATGGTTTTTCCAGAACCAGGACTACCAATCAAAAGGCAATTGTGTCCACCTGCTGCTGATATTTCTAAAGCACGTTTAACATTTTCTTGTCCTTTTACTTCTGAAAAATCGAATTCATAGATGGAATTATGATTGGAAATAAAATGAGTTGGTGGTTCGTAAGAAATATTAAGATTACCATTTAAATAAGCAATTACTTCATTTAGAGTCGAAACAGGTATAATTTCAAGCTCATTAATCATAGAAGCTTCTTTTGCATTAGATTTAGGTAAGAGTATTCTTTTGATTCCTAAGTTTTTAGCTTCTATACAAATAGGAAGAATTCCTTTTATAGGACAAATGGAACCATCTAAAGAAAGTTCTCCAATAAAAATGGTATCTGTTAGATTAGCTTTATAAATAAATCCATTTGCAATCAGAATACCAACAGCAATTGGTAAATCAAAAATAGAGCCTTCCTTTTTTGTATTAGCAGGAGCGAGATTTACAACAATTTTTCTACTTAAAAATTGAGATGTAGAATTTTTTATAGCTGTTTTTACTCTTTCTTTTGATTCTCTAATACTGGCATCAGGTAATCCTACAATTTCGAAAGACGGCATACCAGCAGAGATATCTACTTGTATGTTTACTAAATAACCTTGCAGTCCATGCAAAGCAATACTTTTTACAATTGATAACATGACATCATCCTTTCATATGATGGAATTTAAATCAGGGAAAATAAAATCTTTATATGGTAAGAATTATTTAATTTTAAGAATATGTAGAATATAAATAATTATAGAAAAGTAAAGATAATAGAAACATAACAATAAATTAAAAAAGTGAAAAGCAAAGATAATAAATATGAGGGAAAAAATGTGAAATAAAAATGTCAATTAATAATAAAAATACTAAATATAAAAAAATTATTTTAAAATATATAAGAATTAAATCACAATTTACAAATTAATGACTAAAGTATACATGGATTTCCAGAATTTGTCAATATATTTTTTGCTTTTATATTTTTTTTTGAAATCAATTACGAATATGGGATTTTGACATAATTAGTTTGAAGTATAAAATAAAAAATATAATTTTAAGAATAAGATTGCTTTATAAAAACCTTTTTAGTAAAATAAAAGAGGGGGATGATAAAAAATGAAAAAAATAGTAATAGCAATTATACTTATTTTTATTCTAATATTATCAATATTAGGATATAAAGTAATGGTAACAGATAATGAAGAAGCGGAATTAGTAGAAATATCATCAAAAGCAGAGTTAGAAGCAATATATAATAGGGATATAGACGAAATTAGTATACCTTCTAAATTATTGACATTACCATTTAGTATTCTTTATGAAAGTTCCAGAAGTTTTACTAGTAGTATGGGAGATGTAGTAATAAATAGCTCAGGAATAACTCCTGATAGTTATACAGGAAGTTCAGCAGCGGACTCTATAACAAGTACACAATCTACGAAAGAATATTCAACAACCAATATACAAGTAGAAAATGTGGATGAGGCAGACATAACAAAAACAGATGGAGACTATATATATTCTTTATCAGAAGATAAAGTGGTTATCACAGATGTAAAAGATGAAACACAAATAAAAATAGCATCTGAAATAGAACCAGAAGATAGTAATACCATTCCATCAGATTTAATTTTATATAATAACAAATTAATTGTTATTAGTGAAAAAATGAAATATTCATCATCATATTACTATTATTACAATAATCGTAATTCGACAGTGGTAACTGTATATGATATTTCTGCCAGAGAACAACCAAAGAAAATTAAAGATTATCAATTAGAACAACCATATTATACATCTAGATGTATTGATGGAAGATTATATGTTATTTCATCAGGTTATTTAAAAGAAGAAAATGATGAAATTGTAACATATTATTATGAAGATGGAAAACAAATTGATCCAGGATATAAAAACATAAAAAGAATAAAAGATATAGATACAACAGACCAAACAATACTATCTATGTTAGATTTAAATAATATAAATAAAACGGTAAAAGTAAATTCATATCTAATGAATGTTGAAAATGCTTATGTATCAGAAAATAATATATATCTATTAGAAGAAAAATATGATGGTTCATATAGTGGTGTTCCTAAAATATCTTCAATATTTGGATTAAAGGGGATATTTGGTGCATTTGAAGATGACGATGAAGAATATGATTATGGAAGATATACATACATATATAAATTCAATTTACTTGATGATGGAAGTATACAATATGATAGAAAAGCAAAAGAAAAGGGACAAACTATTAATCAGTTTTCAATAGATGAATATGAAGGAAACTTAAGAGTTGCTTTATATAATAGTGAAGGATCTAGAATAGTCATATTTAATAATGAAATGGAAAAAATAGGAGAAACCGAAAAATTGGCAGAAGGAGAAAAGATGTATTCTTCTAGATTTTTAGGAGATAGAGCATATCTTGTGACATATAAAACAATTGATCCGCTATTTGTAATAGACTTAAGTAATCCAGAAAACCCACAAGTTTTAGGAGAATTAAAAATACCAGGATATAGTACATATTTGCATCCTTATGATGAAAATCATTTGATAGGAATTGGAATGCAAACAGAAGAAAAAGTTAACAGAGATTCATCAGGAAGAGTTAGATCAACAACAGCTACTATTACAGGAATGAAAATGGCATTATTTGATGTAACAGATGTTAACAATCCAATTCAAATTTCAGATACAATCATAGGAGACAGGAGAACAACATCAGCTATTTTAACAAATCATAAAGCATTATTATTCTCAAAAGAAAAAGAATTATTGGCAATCCCTGTTAATAATTATACAGAAGATTTTGAGATAGAAAACTCATCAGATGAGTATGAATCAATAGTGAATTCTTATACAAATTATAAGAAAGAATATGTTTCTGAAGGATATTTTGTATATAATATCAATCTTACAGATGGATTTACATTAAAAGGAACGATTACACATGATAAGACAAAGAGTAAATATTCTTACTATAATACATCAAGATTATTAAGAGGATTATATATAGATGATAATTTGTATACTGTCTCAGAAGATTATATTAAAGTAAATAGCTTAGATGATTTACAAGAAATTAGTCAATTGAAAATAAAGGAGGATTAGTAAATATGGAAGAAAATAGAAAAAAATCAGCAGCAGGAGTTAGTTCACTAGTATTAGGAATTATATCAATTTTGTCAGGATTGTTTTATTATATTAGCTTACCAGCAGGAATATTAGCAATCGTTTTAGGAGCAAAGAGTACCAAGAAAACAGGAAGTAGACTTGGAAAATCTGGATTAGTTACAGGAATTGTTGGAGTTAGTATATGTGTATTTCTATACATAAGTATGGTTGTTATTTTATGGTTGGCAAACAACTATTAAACGAGTAAAAAAATGATTTTATAAATATTGTTTTAGATGATTTAATTGAATAGAGATAATATATATAAACTAAAATAAAAATTTGTCGAAATTTGTATATTTTTACAAAATTCGACAAATTTTTTATTTCTTATTTAGTATAATCATTTAGGGGGATGTTTTTATGAAAAAATATATCAAGAAAATAGTATCAGTTTTAATAGTTATATTATCAATATTATCTATACAAATTAGTGTGTATTCACATTCTGGTAGAACAGATGCTAATGGAGGGCATAAAGATAATCAAAATAAAAGTGGACTAGGAAGTTATCATTATCATTGTGGAGGAAATCCTGCACACTTACATACAAATGGAGTTTGTCCATATTCGTCGTCTAGCCAAAGCAGTACATCTAGTTCTGGTTCTAGCTCAACTTCTAGCTCAAGTTCTTCTTCAAGTAGTAAAACAACTACATCTATAACACGTACTATTGCGGTAACTGAAATACAAATAGAAGAAAAAATAGAAAATATGGAAATAGGTGAGAATGAAAAATTAACAGCAATTATTACGCCTAGTAATGCAACAGATAAAAATGTTACATGGCAGTCAAGTGATGAAAGTATTGCAACAGTTGACTCAACAGGAGAAGTAATTGCTAAAAAATCTGGAGTTGTAACTATAACAGCAACTACATCTAATGGAAAATCAAGTACAATAACAATTAATGTAAAGGAACCAGTAAAATTAGAAAGTAGTTATACAACAAATACTTTAGTAGGAAAAACAAATACAGAAATACAAAATACCATCAATACTGATACTAATAATGAAGAAGGAAGTGCATTAGGAGGAATTATAACATTAGGACTTCTAAGTGGAGGAGGATATTGGGGATATAAGAAATATAAGAGCAAAAAAGAAAATGTGTAATGTAAAAAATAGAAAAGAATATTAGTTATTCTTTTCTATTTTCAACTCCATAGGCGTAAACTTTATTCCATCAACTACCTGCTCAGAAGAAACATTAGAAAATCCAAGCTTATGATAGAATTCAACAGCATAAGGAGAAGAATTAACAGTAATCATTTTTAAAGAAGGATTTTTTTCTTTGCATATTTGTATAATATGATCAAATAAACTTCTAGCAATACCCTGTCTATGATAGTGTTTATCCACAAATAATAACGAAATGTGGACAAAATCTTTAACAGTAATCATACCTACAATAATATCATTAACAAAACAACCATAGAAATATAAAGAACCATTAGAATATTGTTCTGACATATTATTTATATCAATAAATTTGTAAAATGAAGCGATTCCCTCTTCAGAATAATAAGGTGCTTCGAATTCATCAAAAACTTTATGTACTAACTCTAAAGTTTCTGGTAGTTCTTCTTGTTTGATTTCTTTATATTCCAACTGAAAAGTTTTCTCCATCAAATACATATTTTCCTCATTTAAAACTTTTTGATTATCTTTATATCGATATCCTAACTTATAATAAAACTCATGAGCAGTAATAGAAGCTGGAATAATTAACTTTTTAAAATTAGAATGAATAGCATAATCTTCAATTGCTTTAATCAATAGGCGACCAATACCTTCACCATGATTTTCAGGTTTTACAAAAACAGTTAAAATATAATATTCCTCTGGATTGTACCAAGAAACATCTATTCCAGCAGTGCCAACAACCTCATTATCTTTTATAGCAACAAATACTTTTTTTCTATTTTTTAAGGCATCTTTTAATTTTTCTACTGTAAAGTCTTTTGCCATTTCTTGTACTTTTTCCATACCATAATCTTTTACATTTACTTCTAATAAATTTCTAATAACAATTGTTGAAATTTGTTCAACATATGTTTCATCATATTCTTTAATTTCAATCATTCAATCAGCTCCTACAATTTATTTCTTAGCAACAATACCATATAAAACACGTTTTAGTTCAATACCTTTTGAAGTGGTATGTGTAGATACATATGTATCAAATAAATCTTTTTCAATTGATGGATGATGTGTGTTATTAATGTTTTTTATCTCAGAAAAATCATCTAAAATTGGTGTTTTTAAAAGTAATGCCAATAAATCTTCTTCTGTTTCATAATATTCATATTGTATAATTTCTTGCATTTCTATCTCTCGAAAGCCAGCTTTTTTTATGTTTTCATAATCAATTTTGCTATTTGGTATTTCATCATGAAATGCTTGTCCTCTTTGAAATAAAGTTTTTAATTCCCAACAATCTTTTTTATCAACACCTTCAATAATTAGATATCCATCATTGTTTAGTACATCATATATTTGTTTAGCATCAATCATTGTATGTCTTGCAGATACAATATCAAATAAATTTTTTGGAAAAGTCATGTTTAAATTGTCCATACATGTAAACTTAATTTTTTTATCAGGAAATTGTTTTTTATTCTCATTAGCGGTTTTAATCATTTCTTTAGAAAAATCAGTAGCAATTATCATACCAACATCAGGAAGAAAAGATAGTGCTTTTTCTCCACCACCAGTACCTAAATCTAAAAGCAAAGAGGAGATAGTAGAATGTTTTTTAATTTCATTATAAAAGTCCCAATTGGATTCTTGATAAGTTGTATATTTTATATCAGAAAAATCCCAATTTCCAATATCTTCATATCGTTTCCATTCATTTTCTTGCATTTATATCACCTCTTTTTCACCTAAATCTTCAGAAAATCTTAGTAAATATCCATCTGGATCTTGTACTAAAAATTCTTTATTTCCAAGTAATTTATCATCTTGTCTATACCAGTTTTCTTCAATATCAAAAGCAATTGGATAGTTATGTTCTTTTAATTTTGAATAAATTCTATCAACAGAATCTACTTCTAATTGAAAATTGATACCATTTCCAAAAGGATAGGTAAGAGGAGCTAATTCCCATTTGTCATTGTCAGATAATTCTTGTAACATAAATTGAATGTCTCCCATTGAAAGAAATACAAATTTATTTTCAGGTCTTTCATATTCTATTTTAAATCCAAAAGTTTTGTAAAATGAAAGGCTATTTTCTAAATTACTTACAGAAAGTTCAGGAATATTTTTATTAAATACAAAATCAACATTATTTCGAATAATTTCACTTTCAAAAAAACGTTCTTGAAATTCTGTTAATGCTCTAATTTCTTCATTTGAGTAATTTCTACCTTCAGGAACAACAATCAATTTGTCATCATTATCATTTGTTCTATGAATAATGGCAATACATTTCCCTTTAAAAGTTTCCAAAGGTTCAAATACACCTAATATATAGCAGTCCAATTCTTCGTTATCGCCACTTATGGTATTGGGAACATATCCATAATTCACAGGATATATATGATTTGGATATTTTTCAGAATGTCTACTGCCTAATGGCTTATCGATTATGACATCAACTATTTTATCTAAAAAATCTCTACTATTTGTCATTTTTATATTCCTTCCTTTATTAAAATATAGATATTTGTAATCAAAGTATATTATGAAACTTTATAAAATTCAATAAGTTTCTAAATATTTACATTCCATTTTATCCGTGATAAAATAGGCACAGAAAATATAAGAGAGAAATTGGGTTGCAGGATGATAAAAAAGATGTACGGGAAAGGAAAGTGAACAGAATGAAAATATTAATGGGAACAAAGAATCAAGGGAAAATAGAAGGCGTAAAAAGAGCATTTGAAAGATACTTTGATAATGTTGAGATAGAAGGAATACCAGTTGATTCAGAGGTAGGAGCACAGCCGATTAATAAAGAGATTGTTATCGGTGCGAGAAACAGAGTAAAAAACTTAAAAGAATATGCTAAGAAAAATAACATAGATGTAGATTATTATGTAGCAAGTGAAGCAGGGATTACAGATTTATTAGATGAATGGATAGATATTAATGCAGTTGTGATTGAAAATAAAGAAGGAAAACAAAGTGTAGGAACTAGTCAAGGATTTCCAATTGATGCAAAATATATAGATGAAATAACGTGTACTGAACTTGGAAAAGTTATGGATAGAATCTTTAAAAGTCATGGATTAAATACAGGAAAAGGTGGAATTAGTATTTTAACACATGATGAAATATCTAGAATTGATTTAACAGAAAATGCGTGTATGATGGCTTTAATTAAATATATTAACCAAGGAATATGGGAATAAATACAAAAATAGAAAAAATAAAGAAAGGAGAATGGTTATGGAAAGAGAGGTAAAACCAGGACAAGTTTATAGACATTTTAAAGGAACGACTCATAAAATTATTTGTATAGCAAAACATTCAGAAACGAAAGAAGATTTAGTAATTTACACTCATGAAGAAGATAATGAAATATGGGCGAGACCATTAGATATGTTTTTATCAGAAGTAGATCATGAAAAATATCCAGATATAGAACAAACTTATAGATTTGAGCTAATAGAAGAATAAATAAAACTAAGGGAGTAATAGTTATGAAAATATTAGTGATTTGTAGCAAGACATTCTATAATCGAATCGAACCAATTAAACAAAAATTAGAAGAAATGGGACATAGTATAGAATTACCAAACTCATATGATAATCCAGGAGCTGAAAAAGAAGCATGGGAGTTAGGAGATAAGGCACATTCTGAATTTAAGAAAAGAATGTTTCAACGAAGTGAAGCAACCATTTCAAATATGGATGCTGTATTAACTTTAAACTTCGATAAAAATGGACAACAAAACTATATTGGTGGAGCAACTTTTTTAGAGCTATATGAAGCTTTTATGAAAGGCAAAAAAATTTATATGTATAACCCAATTCCAGAAGGTATGTTATATGATGAAATAGCAGGATTTTCACCAATTATTATAAATGGTAATTTGGATTTAGTAAAATAGGAGGCAGTATGAACATAATCGAAATGTATAACCAATATCATTTACCAGAAAATTTACAAATGCATATGTTAAGAGTAGCAGCATGTACAAACTTGATTCTAGATAACTGGACTGGAAAGCCAATAGATAGAAAAGCAATCACAAGAGTTTCTTTATTACATGATATGGGAAATATGGTAAAAATACCAGAAGAGGAAATCCAAGATAAAGATTTCATAAAGCTAAGAAGAAAATATTTTGAAGAATATGGAACAAATGACCATGAAATTAATATGTTAATTGGAAAGAATCTGAGTTTAAACAATAAAGAATTAGAAATTTTGGATGGAAAACGTTCTAGAAAGAATGAACAAACAGCCAAATCTGATAATTATGAAATTAAGATATGTGCCTATTGTGACCAGAGAGTTGCACCAGATGGTGTAGTTGGTCTAAAAGAGCGATTAGAAGATGCAAAGAGGCGATATAAAGATAGACCATTATCTGTATGGTCTAATGAAGAAAAAGCAAATCAATTGATAAAATGCGCATTGGAAATTGAAGAACAGATTATGAGGTATTGTAAATTAGAACCAGGAGATATTAATAATCAGTCAATACAAATATATATAGATAGATTAAAAGAATATGAAATATAGAAGTAGACAGGTTAAATATTAAGAAAGGAACAAAAAGACTAAATTATGGAAGAATTAATAGATGTTTTAAATGAAGATGGAACAAAAACAGGAAAAGTTGTAACAAGGAAAGAAGTACATGAAAAAGGTTTATGGCATAGGATTGTTGTAATTGCAATCATTGATAAAGAAGGACACATATTGATGCAACAAAGAGCGAAGGATAAAGAAACCAATCCTGGAAAATGGGATGTATCTGTTGCAGGACATGTATCAGCAGGACAAACTTCTATAGAAGCAGCTATTAGAGAAGTAAAGGAAGAAATTGGAATCGATTTAGAAGAAAAAGACTTACAATATATGCTGACTTATCAAACAGGAAGAAAAGTAAAAGAACATTTTTATGCAAATCATATATTTGATTTTTACTTGGTAAAAACAGAAGTGATAAATGTATCAAAAATTAAGATTCAAAAAAGTGAAGTAGAACAAGTAAAATTGTGTAATTTAGAAGAAGTACAAGATATGCTTTCTAATAAATTAGTGGCAGAAAGAAAACCTGTGTATGAAGTGTTAATAAAACATTTAAAATAAGATAAAAAGGATAAGAAAAATGGAAGAAATTAATAAAAATTTAGAGGAATATATTGAAAAAAATGTGTTACCACAATATGACACCAATAATGTTGGAGGTCATGGAAAAGAACATATAGAGACAGTTATTCATAGAAGTTTTGAAATTATAAATGAATTTCATTTAGATGTTAATAAAGATATGGTATATACGATTGCAGCTTTTCATGATATTGGATATAGAGAAAATCCAGACCAACATGAAGAAGTATCAAGTGAAAAATTTAAACAAGATAAAGAAATGGAAAAATTCTTTGATGAAGAAGAGAAAAAAATCATTGCAGAGGCAATTGTTGACCACAGAGCAAGCTTAGAATATGAAGCAAGAAGTATTTATGGGAAAATTGTTTCTTCAGCAGATAGAGAAACATCAGTAGAAAATATGCTTACAAGATCAATATTATATCAAGCAGACAAACATAAAGCAGAAAATCCAAGCTTAGAACAAGTAATAGAATATTCATATAAAAAATTATCAAGCAAATATGGAAAAGGTGGATATGCAAAAATGTATTATCCAGATGAAAAATATAAAAACTATTTAAATAAAATGCAAGAATTATTAGAAAATAAAGAAAAATTCATAGAAGCAGAAATGGATTTAGCAAAAAAATTAGGAAAGGTATAAAATATGATTAAAGTATTATTTGTATGTTTAGGAAATATTTGTAGATCTCCTATGGCAGAATATGTATTTAAAGATATGGTAAAAAAGAAAGGTTTAGAAAAGCAATTTTCTATTGCTTCAGCAGCTACAAGTTATGAAGAAATAGGGAATGATATGCATTATGGAACAAAAGATAAATTAGAAGAAAAAAGAATCCCATATGCAAAACATAAAGCAAGAAGAATTGAAAAACAAGATTATGAAAAATATGATTATATCATTGGGATGGAAGAAAGTAATCTTCGAAATATCCAAAGAATTGTAGGAAATGATAAAGATAATAAAATATATAAACTTTTAGATTTCTCAAAAAATCCAAGAGATATTGCAGATCCATGGTACACAGGAAACTTTACAGTTACCTATGAAGATATTGTAGAAGGATGTACGGGATTTTTGGAGTATTTAGAAAAGGAAAACATTGTAAAATAAGAGGTAAATAATGGCCAATACATATATAAAAATTAAGGAAAAAGAAATTCCAGTTATGATTAGAAATTATAGACATACGAATTGTATAACGATGTATTTTAGAGGAAATGTTTTAAATATTAGTAAATCCAAATATTTATCTAACAAAAAAATGTTGGAATTTATTCAGCAAAAAGAAGAACAAATATATGAACAATATCTAAAAATCATGTCTAAAGAAAATGATAAAATGAAACATTGGTATACAGGAGAGAAGATAAGCTATAAAGGTGAAGATTTCTGTATACAAATAGAATATGTTTCTAAAAAAAGAATAAAAATTATTTTAGATGAAGAAACGAAACGATTTATTATTGAAATACCAGAAATGTTGAAAGATGAAGATAATAAAGCAATAATTGATAAATATGTAAAAAGATTTCTTTGTGTAAAAACAAAGGAATATTTAGAAAAGCGATTACCATATTGGAGTCAAAAAATGCAAGTATTATACTATGAATACAAAGTAAGAGATGCAAGAAGTAAATATGGTAGTTGTATACCAAGTAAAAGAGCATTACATTTTAGTAATAGGCTTATCATGTTACCAGAAGATAAAATTGATGCAATTATTGTTCATGAATTGTCACATATGGTATTTGCTAATCATAGTAGTAATTTCTATAATTTAGTTCAACAATATATACCAAATTATTTTGAGATTGATAAATGGTTAAAGAAAAATGTAAAGAGAGTTATGATATAAAAAGGGATTTTGGGGACGGGCTCATTTTTCCCTTTTTTCGTCCTCAAAATCTTTTAATTCGTTTTATAAAATATCCCTTGATACAAATTTTCTTCTTTTAATTTTTTATCCAAACCATTTAGTATCCACTTTTTGTGTAAATCCCATTTAGGAGCAATTAATATATCCTTAGGTGCATCACCAGATACTCTATGAATGACAATATCAGAAGAAATATGTGAAAGAATATATACCAAACAATTTAAGTAATGTTCTAAGGAAATAGGTTCATATTCATTCTTGTTATACATATTAGCTAAAACAGTATTCTCTACGACATAAGTATTATGAATTTTTAATCCTTGGATATGATGCTGATTTATAAAATCTACCGTATTTTGTATATCTTCAAAAGTTTCGTTTGGTAATCCTACCATTATATGAGTAATCACATCAATATCATACTTATTAAGTAATTCAACAGCTTTTGTAAATTGCTCGTTTGTATACTGTCTATTAATAAATTTTCCGATTTTTTCATTAGAGGTTTGCAGTCCTAATTCTACAGAAACATAATATTTCTTTGTATAAGAATGTAAAAGTTTTACAATATCTTCAGAAATACAATCAGGTCGTGTAGCAACTGATAATCCAATAATTTTAGAATTGATTAAAGCACTATCATATTTTTTCTTTAACTTATCAAGAGAATCATAAGTATTTGAAAAATTTTGAAAATAAACAATAAATTTATTTGCTCTATTAGAACGAGGAGACTTAAAATAATCTGTTACTTGCTTTGAAATATCTTTATAAGGGTCTAAATGCTCTCCAGATCCACATTCACTACAAAAAATGCAACCAGAATTACTCAAAGTTCCATCACGATTAGGACAAGTAAAATGCCCATTAATACAAATTTTTAAAACTCTTTCTCCAAATCGTTTTATATAATATTCATTTAATTTTGTGTATCTATATAAACTTTCCATAATACATACAGTATATCAAAAATAGAAGAAAATAACAATCAAAAAAGCTTTGAATAAAAATGAAAGCTAAATATTTTTATTCCATATTTAGCTTAATAATTATGAATTTTTATCTTTTTTGAATTTTGATAGTATAAAATCTAAAAAGATAGAGATAAAAAACAAAATCAAAAAGAAAAGTAAAATTATTAGCAATTCTTTAGATTGTTCTTCTTTTGGTAAAGTATAAAAATAAATTATATAATTACTTATCATAAACCATTCCACCTTTTATAGTATCTTATACGGAATATTTTATGAAAGTAATACATTAAAATCAATACAATATATTCAAAATAATACAAAAAGTACAAAAAAGTTTAAGAAATCGACTAATTTTTTATGAAAATAGAAATATCTTTAATAATATTTATAGCTGTTTCAATTTCTTTATCACTATATGTACTTAGAAGTTCTTTTGTTTTATTGATAATTGTATCATCAAGACCATATAAAATATAATCAGCAGAATGACCACTCAAATCTCTAAGTTTTCGAATACTTCTATATACTAAATTCCCTCTACCTTCTTCAACTAATCCAAGAAATTGACTAGATATACCAATTTCTTTTGCTAATTGTGTTTTATTCATATGTAATTCATTTTCTCTAATATATTTAATTCTTTTACCTCTTGAAATTTGTTCTTGTTTTTCTAATTCTAGATCAGATTTATTCATGCGAAATTCCTCCTATTACAAAAAAATTTAAGTATTAATCATATAAATTTTACAATATAATATATTCGAGCACATGGTAAAATATTTGTAGAATTATGGTATTTTATGGAGAAATATGGTAACATTATGAAAAAAGAAGAAAGGGTGTATACATATGACAACAAAATCTATGAAAATACTAATAATAGAAGATGACAGAAATGATTGTAACAATTTTATTAACAGTGTGAAGAATAGAGATGATGTAGAAATTATTGGAATCACGGATTCAGATGTAGAAGGACTAAAATATGTAGAGTTAAAACAACCAGAAGCTATTATATTAGATTTAGAACTAAATAACAGCATGACAGGAAATGCAGATTCTTTGGGATTTTTATCAGAACTTAAAAAGTTGAATTTGGGTTATGAACCAATCATTGTTGTAACAACACATATTCATTCAAAAAGAATATATGATATAGTTCATAAAAATGGTGCAGATATCATACTATACAAGAATCATCCAAGATATTCAGCAGATTATGTTTTGAATAAATTAATAAGTTTAAGAGAAGTAACACCAGAAAAGACAATAGAAACATTAAAAGAAGAATTGGAGGATAATAGGAGAAAGATATCAGATTGTATTGTTAGAGAATTAGACTTAATAGGGATACCTGCTAAAATGGTAGGAAGAAAATATATACATGATGCAATCTTATATTTGATTGAAAATAAAGGAGATAATACAAATGTTATTAGACATTTAACAAACATATATAAAAAATCTGGAAATACAATTACAAATGGTATTCAAAATGCCATTATCCATGCTTGGAATAATACACCAGTAGATGATTTATTGGAATATTATAGAGCAAGAGTAAGTCTCGAAACGGGTATACCAACACCAATGGAATTTATATATTATTATGTAGAAAAAGTTGAAAGAGAAATATAATAAAAATAAAATAATGTATTGAAAAATCTCTAATTGTATTGTAAAATAATGGAAAATACAATTAGAGATACTTTTTGTTATAATATGTTAATTTTTGTTGATAAATGTAACTCCCATAACATTTTATTTATATTTAAAATTTTAAATCAAATTTTTTAGTAATCAATATTATTGTTTTGCGATTAATGATTAAAATAAAGAGTCAGATAATTTTTTTGAAAAATAAGTCTTTTACTTTTTTATATTTTGCATCTATAATTTATATCAATTTATAAATTTGTATAAATATTTTATTTCTATAATTTCATATCTGAAAAATCTATATATTTCCAATTTGCATATTCGAAATGTAAACAAAAATAACTGGTATTAAGATAAAAGTATTTCGAAAGTATTTATGAATAGAAAGTCAAATTTATTTATTGAATCAAATAAAGAAATTTGATAAAATGAAAGGAGAAGATAAATGAGCAATTTAAAGAAACAAAAAGAAGTAGAAATGCTACCATTATCAAACGATTATGTCTTTAAAAGAATTTTTGGAAAAGGTGGGAATGAGAAAATTCTAAAAAGTCTTTTAGAGGCAATATTAAAAATCAGTATAAGAAAAATAGAAGTCAAAAATCCAGAAATCCCAAAAGAAGCAATAGATGAGAAATTAAGCATATTAGATATAAAAGCAGAAATTAATGAAGATACAATTATCGATATTGAGATGCAAGTAGGAAATACCACAGAAATTGATAGAAGATTAGTTGTATATAATGCAAAACTAATAGCAGGGGAAATAAAAGTATCAGAGAAATATCAAACAGCAAAAGATACAATTGTGATATGCATTATTAATGATTATGTAGTAAAAAGAAATGCATATTTAAGTTTAGCAATGCTAAAATATGAAGAGACAGAAGATATAAGATATGTGGATATGGGATATCAAGAAGAAGAGAAATACTTAACAAAAATGTGTAAATATTATATAATAGAATTACCGAAGTTTAAGAAAAAGAAACCAAAAGTGGGAGATTTATTAGAAAAATGGTTGTATGTGATTGGGGGAGATCAAAAAATGATGGAAAAATGTGAAAAAGAAAATGAAGAAATCAAAGAAGCAGTAAAACAATTAACTGAGATGAGTGCAGATGATTATGAAAGAGAAATATACGAAATTAGAGAAAGAAGTAGATTAACTTATAACACAGAAATGTATGAGGCAAGGAGAAAAGGATTAGAGGAAGGAGAAAAACGTGGAGAAGAACGTGGAGAAAAAAGAGAAAAAGAAAAAATTGCTAAAAAAATGAAAGAAGAAGGATTAGACATAGAGTTAATCAAAAAAATAACAAATTTAACAGAAGAAGAAATTAATTTATTATAATATATGAAGCATTTTTTTATAGTGCTAAAAATAATATAGATGAACATATTATAGATGTCAAACAATACGATTGATATTTATGATATGTTTTTTTCTATTTTCGACAAATTTCTACCATTTTTTTTTACCAAGAGTTACCGTCTTTTTTTCGTAAGAAGATGGTAATTTTTTATTTGTAGGGAGTCATACGGCTTTCTATAAATACGAAAGAAAAAAGGTGGTGAGAGGGATGTACGATTGGTTTGAGGCTTTTTGGATGTGGGTTAGTAGATGGATGTAAAATTAAATAAAAAATAAAATAAGAAGGTATCTATATATTTGATACCTTCTTATTTTATTGAAAAATAGGTTATTGAATATAGTTTTTATATTATATATAATAAGAAAAACATAAATAGATAATATAGAGGGAGAACATTATGGAATATATAAAGAGTCTAGGAAATATAGAATTTATCGTAGATGTAATAAAGATATTTTTTATTATATTATGCACATATTTTATAGAATTAAAAATAATGAATAAAGTAATTTCCAATAAGATTAATATGATTGTCTTTGGCTTATTTATAATAATAGCAATAATTTCTGAGTTATTTAAAGTTTTATATGGTTTTATATATTATATTATGTGCTTAATTTTAATATTAGGAATAATTATTTCTAAAATAGTCAAAATCAACATAGGACAATCAATATTAACAACTACAATTTCATTGAGTTTAAGTTATGTATTATTTTTTCTAGCTGTACAATTGAGTTTTATACCGAACGTTTTATTAAATATAAAGAGCAATTTGTTAAGTTTAGTGATTATACTAATTATATATAATATATTAAATTATTTATTTTTAAAGATAAAGAGATTTAGTAAAGGTATAGTGTTTTTTCAAGAAAAATTAAAAAATGAATATACAGATGTATTGGTAGTTAATATAAGCATAATAACTTTATTTTGTATAATACTAATTTCTAATTATAAGCAAGTAGTTACGAGTAACTTAGGATTTAGTATAATCATCTTTTCCATCATCATGTTCATCACCATCCAAAAATCCTTACAGTTATACTACAAACAAAAACTGCAAGAAAGAGAAGTAGAAGAAATCAAAGAAGAACTGAAAAATAAGGATAAAGAAATAGAGGAATTAGCAAAAGAAAATTTGAAACTTAACAAAAAGAATCATTCAATAGCACACAAGCAAAAATCATTAGAATATGAATTAGAACAAATGATAATAAACAATCAAATAGAAGATGGAAATCATGTAAAAGATAAAATAGAAAGTTTATCAAAAGAAATGCAAAATGAAACTGTTAATATAGAACTAACCAAAACAGGTACTAATGAAATTGATAATATGCTAAAATATATGCAATCAGAATGTGAGAAGAATAAAATAGATTTTCAGCTACAAGTAAATGGAAACATCCATCATATGGTAAATAAACATATTGAAAAAGAAGATTTAGAAATTTTAATTGCAGATATGATAAAGAATGCAATCATAGCCATTAACCATTCTGAAAATACCAATAAAAGTATCTTAGTAAGATTAGGATTAATTGATGGTGCATATAGTTTATATGTCTATGATTCTGGTATAGAATTTGAAATAGATACATTAATCAATCTTGGAATAAAACCAAGTACAACACATGCAAAAGATGGTGGTACAGGAATGGGATTAATGAATACATTTGATACTTTAAAGAAATATAAAGCAAGTTTGATTATTGATGAATATGGTAAACCAGCAAATGATAATTTTACAAAAGTAATCAAAATTGTTTTTGATAATAAAAATGCATATAAAATAGAGTCATATCGTAAAAAAGATATACAAGAAAAAGATGTAAATAAAAGGGTTTCTTTTTAAGAAATCCTTTTAAAATCCAATGATATCATTATAAATCTCTATTGCAAATTTATCGGTCATACCAGAAATATAGTAAATAATACATTTGTAAAAATCTTGTTCATTATGAAAATCAAAAATAACATCATTTATTAGTTTTAGTTTCTTTCGATTTCCTAAATCATAATAATTTGATAAAAATCCAAGGAAACTATCATAAAGTTTTATAGAAATTTTAGATAATCTGTTTTTTAAAGTGGTAATTGTATTTTCTCTATCATAACAAGATTTTAGAGTATCATAAATTTCATTTAAAACCAATTCAAAATATTTAATAGAAGGTTTTAGTCTATCAGAGAAATAGATATTTCTATAATTAAATTCCTTAATTTTATTTAATAAATCAAAAGCTTCTTCTGAGAAACATAATCCCTTTTCAGGAGTTGAATTTTTAGCTAAATCACATACTAAGTAATTAATAATGATTGTGTTATTAATTTTCTTTTCAGGTAAATCATAATATAGCAATTTATATAATTCATCTAAATGTTCATCAATAATACCTAAACTGATGGCGTCTTCAATATCTCTTCCAATATATGAGATTTTATCAGAAATTTTTACGACACAACCTTCCCAAGTATATGGTGCATATTGATTAGGTCTAACATAGGTAGTTAAATCAATATATTCTTTTCTAGGTTTTAAACAATTTTCATCAATTTCACCACAATGTGAAATAATACCATCTCTAACAGCATATGTTAAATCTAAATTATCTTTATATCGTTCTTTATTTTCTAATAATTCTATTTTATCCACAAATTCTAAACCATTTTTTTCATGCCAAAAACCATAACCTAAATCTCTTTGAGAGATTGTTGATAAAATTTTTTCTCCTGCATGACCAAAAGGACTATGTCCAATATCATGAGCAACAGAAATTGCTTTTGTTAATTCTGTATTTAAACCTAAATAACTTGCAATTGTATAACTAATAGATTCCACATGAGAAACATGTTCACTTCTTGTACAAATATGATCACTTTCTGGTGAGAAAAATACTTGTGTTTTATGTTTTAATCTTTTATACGCATTTGAATGTGTAATTCTTGTATAATCTCTGTCAAAAACAGAACGAATATCACCAGAATTGGTTAGTAAAGGTTTTTTTCGTCTAGATATATTTTCCCAATCTGGATGATGGATATTTGCAGCATAATCTTTAAAAACATTTTCCATAATGTAAATCATTCCTTTCTTTATTTAAATAAAATTTATTAAATATGGTTATTTTCTTAAAATCTAAACCTAGTTTATTATAAAAAAATAAAAAAGTCTATAAATAGATGAAAATAAAATATTGAAAATAAAAATATGAAATAGTATAATAAAAAAGATTAAAGGAGGGATAGAAGTGTTACATGTCATAAAAGACGATTTTGATGAAAGTCCAGAAGATATATTAAACTCTATAAATAATATGTTAAAGAAAAAAGAGGAAGAGAAAAAGAAAGAAGAAAATAATAAAGAGGAAGATAAAAAATAAACAGATAGAAAAAAGGAGTAATAAACATGGCAAATTCAAAGTTAATTGTAGTAGAAGGTCCACAAGGAGCTGGAAAAACAACGGTAACAGATTATTTAAGATATTCATTAAGTTATACAAATCTATATAGATTATGTGGAACTGCAGATAGTTCTGCAGAAGGTAAGAAAAAAGCAGAAGATATGTATATTAATTTATTAGAATACATAAAAAAGATGGAAAATAAAAGTATTAATTTAGTATTTGATAGAACATTTTTTACAGAAGAAAATTATTGTAGACTTGGTAAAAAGGATTATACATTTACAGATGTATATGAAAAATTATTAGAAGAATTTAGTAAATTAGATTTTGAGATATATTATATAACACTATATCTAAAAGATGTAGAGAAATATCATACAAGATTAGACAGAAAAGATAAAGCAGTGTTTAAGAATTCTAAATTTGAAGCCGAAAACAGTATTAATCAACAAAGCGTATATTTAGAAATGGCAGAAGAAATACAAGAAAAATATCCAAGTATTCAAGTAAGAAATATTGCAAATGATAGAGACTTTGAAGAAACAAAGAAAGAATTAAGAGAATTTATAGGATATTAAAAAAACGAGAAAAAGAAAGAAAAAAAGAGAAAATCAATGAAATAATAAAAAATAGGATTGCCAGAAACAAAGAAAATCCGTACTTGTTAAAATATGTCAAAAATGAAATTTGTCATATTTCACATGTATACTGTATAATATATATCGATGGTGCATTATTCTAGTCATACTCAAGTTTATGAGGGTGGGGCTAAAAATCCACTAAAGGGCATATCGTTGAAGTTCTTTGAATGTGCGCGAAACGCCAAGTTTGTGTGTGTTCAGGGAGTAAGAAATTCGGGTATTATATAATGGCATATATAAGATTCCCTGATTTCGCGGAGGCTTAAATTTATGATAAATATATCTTTTTATACATAATTTAAGAGTAACCTGTGATGCGTGCCAAGACACAAAAAGCACAGAGTAGCCTGTCTTGAGTGAATGTATTGGGATTAAATCATTAGTAAAACGTAGTTCTGGCCAAATTAGTTTTACTGTACTTATGAAATTTCATTTGCAAAAAAGACTAATAAACTTATCAAGTGTGTTAAGGAAAACTTCTAGAATGTTTGCTTCCATAGAAGCATAGAAGTCTTTGGATTAAGGTACAGATTTAAGTGGCAATCTGGTAGCTATAGTTTCTATAGATATTTCCCTTAAACGGAAACGGCAATAGCAGTAATGCTATGTGGGAAATAGAGAAATTCAACCAGACCTAAACTGTAAAATTTACTTAGACTTTTGCCATCTCAAATAAAAAATATTAAGAGGAAATCTTGGGAAAACTCAAAATTTCCTCTTTTGAACATTAGGGACGTGCCAAAGGTTGCCAAAGGGGACGGGTTAAAATGGCAACTTTTATTTATCTTATGTTATATAAATGATTCATTTTTTATTTAAAGTTGCCATTTTAACCCGTCCCCTTTGGCAACTTAAAAAAGAAAGGAAAGAGATAAAATTGAAAGAAAAGACCAAAAAAGCAAAGGGAAAACCGTGTGAGGAAGAAGCTGAAAAAACAAGACAAGAAATGAAAAAAGCTGTAAGACAAGAAAGTGCAAAAACAGAAAAAGAAAATGAGAAAGAAATAGAAGAAGTAAAAGAAAAAATAGAACAATCAAAAAGAAAA
>CASEIX010000028.1 GCA_949288095.1 uncultured Eubacteriales bacterium
CACACTCCTATACTCAATATTGATAGATATAATTGTAAAAACCTATAATACAAAAGTATTTAGGTATAATTTATTATTTAAATCTGATATTGGATGCTTTATTGAAAATTCAGAATACTTTTCAAATGAATTTTTTGAAGAATTGGAGGAAAACGAATATAGCATAAATCTTATAATGCATGAATTTACTCAAAAAATAGAAAAAGCATCTAAAAAAAGACATAAAGAATATATGGATTTTTTTGAAACAATTAGAGATTTATTGATAAAAGACTTTATGGAGAAAAAGTCAGATTTAAAAGAAAGATTAGAATTAATTAGCAAATATTCTCAAAACTCTACTGTAAAAAACTTATCTACTAATGAAAGATTATATTTATATGAAGCAAAAAGAGTTTTTGATATACACTATGTAAATACCAATCCTGCACACGCATTATTTTTAGATACAAAATTCAAAATAAAATATATATGCAATAAAGAATTGTCTTTACAAGAAAAAAGGTTAGATATAGAAGATGTAGTTAATTTAATAAAAGAAAAGCATATTATGGCTGAAGAAGTGTATGAATTAGCTAATGCTGAAGAACAAATTAGGTTTGAATTATTTAAAATAATCCAAAATAATTTTACAATTAATAAATGTGAAAATTGTGGTAAATTATTTATACCTGTAACTACTAGTAAGAATAAAAATCAAAAAGGCAGAAACGACCAAAAATATTGTAATAATTTATATTTAGATACAGGAAAAACTTGCAGAGAAATTGGTGCTTTAAATAAAAGAAAAGAGAAAATAAAAAACAGTTTAATTTTGCAGGAATATAATAGGGAATACAAAAGGATTCATGGTTTACACTATAATCATCCTGACAAATTTAAAGAAAATAAATTTAAAGAATGGTCAGAAAAAGCTAGAGAATTAAGATATAGTTATAATGATAGTCAAATAGAAAATTTTAGAATAGAATTGCAGAGATTAAGTAAAATATATTGCAAAAAATAGAACAAGCATAAGTACTTGTTCTTCTATTTTCTAAATATACTTTTTAGTTTATTTATAATTTTTTTTATGATTGACTTTTTATGTTCATATTGTATCATATTAACTTGTTCTGAAATATTATCTATTCCATCTATCTCAATATTATTTTCTTTATTTTTAAATATATCTGTATTATATATTTTTCTTTTTTCTTCTTCAAGTTTTTGTCTGTCATAATTTTGCTTTGCAATAATTTTTTCTCTTTGATTATCATTAGCCCAATAGTCTCTAAATAGAATTGCTAAAATTAACTTAGCCCTTTTAGAAATACCTTGTTGGTCAAAGTCTTTCTTAAAATCATATTCAAAAGTATATTCCTTATTGCTATAAATTTCAAAAACTTGTATCATATCTCTAGGTATCTTATTATAATCATTTTTTGACATTTTACTTAAAATTTCTAAAACTTCTGTATAAGCATTAGCATATTCTATACTTATGTTTTCAATCATTTTTTATTTTCTCCTTTTTATTCTTCATGTTGCCTTTCATTTTGTTGTTCTCTTATTATCTGTTGATGCTTCTGGAGAACTGGCATAGTAGCATCTATTTCTTCTATTTGTTGCATTTCACCTACTACGCCTTGTCCTATTGTTTTGCTGTCCAATATTGGTGTTTTGGCATTTTGATCATTTAAATATTCATGTATTTGTTCCACGCTTGTTATTTTTTTATCTAAAATTAATTCATATACTCTTTTATATATATCTTTAATTTCATTGCAACGACCATCTGGCATAGCCAATAATCCTTTATATGAAAAATGTTCACTTTTAGAAATAGAGTCAGTCCATGTGTCAAAATGTATATCATCTAATTCAATCATTCTTTCTAACAATAATCTTAATTCATCTTCTGATAAGCCATTTGCACTTTTGTCTTCCTTTGAAAAATGGGTTATAGAAAATATTCCGTCTTCTGTCATTTTTTGTCTTAGTAACATAAAATATTCTTCCTTTTCATCTAATGTTAAATAATGAGACATTCCACTATCTAATACTGCATCAATACTATGATCTTCTTGTCTCTTTAAATAATCTATAATGTTTGAATTGATAACTCTTATATTATCTGACTGATTATTTTCTCTTATATTATCTTTAAGCGGATCAATCGCTCCTTCATCATATTCAATTGCTGTTACATCAAATCCATTTTCAGATAAATATATAGAATTTCGACCTAATCCTGCTCCAGCATCTATTATATTTAGTTTTTTATTATTAATCTTTTCCTTTATAATTAACGCTAATAAAAATTGCTTGGTTTCATATGTTGGTTCTGATTTTCCCCAACTCGCTGTTGATAAATATATATCTTCTTTTTCCATTTTTCCTCCAAATATTATCTATAAAATATTTTTCTATATTCCTAAAAAAATTATAACATTACATTTATTTTTTTTCAACACTTTAATTTAAGACTACCTTTCTAAATCCCATTCCTTTTCTATGGCTTCGTGTTCTATTTGTTTTTCAGCATCTAATAAAGTATTAGTTTCTTTTTGAAAATCTCTTATCATACTATCTTCAGCTCCCATATCGAATCTCTCACAAATCCAATGTATAAATTTATCAATAATATCATAAAATTTATCAATAATTTTGTGTAAATGGCTATTTTCTTTTTCTAAACCTTTAATTTTGCTTTTATATTTCCATTCTATATTAAATTCTTTTTCTTTATATTCTTTCTTAATTTGTTCAACTTCATTGTTTAAATTTCTATTGTCAGCAAGTATTTTTTCTCTTTCTCTTTGATATTTTTCTGCTTCCTCAATAACTTGTGCCTGTCTAGTCAATTGTCTATGCAAATTCATATTATTTTGATACAGATTTTGAATTACATTATCTTTTGGTTTTATAATTTTCTCTAAAATTTTTTCATCTCTTTTCTTTGATAATCTGTTAATATTAATATCGCTAATATCTGGAACATCTGGTATCTCTAATTTCATATTCTTTAAAACTTCTTTTGTCTGTTTAAAATTCGTTATTTTTTTATATTCTTCTACAGAGTAATGTTGTCTATTGGTTTCTTCTTTTGGCAAACCTCTTTGTAGGTTAAATTCATTTTCTGTCATATACTTGTAAAAAGCATCTTGTAATTGTCTGTAGCTATCTTTTGCTTTCCAAAATTCACTACAAGCAAGTTTATCAATAGGATTTCCCTTTTTATCAGTTGTGTGAACCACTGGCAAAAAAATTAAGTGCATATGAGGTGTTTGTTCATCTCTATGCACTTTTGCAGATATTATATATCGTTCGCCTAAATTCTTATATTCTGCTACAAATTTGTATGCTGTTTCAAAGAATCTTTTTGTCTCTTCTTCACCTATTCTTTCAAAAAAATCGTAATCTGATGTTATTATATATTCACAAGCTATATTACTTACAGTTTTTATTTGTCCTTTCAAATTATATTTTTTTCTTATTCTATCAAATTCTTTTTCGTAACTATATTGTGGTGATTTTATTGAATAATTCAAATATAACTTTTCGTTATCTATATTATCATTTGAATAATTTTTATTTTTTCTTTCATTGTGTCTAAATATTCCTTTCAAATTTTCTCTTTTGTATTTTGCATTTCTAATAATCGCATAGCTCATTTTTACCTCCTTGCTCGTGCTAATAAACACGACTAAATTTTATAATTTTCTTCTTTTTCGAATTGTGTTGTAACACAACTACAATACTTTTTTAACGCTACCCGCTAAAAGTAATTGTTGTGGCAGGGAAAAATAAATTTTTCCCCACACACCTTTTTCCATAAAAATACGAAATGTATTTTTATGCTTTATCCTAAATTTGCTAACTTCAATTCTAGGATAAAATAAAATCAGTTACTCTTTTAGCATCTCTGCCATAAGCAACTGATTTTATTTATGCAAATGTATCATGTTATGAAAAAGCAGTTGCATTTGCATATAATTTTGTAAAGTCAAAATCAGTATAGTCTCGCTGTTCAAAGTTATCCTTGTTCTTCTTTTTGTTTACTGATTCCTTATTATAATTATTTTTATTTTTTATATTCTTTATTATGTCTTTGCCATTTTCATCTATAGGGTATGATTGTTTTTGACTAGCTGAATAGTTATTAGTGTCTATACCCTCTTGAAGTTTTTGACTATATCTATTGATATTTTCGACTATAGGTGTAATTTGTCTTTGTTCTATTTCTTTACTGTCCGTTTTATATTTTAATTTTACTTTTATATACTCTTTATCTTTCAGAGAACTTATAATTTTAGATACTCTATTTGCTGTTACATTTACAATACTTGCTATATATTTATTACTGGCAAAACAACTTTTAGTTTCTTCACTTAAATACAAAATCATGGACAGTATTATTTTTTCTTTATCTGATAAATCTTTATTTAATAAAATTTCTACTGGTATCCACAATCCTTTTAGTTTTTGCATTTTCATCTACTCCTTTCTGTCACTAAATTACTTCACATTCGATTCTGTGGCTCTTAAAATTGCTTTTGTTATAGTTTTTAGGTCAAAAAAATAAAGCCTTAAAATTTTACTTTTAAGACTTACATTTATATTTCTTATTTAATTAATAATCCTAACCTAACAACTGGATTTTTCTCTGCTAAGAAAACCTTTTTAATTTCAATACTTTCAGGAAATATAGGTAATTTATTCTTACCGTTCTGGAATGTTACTTCGGTGTGTACTGTACTTTTGCTAATCCCAAATTTCTTTGCTGCACCTCTTACTGTATCTTTTGAATCTATGATATATTGTGCAAGTTGAGTTGCACGTTCTTCTATTGATACACCTTTCATTTATTCTAACTCCTTCTATTTAGAATACTTTTGTTTAATTGTATTCTCATAATGGAATTGTTAGAACTTATGATTTAGATAATAAGAACTTAACCTCACATAGCAATCAAAGCTTGCAGCCTTAGTCCCCAAAAATATTGTCTTTGACAATAAAAAAGAGGACATCATGAAATTAAATTTCTAATGTCCATATATATAATTATTATCTTATAATATCTTTAATTACTTCTCCAGCTATAATCATCCCTGCAACAGATGGAACAAAAGATATACTCGCAGGTGTTCTGGATTCCACATCATGTTTGATTGGTTCTTCCTTAGAATATAACACTTTTAAATCCTGTATGCCTCTTTTCTTTAATTCTTTTCTCATTACCTTTGCGAGTGGGCATACTGATGTTTTATAAATATCTGCTATTTCAAATTTAGTCGGATCTAATTTATTTCCTGTCCCCATACAAGAAATAATAGGAACTTGTTTTTCCTTTGCTTTTTGGATTAATTTTAATTTTGTTGTAATCGTATCTACAGCATCTACCACATAATCTATGGTATTGTCTATAAGTATTTCCTCTCCATTTTCTATGTTTTGTGGTATATAGGTTTCTACATTTACCTTAGGATTGATGGATAAAATTCTCTCTTTCATACAATCTACTTTTAATTTTCCTATATTCAAAATAGTTGCATGAATTTGTCTATTTAAATTACTAGGTGCAATCACATCATTATCTACCAAAATGATATTTTCTACGCCTGCTCTTACCAATCCTTCAACAACAAATGAACCTACACCACCTATTCCATATACAATGACCTTACTATTTGCTAATTTTTGTATATTATCTTTTCCAATTAATAATTCTGTTCTTGATTTCCATTCCTCTTCCATTTGTCTCTTCTTTCTTATTCTTTATTTTTTAATTCTAAAAGTTTATCATATAATTTTTCACTATATTTTTTTTGTAAATATAATCTTGCTACTTTTTTAACGATTTGCATATTGGCGATACTTCCATCTTTAAATTCTAGTCTTATCTTATAACTAATTAAGCCTTTTCTCAATTTTTTTATTTTTAAATCTTCAAACTTTACAAAAAATCCATTTGTTATCGCTTTATTTGTCAATTTTGATAGTTCAAAAAAATATAATTTTTCGTCGTCAAAATATAAAATATATTGTATATAATTTGAAAAAGAAAATGCTCCATACAATATGTATTCTTTGGCTGTAGGAATCATTTGTGCTAATAAATAATTTTCTTCTTTTAAATGATTCTTTTTCAAAAATTCTCTAATGGTTTCTCCATTAAATTTTTCTAAATGGAATTCTTTTATAGATATTTTTTCTCCTTCTGTAAATACTTCACTACCTGTTTCATCTATTACCATATTTTCTTTTAATTTTTTTATTGATTTCTTTGCATTAAAAAATCCAATGATTGCTCCAATACCATATATTACTGCCATAGTAACATTAAATCTAAAATTAAAAAAGTATACTACTATATATAATACAATCGTTATAATTGTAAAATATCTATTTAATGTTTCTTTAAATAATACCTTCTTACTTTTTTTAGCAATCTTTCCTGCTATTATTCCTCCTAATACAGGTGATAAAAATAGCATGATAAAAGTTGGAATATAGGCACCATTGGTGGCATATAGAACTATAATTGTACAAATCATTAATAATTCTGTAAATACAATTAATGCTGCTCCATATCTTAATAAAAAAGAACTTTGTGTTGTTTCTATTGTACTCAACTCCTTTTTTGTTTTTTACTATTTTATACTATTCTAGTTGGTTTGTAAATACTTTTCTAGGGATCCTAACTTGATTATTCATCCTTCCTATTATATAATTAATTTATTAGAAACATATAAATAAAAGGAGTTTTACATGTTAAGAATTCACAATATAAAAATTAGAGAAAATATATCCGATGAAAAATTAATTGAGTTTGTTCTTCACAAATATCATATTCATCCTTCTGATATGCTAGAGTGGAATATTTTTAAAAAATCAATTGATGCTAGAAAGAAAAATGATATATTTTTTAATTATACTATTGATATTCAAGTAAAAGATGAATCTAAATATTCCCATCTTCAAAAAGTGGAAATATCAGATATTGAACAGGATATAAAAAAACATATTCAAATGGATTTTTTAAATAGTTTGAAAACTTGTCCTTCACCTATCATTGTTGGAGCAGGTCCTGCTGGTTTATTTTCTGCTTTAACACTTGTCCAACATGGCATTGCCCCTATTATTATTGAACAAGGAAAAACAGTTAATGATAGAAAACAAGATGTAGATTGTTTTTTACATGATAAACAATTAAATACTTTTTCCAATGTCCAATTTGGTGAAGGTGGTGCAGGTACTTTTTCAGATGGAAAATTAACAACCGGAATTCACAATCCTTTATGTCAAAAAGTTTTAAAAGAATTTGTGAATTTTGGTGCACCAAAAGAAATTCTATATTTATCTAAACCACATATCGGAACAGATAAATTGATTGATATTATTCGAAATATGAGAAACTACATAATATCAAAAGGTGGTAAATTTTATTTCAATACAAAATTTATCAATTTTACTATTAAAAACAATATGATATGCTCTGTATTACTAAAAAATTTAGAAGATCATACAAATTTTGAACTTGCAACCCATCATTTAGTTTTAGCTATTGGACATAGTTCTAGAGATACTTTTGAATTACTATATCAAAATGGAATTATGATGGAAAAGAAAAACTTCTCAGTAGGTGTGAGAATTGAACATCTTCAAGAAATGATTAATCAAGCACAATATGGAGAAAATCCAAAATTGCAACTGCCTCCCGCTGAATACAAATTAGCATACCATTCTCCAAGCGGTCGATCTTGTTATACATTTTGTATGTGTCCTGGAGGAACTGTTATTGCCTCTTCTAGTGAAGAAAATACAATTGTTACAAATGGTATGAGTACCTATTTAAGAAATGGTAACAATGCCAATTCTGCTTTATTAGTCAATGTAACACCAGAAGATTTTGCAGATACCTCTCCTTTGGCTGGTATCTATTTTCAAAAAGAATTAGAAGAAAAAGCATTTATCTTAGGCGGTTCTAATTATTATGCACCTATCCAAAAAGTAGAAGACTTTTTACATAATCAAAAATCTTCTACCATTGGTCTTGTCATTCCTTCTTATTTACCTGGAACAACCTTATCAAATTTAAATGAAATTCTTCCAGAATTTGTTTCTTCTACTTTAAAAGAAGGCATTATATATTTTGATAAAAAATTAAAAGGATTTGCTCATCCTGATAGTATTTTGACTGGTGTTGAAACCAGAAGTTCTTCACCTGTAAAGATACCTAGAAATACTAAGTTTCTATCTAATATAGATGGAATTTATCCTTGTGGAGAAGGTGCTGGATATGCTGGAGGTATCATGTCTGCTGCTGTTGATGGAATTAAAACAAGTTTAGCAATTTTAGGAGCCAACTTTTAGCAATTTTAAATTTTTTTATTAATTCAATACTATAAGATAGATTCTTATTATTTAAACACCGCGTAAGCAATCAAACGAACAAAGTGAGTGCGATTGGAGCAATCTACGATATTTTTTCATTTTGTAGATTGCGACACACAAGGTGTGAAAAATAATAAGAATCTATCTTTGGCTCAAATAATAGATATTATATATTCTCATTTCTTATTTCTTTTACAATTTGTATCAAATTATCTACTAAATATCTTACGTCTTCTTTCGTATTTTCATCTCCAAAAGTCACTCTCAAAGTCCCTTCTGCATATTCACTTGTGAGCCCTATGGCAGTTAATACATGTGATGGCATACTACTTCCTGAAGAACATGCACTTCCTGCCGATGCACAAATTCCTCTTTCATCTAGTTTCATTAGCAATTCACTACCATTTACGTCTTTAAATGATATATTACTATTTCCTGGTAATCGATACTCCATAGAACCATTTATTTTGATATCTGAAATCTGTTTTTTTACTTCAGAGAAATACATATCTCTTAGTTCTTTTAATTTTTTAATATGTGTTTCCATATTATTTCTCGCTATTTTACAAGCTTCTCCTAATCCTATCATTCCTGGCACATTTTCAGTTCCTGCTCTTTTATCTCTTTCTTGATGTCCTCCATCGATTAAATTTTTAAATTCGATATTTTTATTGACATATAATGCGCCTATTCCCTTAGGTGCTCCTATTTTATGTCCTGACAAAGATAACATATCAATATTCATTTCTTTCACATCAATTTTTACATTTCCACAGGCTTGAACCGCATCTGTATGAAAAATAATCTCTTTTTCTTTTGCAATTTCTCCTATTTTTTTAATTGGTTGAATAGAACCTATTTCGTTATTAGCAAACATCACACTAATCAATACCGTATCTTCTGTTATGGCATTTACTATTTCTTCTAAATTGACAATTCCATCTTTATCTACATTTAAATACGTTACTTCAAATCCATTTTCTTCTAGTGTTTTACAAGTATTTAATATTGCGTGATGTTCTATTTTTGTTGTTATTACATGTTTTCCTTTGTTTTTATTTAAATACATAATTCCTTTTAATGCTGTATTATCACTCTCTGTTCCTCCACTTGTAAAATAAATTTCATTTTTATCACAATTGATTAAATCTGCAACCTGTCTCCTTGCTTCTTCTATTCCTACCTTTGCTGTTCTTCCTAGAGTATATAGTGACGATGGATTTCCATAAGACTCTACAAAATAGGGAAACATTTTATCCATTACTTCCTTTTTTACCTTTGTTGTCGCCGCATTATCAAAATATCTTATTTTCATTTTTTATTCTTCCTTTCCTAATATATAAAATGGTTGAAAAAATAAATTTTTCAACCTTTATTAAAAAATCCTCATCTTATTTTATGCTACTTTTCTTGAATTATTTCTTTTATTTTATTTATATGTTTCATTGTTGCTTCATATCCATATTGATAACAGCTATCTAATTTTTTTACATCTAATAATCCCACTTTATCTGTTTCTATTGTTAAAATATAATCACTTTGCTTTAAATTTTCTTCTGCTATCTTGTTTCCCATTAAATCAATTGTTCTCATTGCTATATCTATATAATTGCTATCCTTTGTTATATCATCTGCTTTAAAATTAACAGCTATTACTTTTTCAACACCTTGTTTTTTCACCTCTATCACTGGTATATTATCTAATGCTCCACCATCTAAAAATTTGTGTTCCTTAAAATCACATGGACAAAATACAGCAGGGAAACTACTAGTTGCTCTTAATGCTTTTCCAATTGGAATATCTTCTATATATTTTTTATATGGATCTTTTTCATCTGGAATATGGTTCGTAAAAATATATTCCTTTCCATCTTTTATATCTACAGTTGGTATAGATATCGGCATTTTAGTAATTTGACAAATTTTTTTTACTCCCCTATCATTTGCTAATTTATTAAATAATTCCTCTATATTTTCACCCTTTCGAAATCCTGTATTTTCTCTTCTCAATACATTATGTATTCGTGAAAATATAAGATTTTGCCCTATTCCAACGATGTCTTTAGCATGTGTGCTAAATAAATGATACATATCTTCAGGAGAATATCCTAAAGCATATAATCCTGCAATTAACGCACCTGAACTTGTTCCTCCTATAGCATCTATTTTAATTCCACTTTCTTCTAAAGCTTTTAGCACTCCAGCATGTGCAATTCCTCTAATTCCTCCACCTGACAATGCAATTCCTAATTTCACTTTTTTCACCTTTTCCCATTTTCTATATAGTATTTGCATTTTTCAATATTTTAATCAGATGTTCTCATATAAAAAAAGGGACAATTGGGACCTGGTCCCAAATGACCCTTATTTTGTATAATAAAATTCTCCATATCCATATTCTACTTTATAATAATCCTTTATAAATTCTGGTTCTGTTTGTGTATTTACTGTATATGCTGGTTCTACAATTACTTCACCATTGCTATTGACAACACCCCATTTTCCATCTAATTTAATTCCGGCATATCCATAAGAATTTAAATCTGTTGCTTTGTCATATATATAATCTACTACTACATTTCCGGATTTATCTACAAATCCCCATTTTCCATTTTGAGACTTTGCATATATTTGATTATTTGAGAATATTTCTGTATTTTGCTTTTCATTTCCTTCTAAATCAAAGTATTTTGTTTCTGTATCATTATACATTTTTACATAATTTTCTTTTGGTTGAATAATCGCATTTGTCATTTCGCATAATTGCTTAAAATTCTTGTCATATAGCTGTGTTGCATTATTTTCTGATAATCTTGTAATCACATAATCTGTTCCTTCTACTTTCTCTATTGAATCATATTGTATTCCTATAATTGGTTCTTCTTTATCATTAATAACACCTACTTTTCCACCTGTTACTGAAACAATGAAATAATTGTCATATAAATAATTTATATATGAATAATTTTGCGTTGTTATCTGTTCTCCATCCTTATTCAAAATACTATATGCTGATCCCTGTGTATTATCTATTTTGATTTGATAATTTTCATTTCCTGTTTCTAATATATATACATTACCTTCTACATCAGCAGGATTTCCATCTTCTTTGTATACTTCTACATTTCCATCTATATCAGTAGCATAAATATATTTTCCTGTACTATCAATTTGTGAAAATTCTACCGGTATAACAACTTTTCCATCTAAAGTTGCAACTCCATATCGTTTTGTCTTTTCTAATGTTAATGTATTGCTTTCACTATTATAAGATATAGATTGATATTCATTTCCTATCACTTGTTCTTGATTTTTCATCATTCCATATTGTCCATTTTGTGCTACAATCAAATAAATATTATCATTATCTTCTACATTAATAATTCTTGAAACTTCTGTATATTCCGGTTGTAATAAAACATTTCCATCAATATCTACATATCCATATCGATATCCATTTTCTGTTGTATTAGAAACAATATATCCTGCACGTTTATATCCTTCTTCTGCTGTTGTATAATTATCTACTGTAATTTGATCATATTCTGGGTCTACTAAATCATTTCCTTTATTATTGATAACACCATATTTTCCTTCTAATTTTACTAGTAATTCTCCCTCTTTATATGGTAGCCCCTCAATAGATTCATATATAGGGTCTGCAATGACTTTTCCTTCTAAGTTAATTAATCCTACTTTTTCATCTTGTCTATAAGTCAATAGATTTTTCTCATACATTAAGTCACTTGCTATATTTTTTAATCTAATTGGTTCTATTTTGGCATATTCTGAAAATATTTGTTCACCACTTTGATTTAATATTTTTGTATCATTATTTTCATCATAACATACAAAAACTGCTTTTTGTGGATTTGGTATGATTACATTTGCATACTCTGGCTGAATCACAACATCTCCTGCTTTGTTAATAACACCATATTGACCATCTTGTCTTAATATAAAATATTCATAATTTTCAACTGAAATTTTTTCAATTTCATATTCTCTTCCACTCTTCTCAATTTGTTTATATATAAACCATCCTGCAACCGCAATGATAATGAATAATACAATAATTATCATAACAATATGTTTTTTCTTCATATTTAATTCCCTACCTTATTCTTCGTTTTCTTGTTCATTTTCCTCTGTTTCTATTATATTATTTTTACACGCTTTTACTTTTAATATTCTTTTATCTTCATATTCTTCTATTTTATAGGTTACTTTTTCAGTTTCTATCACAGGTTTTTCCTCATCTTCTGGGATTCTTCCTAGTTCTTCTTGTAAAAATCCTGATATGGTATCATAGTCTCCTTCCGGAATTCCTGCATCTAGCAATTTATTCACATCATAAATTGGTAAACTTCCTGATAATATATACGTATTTTCGTCTATTTTTTCATATTCTTTTTCTTCTTCGTCATATTCATCATATATGTCTCCCACTAATTCTTCTAGTATATCTTCCATTGTTACTAATCCTGCTGTTCCACCATATTCATCAACGACAATTGCTATTTGCATTTTATTTTTTTGCAATTCTTTAAATACTTCATTAATTAAACGATTTTGTGACACAAAATATGCTTCTTTTATCAAGTTTTTTACCTTAAAGTTTTTCTTTTTAATATTTTTTAATATATCTTTTACATATAAAATTCCCTTAATTTCATCAATGGTTTCAACATATACAGGTATTCTACTATGCCTATATTCTTCTTGTGATAATTCATCTAATAATTCTTCATTACTAATATGAATATCTACTGCAAAAATATCTTTTCGATGTCTCATAATTTCAGATACTGTAATATCATTAAATTCAAAAACATTATTAATTAATTCTTTTTCCTCTTCTTCAATTGTTCCTTTTTCTTCTCCTTGATTTACCATCATTTTAATTTCTTCTTCTGTAACTGTTTCTTCTTCATTTTCTCCCACACCAAAAATTTTTGATATTGCATTTGTTACCACTGTCAATAATTTTACAAATGGTGCTGTAATAATTGAAATCGCTCTAATCACACCAATGGTTGCAAAAGATATTTTTTCATAATGTTTCATGGCTAATCGTTTTGGTACCAACTCGCCAAAAACTAAAGTAAAGAAAGATAATATGATGGTAATGATAATGATAGCTATACTTTTCCATACCCCAATACTGATTGCTGGTATCCAACTATTTAATACTGGTGCTAGCATATCTGCAAATGTTTCTGATGCAAATGCACTTGATAAAAATCCAGCAAGTGTAATTCCAATTTGTATGGTTGCTAAAAATTTACTTGGCTCTTTTAACATTTTTTCTATTTGTTTTGCTTTTTTATTTCCTTCTTTTGCTTGCTTTTCTATTTTAGCATCATTTAAGGATATAAATGCGATTTCACTTGCTGCAAAATACGCATTTAATAAAATCAATATGACTAATATGATTAATTGTGAAAACATGAATATACGCTCCTTTTGTTTCTCTTTTTTATTATATACTTTTCTTGTATATTCTATCAAAGTTTATTTTTTTATTCAATAGTTTTTAAAGTTTATTCTTCAATTGTACTTACATAAAAGTTACTATTCAGACCTAAGTAATCTTCCAGGGATGATACATTATATTTTTAAG
>CASEIX010000029.1 GCA_949288095.1 uncultured Eubacteriales bacterium
ACACCAGTCACCGTTTGGCTACTTCCAAAATGCTAATATTGCTCACCTAGCCCCCACGTCCCTAACGTTTCACCTTCCTAATTTTACAACAATTTCTCTTCTTATTTTTCCTCTATTAATTTGTAATGTGACTTCATCATTTGGTTTTTTGGTATAAATATATTCTCTTAGGTCATTCATTGTATTTAATTTTGTGTCATCTATTTGTGTAATAATATCTCCTTCTTTTAGTCCTGCTGTGTCTGCTGGTCCATTTTTTGTTACTTCTGTTACATAAATTCCTTCTTGAAAACTGGTACTCGTTCTTGTTTCTAAATATGGTATTACTTCTGTATCATAGGCATATATTCCAATTTTGGCTTCTTGAAAGTCTCCTGTATTTTGATAGCTTTCAATGATTGGTTTTACAATATTTATGGGTATGGCAAATCCAATTCCTTCTGCTGAAGATATTTTGACTGTGTTAATTCCAATGACTTGTCCATTTGGATAAATTAATGGTCCTCCACTATTTCCCGGATTAATGGTTGCATCTGTTTGTATTAAATCTGTCATATATGACACGGTATCCTCTTCTTCTAGTTTAATTGTTCTATTTTTTGCACTAATAATTCCTGAAGTAACTGTTCTTCTAAATTCAAATCCAATTGGATTTCCAATTGCATACACAGTTTCTCCTATTTTGATATTATCTGAATCTGCAAATGTCACATATTTTAAATTATTGGCTTCTATTTTTACAATAGATAAATCAATATTAGAATCACTCCATACAACAGTTCCATTATAATTGTTTCCATTTTCTAATGTCACATAGCATTTACTATATTTACTCCCTGTTACATGCTCATTACTTAAAATATATCCATTTTCTGTAACAATGACACCTGTTCCTAATCCTAATTGACTTTCTGTATTATTGGAAAAAATGGAATCTCCTGCATTTTTTAATTTTGATATTCCCACAACACTTTCTACTGTTTCTTCAATAACATCTGCCACATTTTTACTTTCTTCCTCTACTTTTTCCACAGTTTGTTCCTCTATTGTGGATTGTGTCCTTTCTGTGGTATAATTTGCGTCATATATTTCTATATTATTGTATGTAACATATATATAAAATCCTAATAACCATATGATTAATAAAACAATGGTAGTCATCACAATTTTTTTACCACTACTTTTTTTCTTGGCTCTTCTCAACAAAATCACCTCAAAAATAGTATTCACAATATTTTCAATTTTAGTCATTGAATCGTTAAAGAGTTATCAAAAGGGACAGGTCTGACTTAATTCAAACCTGTCCCTTTTGTCCAAAAATCGTCCATTTTAACACGTCCCCAAAATCCCTTTTTCACTCTTAAACTCTTTTTAATTCCTCATAACGTTTTACTTTTTGTGTTGTTGTTTTTATTAATGGTTCTGTTGTTATGGTGATTTGTTTTATATGTTTAAATACTGGCAATTGTTTATTAATCTCTTTTATTTCTTTCCAAATACTATCTTTGTATTCTTTTTCTGTTTTTTCTCCTAACTTTTCTTTTATGATATCTTTATCATATACAATTTTAGCACATAACATGGTATCTGTTTTATCTTTTTCTCTTTGATACACTAAAGATTCTATTACATAAGGAAGTTTATTAATCAAAAATTCAATTTCTTGTGGATATACATTTTTTCCATTTCTTAGAACAATGATATCTTTTTTTCTACCTGTTACATAGATAAATCCATCTTCTGTTATATATCCATAATCTCCTGTTCTAAACCAACCGTCAACAAATGCTTTTTTATTTTCTTCTTCGTTGTGATAATATCCCATCATGACACTTGGACCTTTTACTAAAATCTCTCCTTCTCCATTTTCATCTGGATGATCGATTTTTACATTTAGACTCGGTAAAGCTAGTCCTACAGATCCTGGTCTTTTTTCTTTGTCTGATTCTGCTGCAATAACTGGTGATGTTTCTGTTAAACCATATCCTTGTACTAATGCAATTCCAAAATTGTTAAATCCTACAATGGTTTCTTTGTCCATAGGGGCTGAGCCATATAATACTAAACGAATATTTCCACCTAAATTATCTAATATTTGTTTAAAAATGACTTTTCTTAAATCTATTTTACATTTTAAAAGTCCATTAGATATTTTTATCATTCGATTAATCAATTTATCTTTTCCTTGATCATGAATTGCTTTTTGAATCTTTTTATACATCGTTTCTAATACTAACGGAACAGCTACAAATACAGAAACTTTATATTCCGCAAGATTTTTTTGAATATATTTTAATCCATCACAAAAGGCTACTGTACATCCACTATAAAATCCATAAAGAAATGTTACCGTACATTCAAATGTATGATGAATTGGTAAAAAAGAAAGTAAGGTATCTGTTGGATATAGCTTCACCCATGAAGCAAAATCCGATAAATTGGCACATATATTTTTTTGAGATAGCATAACGGCTTTTGGGAGATTGGTGGTTCCTGATGTAAATAACATGATTGACATTTTTTCAGGATTGATTTCTACTTTCTCATAACGGTCATCACCATTTTTTATTAATTCTTCACCTTTTTTCATTAACTGTGAAAATTTTTCTACTTCGTTATCTTTGATATCATCCATACAAACTAGCATTTTTAGATTTACATTTGTATCTTTCTTTAATTTTTTCATAACCTCTACATATTTTTTATCAAATATAGCAACTTCTGCCTCACTTCTTGTTACTAAATTTTCTATCTCATTGTCTGGAAGCGCTTTATCTAATGGAACAATAATCATATTTCCACTTGTGACTGCTAAATAAGTCACACACCATTCATATCGATTATTTCCAATGACAATAATTTTTTTCTTTTCTAATCCTTTATTTAATAACTCTGTTGCAAATGCTTTGATGTCTTTTCCTACTTGTTCATATGTCTTTTCTACATATTCTACATGTTTTAAATCTCCATTTTTCTTATATTTATAGGCTACTTTATCTGCATAGTTTTTTACCGAATATTCTATCATCTCCCTATAATTTTTTACAATTCTTGGTTCATATACCTTTCTATTTTCATTATCTCCCATATGCTCCCTCCTTTTTCTTCATTGTATCGTTATTCTTTTTATTTTTCAAGACATAACATTATTTTAATTTTGAAATTTGTAACGATTTTGTGTTTAATAAGAAACGAATTGTTGTATATTTATTTTTCATAAATGACGAATGTGATTGAAGTGCTTGTAGCCTTTCTTAATATTAAAGAAATGAGGAGGCGGGAATACCGAGAGGCTCGTTTCTTTTATAATTAGAAAGGCTAAAGCACGCATTGAGCCGAGGAATTTATGAAAAATAAATATACAACAACTCGTTATTAGAGATTTTATAGAAAAATAACATTATTTTCTATCTCATCGTTTTACTTTGTAACAAATTATCTAATATGACGACAATATTTTACAATATTTAGTTGATTTTTTTTTTACGGAATTATATAATTGTTCATGATAAATGTATTTAAAATCGCGGAGGACAAAATGTTAGAAAATAATATTTATGAATTAACAAGTTCACAAAAGAATATTTGGGATACAGAACTATTTTTCAGTAATTCAAATCTTAACAACATTGGTGGTTATGTATTGATCAAAGATAAAGTTAATTTTACGCTTTTAGAAAAAGCTTTAACTTTATACGCACAAAAAAACGATTCTTTACATTTAAAATTGAAATTAATAAATGGTACACCTTATCAATATATAGAAGATTTTTCTGATATATCTATTGATTTGGTTTCTTTAAAAGACTTAAATGAAGTAACTGAATTTAATAAAAAAATTGTAGAAAAACCATTTATTCTTTTTCATTCTTTTCTATTTTCTTTTACCATGTTTCAACTACCAGATGGTACAGGTGGATTTAATGCCACTTTACATCATTTAATTTCTGATGCATGGAATATGAGTTTATTAATCAATGAAGTTATGGGCTTTTATTCTTCACTTCTAAAAAATGAGAAAATAGATGATTCGAAATTCCCTTCTTACATTGATTATATTCATTCACAAGAAAATTATCTATCTTCATCTCGTTATCAAAAAGATGAAGCATTTTGGCATACACTTTTTGATAATGAATTTGATGTTTGTTATATTTCTAATAAAAATAAACACGAATTAGATACAAGAGCAAAAAGAAAAACATTTCAGTTATCTAATGATATATATACAAAAATTTTAGATTTATGTAAAAACTCAAATTGCTCTATATATACATTTTTTATGGCGATTTATTCTTTATATTTGTCTAAAATGAACCATGCCACTTCTCCTATTATTGGTACACCTGTTTTAAATAGAAGTGGTGTAAAAGAAAAACATACATCTGGTATGTTTATTAGTACCATTCCGTTTAAAGTAGATATTGATAAAACACAACCTTTTTCTGAATTTCTAAAAACAGTAGCTGGTATGCAACTATCTATCTTTAAACACCAAAAATATCCTTATGATAAATTACTAAAATATATTAAGAAAAAACATAATCTTACAGAAAGTCCTTATGATTTGGTACTTTCTTATCAAAATGCTAGAGATGAAAGTAAATCTTCTGATGTGCATTATTATTCAAAATGGATAGAAAGTGGCCATACCTTAGATTCTTTAGAAGTTCATTTCTATGACATGGACAATACAGGAACATTAGATATTTTTTATGATTACCAAATCAATAAATTTAATAAAGAAGAAATTTCTCATATGCATTCTCGTATTTTGTCTATGGTAGATTTTGTTTTACAAAATCCAGATATACCTTTATCAAGTGTAGAAATTACAGATAAAGAAGAAAAGCAATTAATTTTAAAAGACTTCAACCATACAGATTTAGATTATGATAGAAATGAAAGTATTTTACATGTCTTCAAAAAACAAGTAGAAAAAAATGCTTCTTCTTTGGCTTTGGTTTTTGAGGATAGAACCTACACATATAAAGAATTAGATTTATTGTCTAATCAATTAGCCAATTATCTATTATTTTTAAACTTGCCTAAAAATAGTGTGATTGGTATTATGCTAAATCGTTCTGCCAACACCATTATTTCTATGCTAGCTATATTAAAAGCCAATATGACATATATGCTAATTGAAAAGGATTTACCAAGTGATAGAATTCAATATATGCTTACAAATGCAAAATCTCCTTTATTATTGACAGCTTATGATGTAAATTATTTAGATTTCGCAAACACCGTATATTTGGATACACTGAATTGGGAAGAACTATCTAGCCAAGAAATCCCAATCCAAGATAAACCTACAGATTCTTTATCTGTTGTATATACTTCTGGTTCAACCGGATTACCAAAAGGCGTTTTAATCAAAAGATTTAGTATGATTAATCTCGTAAATGGCTACAAATATTCTATGCACACAGACTCACTTTCTAATTTTTTAAGTATCTGTTCTGTCGCATTTGATATGTTTGCAGCTGAAGTTTGGATTGCTTTATTATCTGGTAAAAAACTAATATTAGCTAATGAAGAACAATCTAAAAACCCAATTCCTATGAGTAAATTAATTAACAAAGAAAAATGTGAATTTATGCTAATCACCTCTTCTAAAATGGATTTATTACTTTCAAACAACACGACATCTGCTTGTTTGAAACATTTAAAAGCAATCCAATTAGGAGGAGAAGTTCTAGACCCTAAATTCTTTGATAAAGTTTCACAATTTACAAATGCAAAAATATATAATGGATATGGTCCAAGTGAAACTACTTCTTGTTGTACTTGCAAATATATTACAGATTCTCAAGATATTAATTTAGGTAAACCGCTTCCTAATGTACAGATTTATATTTGTGATGAGGACCTAAATTTGTGCCCTATTGGTCTTGTTGGTGAATTATGTATTACTGGTGATGGTGTTTCTTTAGGATATATCAATAATCCAGAATTGACCAATAAGAAATTTGTAAAAAATCCTTTTGGAAAAGGACTTTTATATAGAACAGGAGATTTAGCAAAATGGACTACCAATGGTGATATTGTATATATTGGTAGAAATGATTTTCAAATTAAAATTAGAGGATTAAGAATTGAATTAGAAGAAATCAATAATGCACTAAAAGCTTTACCTGATGTTCATAATAGTGTAACAATTGTAAGAAAAATCCGTAACATTGATACTATTTGTAGTTTTATTGTTTCTTCAAAAGAAGATGTTACAGAAATCAAAAATGCACTTGCTAAACGCTTACCTCATTACATGATACCTAGTCATATTGTGTTTATGGAAGCATTACCATTAACAGTTAATGGTAAAATCGATACAAAAAAATTACCAGAAATAGTCGTAGATGATGTCTATATAGCTCCAAAAACAGAATTAGAAAAAACATTGGCTTCTGTTTTCGAAGAATTTTTAAGTGTTGAAAACATCAGTATTGATAGTAACTTTTTTGGATTAGGTGGAGATTCTTTAATTGCCATCAAAATCATTACAAAATTAAGTTCTGATTTTGATATCAATCTAGGAATAAAGGATATTTTCTCTTACCCAACCATTGCTTCTCTTAGTCATTATATAGAAGCTCGTTCTTCAGAAAATATATCTATTCCTGTATCTAAAGCAAAAGTTTCTGACGCCTATCCTTTGACATCTGCACAAAAAAGAATCTTTTTTACTGTTCAAAAAGATCCATCTTCTCTTATGTATAATACACCTGGAGGAATTCTTTTTGATGCTGTGCCAAATATAAAGAAATTAGAAACATCTATTAATCAATTAATTGCATCTCATGATTCTTTAAGAACTTATTTTGTTATTAAAGATGATGATGTTAAACAAAAAATATTACCAAACTATAAAATAAAACTCGAAGTTTTAGATGACGAATATAGTCATTTAGATACTCTATTTAATGAATTTTTAAAACCTTTTGATTTACACACAGCACCTTTATTTAGAGTTCAATTAGTAAAATTTGATAATGGTAAATCTATCTTATTTACAGATTTTCACCATATTATTTGTGATGGAATTTCAATTAGCACTTTTACAGATGAACTTTGCAAATTATATAATGGAGAAGAAATTACTATAGATGAATTTGATTACAAAGACTACACTGTATATGAAGAAAACTATTTCAATAGCAAACTTTATCAATCTGATAAAGACTATTGGAATACTAAATTTGCTTCTGACATACCAGTCTTAAACATGCCAACAACTTATCCAAGACCTTCTACCTATTCTAATATAGGTGATCATGTGCAAAGTTATATTCTAGATATTGATAAAATATCTACTTTATGCACTCAATTAAATACAACTCCATATATATTTATGTTATGTGTATATTATATTCTTTTATATAAGTATACAAATCAAAACGAAATCATTGTGGGAACACCTGTAGCAAATAGGACAGTCAAGGAATTTAGTCATACACTTGGTATGTTTGTTAATACTTTAGCCTTAAAAAATACGATTGATGAAACAAAATCTTTTAAAGACTTTGTATCTGAAATAACCAAGCACTGTTTAGAAGATTTGGAACATCAAGCATATCCTTTTGATAAATTGGTTGAAGATTTAGACATCCCTAGGGATTTGTCAAGAAATTTATTATTTGATACGATGTTTGTTTTTCAAAATGAAGAAAAAATAGACCTTGATTTTGGAAAATTACATACAGATATCTATACACCAAATACCAAAACATCAAAATTCGACTTTATGCTAGAAATCACACCTGAAAAGAATTTTTATAGATTGAATTTAGAATATTCAACAAAATTATATAGTGAAAAATTTATGCAAGATTTCTTAAAATATTATACCCAAATATGGGATAGTGTTACTGATAATATGGATATAAAAATCTCTGAGATATCTATGTTATCTGAAGAAGAAAAAGATGCCATATTAAAAACTTGCTATAACCAGTCACTAGAATATCCTAAAAATACAAGTATTATAGAATTGTTTGAAGAACAAGAAAGAAAACATCCAAATGCGATTGCTCTTAATGATAATGGAAATGCATTAACTTATAAACAATTAAAAGATAAAGTATATCAATTTAGTAACTTTTTAATAAAAAAAGGTATTCAAAAAGGAGATTATGTTGCCACTTTATTAAATCGTTCTACAAACTTAATTGTTGCTATGTTATCTATCATGAAATGTGGTGCTGTTTACTTACCAATTTCTAAGAATTTTCCAGAAGATAGAGTCCGCTATATCCTAGAAGATTCTAAAGCAACATTATTAATTACAGATGCCTATACTTTAGATTTACCTGTACAAACTGTACATATGAATCACATTGATTTAAATACATATCCTACTACTGATATTTGTGTTCACACATTACCTGATGACCCAATTTATAGTATTTACACTTCTGGAACGACAGGAAATCCTAAGGGTGTTATTGTGATGAATAAAAACTTGAATAATTTTATTCATAGTTTTAACAAATTATATGGCGATTCTGTTAATACAAATGATATTTGTTTAGCTAGTACAAGTATTGCTTTTGATGTTAGTATATGGGAATTTTTCTTTACCTTGTTAAATGGTGCTACTCTTTATTTATATAAATATGAAACGATTGAAGATATATTTGATTTTTGTAACACATTAATAGAAGAAAAAATCACGATGGCATATCTTCCTCCAAATATTTTAAATGAGGTATATGTTATCTTATCTCAAAGTACTAAAAAAACGCATTTAGAAAAAATATTAATTGGTGTTGAACCAATTAAAACATCTATTATTCAAAAATATTTTGAGTTAAACCCTTCTATGAAAATCGTTAATGGATATGGTCCAACAGAAACCACAATCTGTTCAACCGCTTTTCAAGTGACACCATCAAATTGTAAGAAATATAATATTATTCCTATTGGAAAACCTTTATATAATTTACATGGATACATATTAGATAAAGATTTAAATTTAGTACCAAATGGTATTCCTGGAACTTTATATATTGCTGGTGACAATGTTTCAAAAGGGTATTTAAATAAAAAGACATTAACAAAAGAAAAATATATACCATCTCCATTCCATGAAGATGAAATCATGTATACAACTGGTGATGTTGTAAAACGATTATCTGATGGCAATATTTCTTTTATTGGAAGAGATGATAATCAAATTAAACTAAATGGACACAGAATTGAATTAAGTGAAATATCAAATTGTATTTTAAACTATCCTTCTATTACAAAATGTATTGTTTTAGTAAAGGAAAGCAAAAACACAAAATCTTTAGTTGCCTATTTCACAGCTGAAAATAAGATTATTATCAATGACTTACGTAATTTCTTATCTATGAAATTACCTTTATATAGTATTCCAAATCATTTTATACAATTGGAGAAATTTGTTCTAACAGCCAATGGAAAAATTGATAAAAAATATTTGGCATCTGTAAAAATTAAAGAAAATACAAATTATGAAGCACCTAGAAATGATTTTGAGAAAAAACTAGTTGACTTATGGAAAGATTTACTAAATATTGATAAAATAGGAATTAATGATGATTTCTTTGAATTAGGTGGAGATTCTTTAATTGCGATTAAACTACAAATTCAAGCTTTTAAACAAGGACTAGATATCTCTTATTCTGATATTTTCTCACATTCTACAATAAAGAAATTATCAGAAAAAATCGGTGTTCGTGATGATGACAAAGCAAAATTAGCTATCAAATCATATGATTATTCTAAAATAGATGAAGTTTTAAAAATAAATACATTACCTATTTTGAAAACTTTTAGAGAAACCAATGTCAAAAATGTACTTTTAACTGGTGTTACAGGTTTTGTTGGTATTCATATTTTAGAAAAACTACTAAATATGACAGATGCAACCATTTATTGCCTAGTCCGTAATAAAAATAATGTTTCTTATATAGATAGATTATATAAAATTATGCAATTCTATTTTGGAAACAAATATCATAATTTAATTGGTTCTCGTATTAAAATGGTACGTGGAGATATTACTCTTAAAAACTTAGGAATTGCTGATGAGGATTTTCAAAAATTAACCAAAAATCTTTCTTGTGTCATTAATAGTGCAGCCATTGTCAAACATTATGGAAAATCTACTGAATTTGATAAAATTAATATCAATGGTGTCAATAATATTATTGATTTTTGTAGTAATTTACAGATTCCTCTATATCACTTATCAACATTAAGTGTTTCTGGTAATGTCTTTTCAGAAGGTAGTTTTTCTGGTTCTTCTGTAGAAGAAAAAACCACATTTAGAGAATCTAACTTATATATTAAACAAGATATCTCAAATATATATGTATATACAAAATTCATGGCTGAAAAACGTATTTTGGAAGCCATTCAAAAGAAAAAATTACAAGGTACAATTATTCGATTAGGCAATATAACCAATCGTTATTCTGACGGTAAATTCCAAATTAATATTTCAGAAAATGCCTTTTTAAATAGAATTATTACCTTTATCAAATTAGGTGCTATACCAGATTATCTATTAGATGGCTATTGTGAGTTCACGCCTGTTGACTATGTGGCAGACGCCATTGTCAGAATTGTGAAATACAATCATCCATATACAGTATTACATGTATATAATAGCAACCATATTCCTATGTCAAAAATGATATCTATTTTCAAGCAGTATGGAATTGCTATCGATATCTTACCAGAAGATCAATTTATAGAAAAAGTAAATCAAACATTGGCAAACAATGAAAATGATTTATCAGGAATTATTAATGATTTTGATACAAATAAAAAATTAATATATGATTCAAATGTCATATTAAATAATGATTTTACAAATGAATTTTTGACCAAGTTGTCTTTTAAATGGTGCACAATTGATAAAACCTATTTGTTTAAATATTTAGATTATTTAAAAACACTTGGGCTTATAGGAGGTTAATATTATGGTGTTAGTTGGTAATGCCGCTTTAATTGCTTTATTAATATCTACTTTACTATTATTTACATTATTATTTATCAATGTAAAAGTGAAAAAGAAAAAACAAATCAACTGGTGTTTTATTGCAATCATCATTTGTCTTTTGATTTGTTGTATTGGACAAATGTTGTCAATTATCATACCTAGGTTTTATGATGTTGAACCTATTTACTTTGATTATATTGTATATGTTGGTACTTGCTTTTTGCCAATTGCTTTCCTAGCATTTGGATTAACATTTGCCAAAACAAAGATTACCTTTACTAAAAAATATTTACTATTATTTATTATACCAATTTTGACCTTGTTAATTCTTTGGACAAATGATTTTCATCATTTGTTCTATATAAAATATGCTGTCCTAAATTCTGAAACGGTTTTTGGATCATATTTCCCTATACATTCTTTGTACACTTATGCCTTAATCTTTGTTGGTGTATTTTACTTGATTAGATACTCTATTAAAAATACAGGATTCTTCTCAAAACAATCTGTACTTTTAATTTTAGGTGTTATCTTTCCTTTAGCAATTAATATTGTTGGATTATTTGGTATAGAAATGAGTATTTATGTAACACCAATCTCTTTTACAACAACTGTTCTATTCTTTTCAATAGCTATTTTAAAATTTAACTTTTTAAATGTTACACCAATTGCTTTACAAACAGTTGTTGATAGAATGTCTGATGGATATATTGTATTAGATGAAAACAATACAATTATCGATTTTAACAAAACTTTTCTAAATATGGTTAGACTAAGTGATACGAAATTAAGAGGTAAAGAATTTTTCTCTATGTTTGGAAAAAATACCAATTTTAAAATAGATAATAATCTTTTTAAAGAATATATAAAGAAATCTAAAACAACTAATAAAACATTTTCCATACAATTAGAAGTAATAAATGTAGATAAATATTTTAATATAGAAATATCTGGAATTGAATCTCATGGTTCTATTCTTGGTACACTCATTTTATTTAAAGATATTTCTCAACATATTCACGATTTAAAAATTATTAATGATAACCAAGAAACTTTAATGGAAAGAGAACGTTTAGCTTCACTTGGACAATTAATTGGTGGAATTGCTCACAACTTAAAAACACCTATTATGTCTATTTCTGGTGCAGCAGAAGGATTACACGATTTAGTATCAGAATATGATGCTTCTATCGAAGATCCAAGAGTAACTTATCAAGACCATCATGATATTGCAAAAGATATGTTTTCTTGGATTGATAAGATAAAAACACATACAGAATATATGTCAGATATCATCACCGCCGTAAAAGGACAAGCTGTCACTTTGTCTGAAACGGCTTCTGTCCATTTTACACTTGATGAATTAGTAAAACGTGTCAATATTTTAATGAAGCATGAATTAAAAAATGCAATTATTTATTTAAATATTGCTATGAAAACCAATGAGCAAACTGTTATTAATGGAGATATTAATAGTTTGGTTCAAGTTATTAATAATATGATTTCTAATGCAATTCAAGCATATAACGGAGAAAAAAATAAAAATATTGAATTGATATTAGAATCAAAAGATAATCATGTTCTAATACATGTAAAAGATTATGCAAGTGGAATGCCTAAAAAAGTTCAAGACAAATTATTTAAGGAAATGATTACGACAAAAGGGAAAAATGGTACTGGTTTAGGTTTATATATGTCATACTCTACCATTAAAGCTCACTTCAATGGTGATATTACTTTTGAGTCAGAAGAAGGAAAAGGAACTACTTTTACAATCATATTGCCAGTATGATATCTTTTGTAAAATCACACTATGAATAGTTGCTGTTTTTTCTGTAAAAAACAAAATAATTATTTTACATTTACACATAATTGCCTATTATTTTTATTGTATTTTTAATTAGATTTTTTGTATATTTTACAAAAATTATAAAAAATAACTAGTCATAAAAATCGAGTTTTTTACACATAAAATCGTGTAAAAAGCTTGATTTTTATTTTTTTTATGAATATAATAATTCAAAGTTTAGTTTAAAAGGAGGATATTATGAGAACACATTTACATGGCGTAGAAAATACAGAAAACATAGAAAATAATTCATATCGAATTATTGCTGTAGATGATGAAGAAGGCATTGTAGATTCTCTATCTATATTTTTAAAACGTTCTGGATATGATTTTACTGGTGTTACAGACCCACAACAAGCTATTCAACTTGTAAAAGAAGAACATTTTGATTTAATGATTTTAGACTTTATCATGACACCTTTTCATGGAGACCAAGTTGTTGAAGAAATCAGAAAATTTAATAAAGATTTATATATTTTATTACTAACAGGACATAAAGATTTAGCTCCACCTTTAGAAACTATTAGAAGGTTAGATATCCAAGGATATTGTGAAAAAAGTGATAAATTCGACCAATTACTTTTATTAATTGAGTCAGGTATCAAATCTATTAAACAAATGAATGAAATTAAAGAGATAAATGCCAAATTGTCTGATACATACGAAAAATTAGAACAAGCATATTTAGATTCTATCAAAACTTTAAGATACACAATTGAAGCAAAAGATGTGTATACAAGAGGACATTCTGATAGAGTCGCTGCTATTTCTGTACTAATTGGTAAAAAATTAGGCTTATCAGATGAAGATTTACACACATTAGAAATTGGTGGATTATTCCATGACATTGGAAAAATTGGTGTTCCTGATAGTATATTATTAAAAGAATCAAAATTAACAGATGAAGAATATTCTCAAATTAAACAGCATCCTAATATTGGTGTTCATATCTTATCAAATGCTTCTATATTTGATGATATTTTGCCAATTGTAGAACATCATCATGAAAAATATGATGGAACAGGATATCCAGGAAAACTTGCAGGTAATGATATTCCATATTTAGCAAGAATTGCAACCATTGCAGATAGTTTTGATGCTATGGCTTCTAGAAGAGCTTATCGTGACTCTTTAGATTTAGACACGATTATTTCAGAATTTGAAAGATGTAGGGGAACACAATTTGACCCAGAATTAGATGATATATTCTTAGACATTTTAAAAAATCATTATGATGAAATACAAGAAATACAAGAAAAATATAAACCTGAACAATAGGGACGTGTCAAATCGTTCAAAAATTGAACAAAAGGGACAGACCTAGCATTGAATATAAAAAATAAAAACACAAGATTTAAGTCTTGTGCTTTTTTTTCTTTAATCTGATTCTATTTCCATAATATAAAATGTCCCAAACAGAAACGTCCCCAAAAGGACAAAACGTTTTCTAAAGGATATTTTACACTTTCATTGAAAGCCCTACTTTTTGTCTTTCTTGATCAATTTTGATAACTTTTACTTTTACAATATCACCTACGGATACTACATCTGATGGATTTTTGATAAATTTATCACTCATTTCTGAGATATGAACAAGTCCATCATGTTTTACACCAATATCTACAAATGCACCAAAATCTATTACATTTCTAACAGTTCCTGTTAATACCATACCTTCTTTTAAATCTTCTAATTTTAATACATCACTTCTTAAAATTGGTTTTGGCATATCTTCACGAGGGTCTCTTCCTGGTTTTGATAATTCTTCAATAATATCTGTTAATGTCATTTCTCCTATATTTAATTCTTTTGCCATTTCTTGAACATTAACACTTTTTAATTTTGTCCTTAGTTCTTCTAATTTTTCTTTATCTTTTAAGTCATTTTTATCAAATCCTAATTGATTTAATAATTTTTCTGTTGCTTCATAACTTTCAGGATGAACAGCTGTCACTTCTAATGGATTATCTCCATCAAATATTCTTAAAAATCCTGCACATTGTTCAAATGCTACTTTTCCAAGCTTTGGAACTTTTAATAATTCTTTTCTGTTTTTTAATTTTCCATTTTCATCTCTATATTTTACAATGTTTTTAGCTATCGTGTTATTAATTCCTGAAACATATGAAAGTAATGATGGTGTCGCTGTGTTTACATCAACGCCTACTTTGTTAACACTATCTTCTACCACTCCTGTTAAACTTTCTTGCAATTTCTTTTGATTGACATCATGTTGATATTGCCCAACGCCAATCGCTTTTGGATCTATTTTAACCAATTCTGCTAATGGGTCTTGCAAACGTCTTGCAATGGAAATGGCTCCTCTGATAGATACATTAATATCTGGATATTCTTCTGTTGCTAATTTTGATGCAGAATATACAGATGCTCCTGCTTCACTAACAATCACATAATGTACATCTCTTGAAGCTTCTTTTATCATATCTGCTACAAACATTTCTGACTCTCTTGATGCTGTTCCATTTCCAATCGCTATCATATCAACTTTATCTTTTTCAATTAGTTTTAATAATTCTTTTTTCGCACCTTCTACATCATTTTGAGGTTCTGTTGGATAAACAGTTGTGTAATCTAATAATTTTCCTGTTTCATCAATAACAGCAATTTTACATCCTGTTCTATATGCTGGGTCAAATCCCATAACTGTTTTTCCTTTAATTGGTGCTCCTAACAATAATTGTTTTGAATTTTTACCAAATACTTTAATAGCTTTATCTTCTGCCTTTTCTGTTAAGTCTGAACGAATTTCTCTATCGATTGATGGCTCAATTAATCTTTTAAAACTATCTAAAATTGTATCCTTTAGCATTTGGGTAAATTGTGTTTCACCTTTTATCATATCTCTTTCTATATATGCTAATATTTTATCTTCTGGTTTTTCAATTTTTACTTTTAGAAAATCCTCTTTTTCTCCACGATTAATTGCTAATATTCTATGACTTGGTATGTATTTTATCGCTTCTTGATAATCATAATACATCTCATAATTTGATTTTTCTTCTGGTTTTGCAGATTTTGTTTGGATAGTTGCTTCTCTATAACATATTCTCTTGATTTGTTTTCTATATTTACTATTATCTGAAATATCTTCTGCGATAATATCTAAAGCTCCTTGTACTGCATCTTCTGGTGTTGCGACAACTTTATCTTTGTTCTTTTTATCCTCTTCTGATAAAGTATCGATATTCACATATTCTTTTGCAATTTCCAATATTGGTTTTGTTTCTTTTTGTTCTATAATGATATTGGCCAATGGCTCTAATCCTTTTGCCTTTGCTACTGTTGCTCTTGTTTTTTTCTTTTGCTTATATGGTCTATAGATATCTTCTACTTCTGCTAATGTTTTACAAACAGCAATTGCCTGTAAGATTTCATCTGTTAATTTTCCTTGTTCATCAATTGATTTTACGACTTCTTCTTTTCTTTGTTCTAAATTTCTTAAGTAATTTAATCTTTCTCCCAAATCCCTAAGGATTTCGTCACTTAGCCCCCCTGTTACTTCTTTTCTATAACGTGCAATAAAGGGAATGGTATTCCCTTCATCAATTAATTTAATTGTAGCCTCTACTTGTTTTGGCTTAATATTTAATTCTTCTGCAATTGTATTCATAATTTTATCCATTCTTTTTCACATTCCTTTTCTCTATAATATCCAAAGATTGGAAAAGAATTAAATTTTAGCAAGGAAAATTTGATTTAAAAGGCAAAGGCGCATACTATTTGTATGTAACTGCGTTTTAAATCAAATTTGACAAAGCTAAAATTGTAATTATTTTTCAATCCTCTTTAAAAATTGTATCATCATTTTGTATCCAATTCTCTACTTCTTCTACTCTGTATTCTTTTTTCGTATCCCTCATAACTACCTTTTCAATTCCAGCATTAATAATCATTCTTTTACAAAAAGAACATGGCTCATTATCTTTTACATATTCTCCATTTCTTTGATTAATTCCTACTAAATACAATGTAGCACCTATCATATCTTTTCTTGCAGCACTAATAATCGCATTTTGTTCACTATGTACAGATCTGCATCTTTCATAACCTTTTCCGCTTGGCATTTCACATTTTTGTCTTGTACAATATCCTAAATCAATGCAATTTTCTCTTCCTCTTGGAGCTCCTGTATATCCTGTTGAAATGATTTCATCATTTTTTACAATAATACTTCCATAATTATTTCTAAGACATGTTCCTCTTTCAGCTACACTTTCTGCAATGTCTAAATAGTAATTTACTTTATCTACTCTTTCCATAAAATCAGTTTTCCTCCTACATCCAACAGATTTTACAATCGGGATTTTTGAGTCCATTTCCAAAATCCCTTTTTATTCTACTCCTAAATATTCATTATAGGTAACTTCTCTGTCAACAATTTTTCCATTCTCTTTTATATCAATAATTCTATTAGCAACTGTTTGTGTTAATTCATGGTCATGTGATGTAAATAAAATATTTCCTGTAAATCTCTTCATACCTTCATTTAGTGAGGTAATACTTTCCATATCTAAATGATTTGTTGGTTCATCAAATATTAAGAAATTTGCTCCTGATAACATCATTTTTGATAATACACATCTTACTTTTTCTCCACCAGATAAAACATTCACTTGTTTTAAAGCTTCATCACCTGAAAATAACATTCTTCCTAAAAAGCTTCTAACATAAGTTTCATCTGGATCTTTCGAATATTTTCTAAGCCAGTCTGTTATACTTTCATCTGTTTCAAATAAGTAGTTGTTATCCTTAGGGAAATATGATTTTGTGATGGTTGTTCCCCAAACCAATTCTCCTTCATCTGGTTCCATTTCTCCCTCTATAATTTGAAATAACACGGTTTTTGCTAGTTCATTATCTGCTAAAAACGCGATTTTATTTCCTTGTTTTACATCAAATGAAATATGATCTAATAATTTTACACCATCAATGGTTTTTGAAATATTTTTTACTTGTAAGATTTCTCTTCCTGGTTCTCTATCTGGTTTAAAATCTACATATGGATATTTTCTATTAGATGGTTTTATTTCTTCTAATTCAATCTTTTCTAATGTTTTCTTTCTTGAAGTTGCTTGTTTTGATTTGGAAGCATTGGCACTAAATCTAGCAATAAATTCTTGTAATTCTTTTATTTTTTCCTCTTTCTTTTTATTTTGTTCTCTTGCTTGTTTTAAAGCTAATTGACTTGATTCATACCAGAAATCATAGTTTCCTGGGTATACTTTAATCTTTCCAAAGTCAACATCAGCAATATGTGTACATACTTTATTTAAGAAATATCTATCATGTGATACAACAATAACTGTATTTTCAAAATCCATTAAGAAATCTTGTAACCAGTTAATACTTTTCATATCTAAGTCGTTTGTTGGCTCGTCTAATAGTAAAACATCTGGATTTCCAAATAAGCTTTGTGCTAATAATACTTTTACCTTTTCTTTTGCTTCAAGCTCTTTCATATATTTATAATGATTATCTGGTATAATTCCTAAATCATTTAATAAAATAGCTGCATCTGATTCTGCATTCCAACCATCTAATTCTGCAAATCTTTCTTCTAATTTTGCAGCTTTCATACCATCTTCTTCTGAAAAATCTGGTTTTGCATAAATGGCTTCTTTTTCTTTCATGATATCATATAACTCTTTATTTCCCATGATGACCGTATCCATGACTGTATATTCTTCAAAAGCAAAGTGGTCTTGTTTTAATACAGATAATCTTTCTCCTTTATCTAAACTCACATCCCCTTTACTTGGTTCTATTTCTCCTGATAATACTTTCAAAAAAGTAGATTTTCCTGCACCATTTGCTCCTATTATTCCATAACAATTCCCTTTTCCAAATTTTATATTGACATCTTCAAAAAGGACTCTTTTTCCAAATCTAACGGTTACTCCATTTGCACTTAGCATGTATTTCATTCCTTTCTTTTTGGCTTTTTATTGTATAAAACATATTTACCCTGACTTTCATTTGTTTTTTATATACAACAAATTAAGCTTCTTATCGTTGGTATTATATACTATTTTTACATATTTTTCAAGGATTTTACATACGGAAAAAAGGGAATCCATGATTCCCTTTGAAAATTTATTTTTATTCCATTTAAGATATTTCCTAATCATCAAATAACAACTTGATACCCCATAAACCAGACAATCCTACTAGTCCATATACGATTCTTGACCAAATCGTCATCTCTCCAAATATTAATGCCACTAAATCTAATTCAAACAATGCAATTAATCCCCAGTTGATAGCACCAATAATGATTAAAACTAATGCAATTTTGTCTATTACTTTCATTTTGTTTCCTCCTTTTACTGTATTTTTATATTATTTTAACCTTTTTTCTTTTTATTTATGCAATTATTGAAAATTTTTCTTTTTTGTGATAATTTATAGGAAAGAATATTAGGAGGATAAATATTTGAGAAGAAATCAAAGAAATCGTAGAAACCGTAAAAATGCTAGTCAAGATGATACAAAAAAAATTACAAATATTTTAGTAAAAGTTGTATTGGTATTACTTGTCTTATTTCTGATTGTTATGGTATTTAATATTGTAAATGATTGGGTTAAATATCATTCCATTACAGAACAATACCTAGAATCTGCAAGTAATGTAGAAGAAAATGCAGATGGTCTTGATGATACTACACAAAATACAAATGAAGATACTACTTTTCATTTAACAGCTATTGGAGATATTATGTGTCATAACACACAATATATGGATGCATATAATGCAAATACTGGTGAATATGATTTTTCTTATGTTTTTGAAGATATTGAATATTATATAAAAAATTCTAATATTACAGTTGCTAATTTAGAAACCACATTTGCAGGTGAAGATGTGGGATATAGTAATTATCCAAGATTTAACACACCTGATGCATTAGCATATAATTTAAAGAAACTAGGAGTTGATGTTGTTTCTACTTCTGGGAACCATAGTTTAGATTATGGTTTTGATGGATTATCTAGAACAATTGATATTTTAGACAAAGCTGATATTTCTCATGTAGGTACTTATCAAACACAAGAAAAACGAGATACGATTGTATTTAGATATGTAAAAGGTATTAAAATTGCATTTTTAAATTATGCTTATGGAACAAATGGAATTACCATTCCATCTGATAAACCTTACTGCATTAATTTAATTGATGAAGAATTAATTAAAAATGATATAGAAACTGCCAAATCACAAGAAGCAGATATTATCGTAGCTTCTGTACATTGGGGAACAGAATATAGCACTATTCCTAATGATACTCAAAACGAATTAGCTGATTTCCTTTTTCAAAATGGTGTAAATATTATTTTAGGAACACACCCTCATGTTTTACAAAAAATGGAGAAGAGAACAGTTACTTTGGAAGATGGTACAACGCAAGATGGTTTTATTATTTACTCTTTAGGAAATTTTATTAGTGACCAAAATGCTGATAATACAAGAACTTCTATTATTTTAGATTTACAAATAACGAAACACACAGATGAATCTGTTACAATAGATAATGTAAGTTATACACCAATATATATGTATAAAGATTCCTCTTCAACTACGAAAAAAATGAAGTTATTAGATATTAGCAAAACGATTTCTCTATATGAAACTGGATCTGATACTTCTATTGGAGAAAGTATGTATACATTTTTAAAAGGTGAATTAACAAAAATATCTGAAACTTTAAATTCATAATAAAAAGAACCTAATATTAGAAATTTATCTAATCATTTAGGTTCTTTTCCATATTTTATAACTGTATTTTTTAATTTAACATATCTTTTCTCTTTAACCACCATGTTACCACTAGTGTTAATACAACTGCTATTAATACCATGATAATAAATCCCATTGGACTATTTTCAAATGGTAATTGTACATTCATTCCCCAAAAGCTTGATATCATTGTAGGAATTGCTAATACAATAGTAATAGATGTTAAAAATTTCATTACACCATTTAGGTTATTGGAAATAATAGAGGCATACGCATCCATTGTTCCATTTAGGATATTGGTATATATTTGAGCCATTTCTATGGCCTGTCTATTTTCAATAATGGCATCTTCTAGTATGTCTTCATCATCATCATATAATTTTACAATTTTTCCTCTCATGGTTTTCTCCATGACAATTTCATTTGATTTTAATGATGTTGCAAAATATACCAAACCTTTCTCTAAACTCAATAATTTTAGCAATTCTTTATTTTTCATAGAATTTTTTAAAATATATTCTGCAATTTCTGTTTCTTTGTTGATTTGTTTTAGGTAATTTAAGAAATATGATGAATTCAAGTAAAAGATTTGGAAAATAAATCTCGTCTTTTTATATGTTTGAAAATTCTTTATTTTTCTTTTTTCAAAATCTTCTATAACTTTATTTTTTCTTAAAGATACCGTTATGAAAAAGTCATCTCTTACCACTATCATTCCTAATGGCATTGTAGAATAGATATCATTATCTTCACTTTTTTCAATTACTGGAACATCTATCACAAAAAGAATGGTATTGTCATCTTCTTCTTCGTCAATTCTGGCTTTTTCTTCATAATCTAATGCATCTCTTATAAAATCTTCTTGAATATTGATGCTTTCACACACTCTTTTTATTTCATTTTCGGAGGGATTTACTAAATTAATCCAGCTTCCTTTTCTAAATTCTTTAATTTCTTCTAATTTGTTTGTTTCCATATTTGTGTTATAAATTTTTAGCAAATCTCTCACCCCTTTTTAAAATTTACATAATTTGTATTTAAAAACAAAAAAATAAATCTAATATTTTTATACCTATTTAGATTTACTTTTTATTATTGTAGTGGTGCGCCATAGAGGAATCGAACCTCCGACCATCAGATTAAGAGTCTGCTGCTCTACCAACTGAGCTAATGGCGCATTTTTTCATTTAGACATATATTATTATACTACTTTTTTTCCTTTTGTCAATGGAAAACGACGTTTTTTGTAAAAAACGCCGTCATCTATTTTTATTTTTTTCATAATCTATTCTGTTGTTTCCGTTTGAGCTCCTTGTTCTGATTCTTGTGTATCTTCTGGTTTTTGCGTTGGAAGTGTCTCTTCTGGAGTTTGTTCTGTTGGATCACTATTTGTTTCTGTATTGCTTGGAGGTGTTGTTGTAGATGAACTTTGATTAGAAGTTGTTGTTGATGTTCCTCTCTTAACAATTCTTTGCATTGCACTATAAGTATCTGTTGAAAGTAATTTTGTTGAAACTACTTTTCCATTTAACATTTTCGTCATGTATGTTTTACAAACTAATCCATTTGTTCCTTTTTGTGTTACAACTTCTTTCCCAGCTCCTAAACTTGAATCTTCAATATATTTTGTTGTATATGGTATAGTCGATATTGGCTCTGTTCTAAAAGAATATGTATATTCTCTATCTGCTTCTTTGATTCCATATACAGAAACTGTAGCCACTCCTCCTTTAGCAGATGCCACAAGTCTTACAGGATACGTTCTGGTATTTTTAAATCTAAAATCAGTTGCACCATATACAACAGTTGCATCTCTTCCCTCACTTACATATGATGTCACAAATTGGTGATTTCTTCTTTCTACAATTTCCATATCTGACAATAAAGCTGCATTATATAGTGTTGAAGAAATTTGGCAAATACCTCCACCTAATCCATCTACAACTTGACCATTTTCATATATCTTTCCATTTCGATAACCTGCTGCATATGTTCTTGGACCTAATGTTGCATTATATGAAAATGTTTCTCCTGGCATAATCACTTTTCCATTTAATTTTTGACAAGCTATTACTAGATTTGTTGTTCTATCTTTGTCACTTGCATCATATCTAGTTGAAAAAGTTGACAATCTATCTGGAAATGCTTCTGTCCCAATATCTTCTATTGTTACTTTTGGTTTTGTAATAATAAGTTCGATTACATATTCATCTTTTACTTCTGATGCAATAATTTCTTTTGCCTTTTCTACATCAAAGTCAATTCCTTCTACTTCTGGATATACTGTAAAAGGTTCTTTTGTATAATAAGCATCTTGTGGTTCTTGATAAACTTCACTATGGATTTTATCAATATCTATTTCTTGTGGTGTTTTTGTTTCCACTGGAATCTCTATCACATTTTCTGTTTCATGAATATCCTTTAGCATTTCTTTTACTTCTGACAAAAGTGTATCTGTACTAATAACAACGCCTTCTTTTCCTCTAGTAATAATTAATTGATCATCTTCTACACTATAACTAGATTCTATCATAATTCCTGGTAAGTTAGCTCCAATGTCGTTAATAGTTTGTTTTGTTGTTTCCTCATTCATTGTCATATCTACATCATAATCTCTTTTTCCAATTAGTGTTCCTAATATATTGTAATTATTGATAAATATATTTCCATCTCTTCCTAAAGAATATGCTTCATTTACGGCTTTTTCTATATCATAATTTACTTCCATAAGTGTTGGATTTAATTCTGACTCTAATTCTTCATATTGAAGCATAATATTATTTTGCATTTTTTCAGAATACACCGTTTCTAATTTTGCAATTGCCTCTTCTTTTGTTAATCCTGAGACTTCTACTCCTTTGATTGTAACTCCACTAATAATTTTTTCATTATTAATATTGGTTAATGCAAATACTGTAGAAAATAGCAAAGCAACAATTATGACAATTATGATAGAAATAATGAATCTTTTTACCCTTTTCGTTTGTTTTTTCTCATTTTTATTTTCTTTATTATTTTTCTTTTTATCTTTTTTTCCTTCTTGTTTTGTTTCTTCTTTAATATCTTCTTGTTTTTCTGTACTCTTTTTAGACTTTTCTTCTTCCTTTTCCTTTTTTTCTTCATTGTCTGATTTTTTATCTTTTTCCATTTTATTTGACTCTTCTATTTTTACTTCCTCTTTTTCATCTTTTTCATCTTGTACGATTTCTTCTTTTTCTTCTTTTAATAATTCTACTTCATCATTTTCTTCTTGTATCTTTTCTTCCATTTCTTCTTTTGGCTTCAATTCTTTCGCCTCCATTAAATCTTCTTTCATAATATCTTCCCCTTTTCATTCTCTTTAAATATTATCATATTCTTGCTTTTTTGACAATATATTTATATGGTTCAGGATAGATTTTCTTTGCTTATATATCTTATTCAGTTTGGCTTTTCCTCATTCACATATTTGTTACAAAATAGTTACAGTTTGATTACATTTTTAATATTTTGTTTATTTTTAGAAAAAATACTTGAAGAATGTAAAATTTAATATTATAATGTTTTTAGCAAAAGATAAACAAGGAGAGTTAAAAATGGAATTAACAAAAAATATATTTTTTAATACTGATAAATTAATTGAAAATACAAGAGTGAAAATTTCATATACAGGAAAATTATTTCAAGATGCTTCTAAGGAAGTATCTATTCATTATGGTTTTGGTGATAATTGGAATAATGTAAATGATGCTGTTATGGAAAAAACAGATTTAGGATTCCAAGCTGAAATCTCATTGGGTGAAGGAAATACTTTTAATTTTTGCTTTAGAGATGAAAATAATAATTGGGATAATAACAATGGTCAAAATTATGTATTTCAATTAGAAAAACTTCCAACAGAATTATTAGTTTTGGATGATGAACCTATTTCATTAGCTTCTCCTAGAAAATTAAGAAGAGCTTATCTATGGAGTAAAAAGATACGTTTAGCTGTATACAAGATTATCACATATCTTCCAAAAATTATTTCTGGAAACTATAAAAGAAAAGCAACAAATAATGAAGAATAAAATATAAGAGGCTTTCATACAAAAGCCTCTTTTTTGATATTAAAATTTATATAAAATATTAAATGATTATCCCCAACCACCATTTATTGAAATCACTTGTCCTGTTGTAAAACTATCCTCTACAAGCCATTCTACACATTTAGCAATATCTTCTGGTTTACCTATTTTTTCTAGTGGTGTTTCCTCTTTTATTTGTTCGATTTCTTTATCTGAATATCTTTTATTCATATCTGTATCTATATATCCTGGAGCTATTGAATTTACTCTTATATTTGAAGGTCCTATTTCTTTAGCTAAAGCTTTCGTCATTCCATCTATTCCTGCTTTTGTAGCAGAATATGCCACTGCACAAGCGCCTCCATTAATACCATAAATAGAAGAAATATTAATAATACACCCATTTTTTTGGCTTATCATATATTGTATAACTTCCTGTGTGGTACAAAAGACAGAATATAAATTTACTTTTACAATATTGTCCCAATCTTCGTCTGTAATATCTTGAAACATTTTTTCTTGATCTATTCCTGCATTATTGATAAGGATATCAATTTTTCCATATTTTTTTATGGTATAATCCACCATCTCTTTTACTTGTTCCCTCTTAGATACATCTGCTTTAAAGATGTCTATTGAGATATTTTCTTTTTCTAATTCTTCTTTTAATTTTTTTGCTTTTTCTTCAGATTGATTATAATTTGCAATTACTTTTATATTCTTTCTTGCTAAAGTTTCTACAATGGCTTTTCCAATTCCTCTTGAACCACCTGTTACAATTGCTACCTTTCCCATAGTTTACCTCTTCTTTTCCTCTTTTTTCCTTATTTTATCATTTTCTATTATAAATAGCAAATTCCTTTTTCTTCTTATCCTTCTTTTTGTATTTTATTTTTTTTATAAATTTCATATACAATGATAATTATTAATGTCATTATAGAAATCATTTTTGATATAAACATTAAATTAGTTCCTACATATTCTACAACAACTTCTGAACTTGACATTTCCGGTAAAGAAGTTGCTAAAAATCCATTTTCACTTTCAAATCCTTCTATCTCTTCACCATTTATGGTTATTTTATATCCAGGATAATATATATATGGAAATTCCACGATTGTTGCATTTTCTAAAATCTTTATTTTGCAACTTAAATTCTGTCCATTTTTATTTACTTCTTCGCTTACTCCTATACCTTTTATCACATAAACTGTATCTTCTCTTGTTCTTATATATTCTCTATTGTCATTACTCTTTACAGGTAAATATTCTCCTTTTCCCATTCCCACAATAGCATTTCTTTTATTTTCTGTAACTTCTCCTATAGTGTATTGGTCGATATCTCGAATCTCTGAATTTATTGGTAGGAATGGTATAAGTAATCCAAGATATAAAATAAAGATTGTGGTAATAGCTATAATATCTTTATGATTAAAGTTCTTTATAACCATATCCATATTAATTGCACAAATAATGGCTAAGAAGAAATTTGAAAATAATAACATTCTCCATTTAAATTGTATAATTTGAAAAATGTCTTCAAATATTCCCCATGGGAATTGTTTGATTGTTACTATAGTAGATACAATTCCTAAAACCAGAAATAAAATATACTCTTTTCTGTATGTTTTATTGATTCCTTTTTTTATGACAAATATAGATAAACAAAGCATTATTAAAATTGGTATTCCCACTTCAAATACATGTGTTGTATCTCCTTTTGTATCTGTATATAACAATGTTTTAATATCTAATCCACTTTCATTTAGAGATTCTGTGGTTGCCATCTCCCCTTCTTGATATACTGCATAATCTGCTGAAAAATAGGTTTCTATCATGGGCATCCAGAAAAAAGCACTTATTCCAAGAACACATAATACAGAAATCCCCAATTGTTTTAAAATTTTCTTATCTTTTAATTGTAGAATATTTATACATACATAAATACCAGCCATAATCGCTGTTAACAGGGTCATTAAAATATGTGTTAAAATTAAACCGAACAGCCCCTATGCATAATAGATAAATCCCTTTTTCTTTTTGAAACATTTTATACAATCCCAAAAATACCAATGGAATAAAAATGTAACTTAAAAATTCTCCTAATGCATTTCTAATATACATATCATTTAAATGATATGGCATTAACATGTATAAAATTGCTGCAAGCGTTCCCACCTCTTTACTTTTGGTTAATTGACTCACAAACCAATACATGGTTATTCCGAGAAAGAAAAAGTCCTATAAATAAAGTAAATTTATATCCTCCTATAAAAGTCGTTGTTATACATTTACCTATTAAAATCAATATAATTGAAAGATTTCCATAAAAGAAATCCCAGCTATATCCAAATCCATTTGTTAGACTAGATAAAACTTCCGTATGTTCACCATTTATACTAGATAGATACGTTGCATATGCTCTGGCAATATGTTGGATTCCATCATCATAATACACATCTAAATCTTTTCTAAAAAGAGGAATTGATGCAATAATGGCTACTACTAAAATGATAAAAATGTATTTATATGTTTTTAATTTTTCTCTCATTTTATTTCCCTTCTTTTGAATTTTATAAATGTTTTACTTCTATAGCTTATCATAAATCAAGAAAAAAATATAGATACTTTATTTTTAGACATAAAAAAAAGCCAATCATCAAGAGCTTCCCTCAAAACGAATGACCTTTATAATGGAGCCACTTCCCAGATTCGAACTGGGGACCCTCGCATTACAAGTGCGATGCTCTGGCCAGCTGAGCTAAAGTGGCAAAATTGGTGACCCCGACGGGAATCGAACCCATGTCTCCGCCGTGAAAGGGCGGTGTCTTAACCGCTTGACCACGGGGCCTTATATAAGAAACTAAATAATAAATTATTATTTAGTTTCATTTGGTGAGCCATCCGCGACTCGAA